>JAHDDO010000076.1 GCA_020629315.1 Saprospiraceae bacterium | reverse complement strand
GCTACCACGATCGTACTGTCCTTCGGGATGTGTTTTAAGTGTGTGTGTGTAAGTACGTATCGGAAGGAAGTGAATATGAGTTTCCCTACGATTATAACATATTATAAAAAATCGTAATATGAAAGTAGTACTTTTTTATTTAATAACCCAAACAAAAACAGATTTTTCTTAGTAGCCTGCTGTGTTGGATAGATAGTATTGGGTGTCCGTTAATTACATCTATGACACAGGTCCTAGGTGTAACCCCTCATTCGATAGGTGTTAATTTTTAAATATCCATTATTGTAATACGAGCAAATAGTTTGTATCTAGTGGATTTCAGATATTTTTATCTAAAAGAAATTTATTGATCCCAAAACACGCATATCTAGATCAATCTATATCATTATTAGCTGCTCTTAATGATCGCCAGATCAATGCAGTAAGAAAAGATCTTGGTGTCTCATCACTAGGGGATCTATTGGATGTTTTTCCTTTTAGATATGTAGACAAAACTCAGTTTACTAATATTTCAGACCTACAAGAATCCAATGATCTTATCCAAATTAAAGCCACACTATCATCAATTCGAGAAGTTAAGGGCAAGGCAAAACGGCGCTTAGTAGCTCAAATATTTGATGGATCTGGTCAAATGGAGTTGTTATGGTTCCAAGGTATTTCTTGGATACCCAATGCGCTAGAAGCAGGCAAAACCTATATTTTTTTTGGAAAGGTCAGTAAATATGGATCTAAATTTAGCATGGTACATCCTGAATTTGAGCCTTTTGAGGAAGGAAAAAAAATACCTGTTGGATTAGAACCTGTTTATCATTCTACTGAGAAGCTAAACAAGGCTGGATTCACGCAGAAAAAACGAAAAAAGTGCATCAAGCAGATATTATCCAAAGTGCCCCCGACTGTTATTCCGGACCCAATATCTGAGTCTTATCGTAAAAGTCTAAAGCTAATTTCCTTAGGTGATGCTGTTCATAAGATTCATTTCCCAAAAAGTATTGCTGAAAGAGATGAGGCCATCAAAAGGATTAAATTTCATGAATTATTCTTTCTTCAGCTTCGAATTCTATTTTTAAAATCAAGACGTAAAGAACAATTAAAGGGCGTTGTCTTTGAAAAAGTGGGTGATGCTTTTATGAAATATTATAATGAGAAGATTCCTTTCGAATTAACCAATGCTCAGAAACGAGTCATAAAGGAAGTGCGCAGAGATGTTGCGTCTGGATTTCAAATGAATCGACTTATCCAAGGAGATGTGGGTAGTGGCAAAACGATGGTTGCCTTATTATGCATGTTGTTAGCTAAGGATAATGGGTTTCAGTCTTGCTTAATGGCCCCTACTGAAATATTAGCTCAGCAACATTTTGAATCTCTTTCAGAAACCTTAAAAGGAACTGGCGTCTATGTGGGTTATTTAAGTGGATCGATCAAAGGCAAGCTTCGAAAAGAAACACTGCGCCTAGTTTCTGAAGGTCTAATCCACATATTGATTGGTACACATGCTTTACTAGAAGATTGGGTTCAATTTCAAAACATAGGGCTTGCTATCATCGACGAACAACATCGTTTTGGTGTGGCCCAACGAGCCAAACTTTGGGCAAAGGCGAAGGCCCATATTCCGCATATTTTGGTTATGACTGCCACCCCTATCCCACGAACTATGGCGCTTACATTATACGGCGATCTGGATGTTTCTGTTATTGATGAACTACCGCCAGGCCGAAAGAAGGTCCAAACTGTGCATAAATTTGATAATGGCAGACCTGAGGTCTATGCCTTCATAGAGCGCGAAATTGAAAAAGGTCGACAGATATATGTCGTGTATCCTTTGATAGAAGAGTCAGCGACCTTGGATCTAGCTAATTTAGAACAAGGATATGAACGCTTATTACAACGATTTCCTAGACCTGCCTATCAAATCAGTGTAGTGCATGGCCGAATGAAAGCCACCGATAAAGATCTAGAAATGCAACGATTTGTGAATAAAGAATCACACATTTTGGTAGCTACTACTGTAATTGAGGTCGGGGTCAATGTCCCTAATGCTTCGGTAATGCTCATTGAAAATGCCGAACGATTTGGACTATCTCAACTTCATCAATTACGAGGCAGAGTGGGACGAGGCAACAGCCAATCGTATTGTATCTTATTGAGTTCATATAAATTGACTCAACAAAGTCGAGAACGATTAACCACTATGGTACGAACCAATGATGGTTTTGAGATTGCAGAAGCAGACCTGCAACTCAGAGGTCCAGGAGACATGGAAGGTACGCAACAAAGTGGTGTGGTTAACCTTCGTTTATCTAGCCTAACTCATGATAAAAGTCTATTAGAGTACTGTCGAAATTTTGCATTAACTATTCTTCAAGATGACCCTACTTTAGCAAAAGCTCACAATCAAAGCTTACTCGAATATATGCGCGCAGGATCAGGAAATTTGAAAGAATGGGGTCGGATTTCATAAGGACATTGGACCAACTAAACAAGTTAAATACCCACAATTACACATATAAATTCTTACATATAAAGTGGCTATGATAATCATACCATAGCCACTCATACAAGACCCCTTTAGTATTACTACTCTTAGTTTGTTTTGATAAATCTAAAGCTTTGTTCGGCGCCTTCAATGCTTACTCTAATTATGTAAACACCTTCTTGAAGATCCGTAATAGTCAGCTTTGGATCACTTGTATTTATGCTGTTTTGCTGTCTTACAAGGCTGCCCTTTTCGTCATAGATCACATAGCTTGCTGCTTGACCTTCTGTAAGACCTGATATAGTAATTATATCCACTGCTGGATTTGGCGTAATCGCTAATTCAGTCACATTTGACATTGGATTTACCGCAATTATTTGGCTATAGTTATAACTGGTATTTTTATCCTGTTGCTTGATTCTGTAATAGCTAGTTACTGGCCAAATATCTGTGTCTGAGTACTCGTATTGCAGACCTTCATTATTTTCAATTTCAGTTATTTTTTGGAAATGAATCCCATCTGAAGATTTTTCAATTTCGAATAGCTCTAGATTAGAAGCATCCGCAATTGACCATTGAAGCAAAATTTCATTTCCTAGATGTTCTGCTGAGAATCCTAGCCAACTTGCTGGAAGAACACCCGCCACTAAACCTGCATCCACATTCGGGGTATGAATACCGCAAACCGTGCTGTAGTGAGGTGTTGTGTTTAAACCATTTGAGTGATCGACTACACTCGATGTTTCTTCATCTCCCATAAAGGCCATGGTAAATCCATACCCAGGAGGTGGCGTAAACTTCACATAATGATCTTGTGTTCCTAAACCTTGCAAAGTATATGAACCGTTTTGGTTTGTATAGGCCTGTCCTACCTTATAACCAGACTGATTGTATACCTCTACTAAGATATCTTCCATGCCCGGTTCACTGGCTTCTCTCATTCCATTTGCATTTTGATCATACCAAACGCGATCGCCTAATGTAGCTTCTATCATAAATCCTGCCGCAATATCACACTTGTCTACCCCACTTTCCACTGTAAAAATATCAGTGGTTCCAGGACCATTTGACTCGGTAAAATCACTATCTATACTATCGTCTCCAGCATCTGCTAAGACCAATGCAAGCCCGTCGATAGACGTTGTAATTTGCAAATAATAATCACCTGGAGGAACGCAGGCTGACCAAAAACCATATTCACCCGTATCTGCATTGGTACCGCTCGTTTGCTCACCAAAAAGTACAAACTCGCCAGTCAATTCATTCCGTCTGTAGATCTCTATCACAACGCCATTTATCCCAGTTTCTCCAACATCACAAAGGTTATTTTCATTTTTATCAAAGAATACCTTTTTACCAATTCGCGAACAAACAAAAAATCCAGCGTCCACATGTGCGACCGTTTCGCAACCGGCTATGGTAAAACTCATACTGGTTCCTGGACCATTAGAGTTATCTAAATCACTATCTACTGTATCATCTCCAGCTGCATTTGACGCTGTGGCTTCAAAGTTTGCGCCTGGATCCCATAAAACATAAAAGTCACCTTTAGGCAATTCTGTAAAAGCATACGTGCCATCTCCGTTAGTAGTCGAAGATGTTATTAAATTATCATCGGCATCAAACAAGAATACGGGTACATTTGGTATCCCGAATTCATCCGCTTGTTGTACACCATTACCATTCTTGTCTTCCCAAACATAACCTTCAATGCTACCACAACTTCCACAATCCTCCAATTTACTGGCTTGACCAGTGGTAGTACAACCGTTTGCATCCGTCACTGTCAAGAAGTAATCACCATTTTCCAATCCTGAAAGATTACCCTCCGTTGAAGTAAAACCGTTAGGTCCTTCCCAAGCGTAGGTATATGGTGGTGTACCCATTGCTACACCTATAACGATATCTAAGAATTCGTCATCAACGCAAAAGGTCATTAGATTAAATAAATTAGGATTCCCATTATCTGATAATGTGACAGTTTCCATATCTACACATGAATTACAATCTCTAACTACCACCTGATACGTACCTTCAGAAAGTCCAGCAAAACTTGCGTCATCTTGAAAAGTGATACCACCATCAATACTATACTGCACCGGGCACGTGTCATCCATAAAATCTTCTAGGCTTATAGATATAGAGCCATTTGCTTCCCCACATATAGGATCGGTAACATTGATACCACTGATCATTACATTTTCGGACTCCGAAATAGTGTAATTGCAAATATTCATACAACCATTAGCATCTTCTACGGTAACCATGTACATACCTGCTCCCAAATTGTTTGCTGCATTTCCTGTTATACTGGCATCATGTGACCATGCATAACTATATGGTTCTGCACCACCCATTGGATTTAGTGTTATACTGCCTGTACTTGAACCTTCGCAGCCAGACTGGACGACATCGGCATTACAGAACTCCATTCCATCACAACAATCCTCTAATGTTACAGATGTTGTTCCTGTACAACCTACTCTATCTGTGATAGTTACGCTATAACTCCCTTGTGGTACCTCTGTTAGATCTTGAGTATCATAGGTGGCCCCACCAGGACCTTCCCAGCTAAATTCACTGTCCCCTTGGGTCCCACCAACGACCGTTAGGTTGATATTAATTGTTCCTCCGGTGGCACAACCTGGCACAGCTAATAAGCCTATTTCCGGTGTACTTACCAATTGGGGAGATGCTTGATCAAAGCACCCAACGGCATCTAGTACTAAAACTAAGTAGTCATCTGCACCTAATTCCGTAAATATAGGATCATCTTGAAAAGTGATACCTCCATCAATACTATACATAAGTGGTGGTGTACCTCCACTTGCTTCGATATGAAGTTCTCCATTAATATTACCGCAACTAGGATTTAGTTCGGCTACACTATCAATAACGACTCCAGTAATCAGTTCTGGAGCCAGGGATAGTTCAGGATAAATTTTCTCGGTTTTCTTGGTGTCTTCAAGGCTTGCAGCTTGAAGATCGTTTGTTTGCCAACTTAGGGTAAGTGCTAAAAAAGTGAGTATGGCAAAACATTTTGTACTGTAAGAACGCAGCATGATTGTAACTAATTTAAAGTTAACTCAGGCAGGTTCCAATTTCAAATATATGAAATATTTCTATATATATAGATAATTGTAATATAAAAAAGATAAAAAGTGGACGATCCGCGCAAGCCCTCGTTTGGCTACGTTTAGCCTTAGAGTATAAAAAGTACCAGCTCGCAATAATAATAAATGGCTTGTTAGACCATCCACTATCGAATGATGATCGATCTTATATTACTTTATTGAAATCTTTAGGAGCGTGCTGGTATTACTTATTGTCTTATTTACGAAGTAGGTAAACAAGGATGCTTACTTTTCTTCCAAATAAGACTTCAATTGGGATGCTTTAGGCAGAAAAGGGTGCTTGGGGTCATTTGTAATATCACCATACAACACCCGTGCGCCTTTTATGTTATTTCTATAGAGAAGACTATAAAATAGGTACCACTCTGCATTCTGGCGGATGTTCAATGCCATGGATTCAGTCAAATTAAAAAATATTTTTTCCGCATCCCGATAATTACCTTGTTTGAGTTGGCAATTAGCTACATACATAAGAATGGTATCTGTCTGTGGGTCCAGCGAACGAAACGTCTCCTCCGCCTTTGGCCAATCTTCGTTTACATAATAACGCAGTGCTGATTTTAGCTTCTCATCTGGATTGATCATATCCCCTCGTGAAAAGTCTACCGGTGGGTACGGAATGAAATGTTGTGCAATGGCCTCTTGCTGCAGATTAGTGTTAGGTCCACCAAAAAAGAACATACTAGCGGCGATTAACAATCCAGCGATAGCGGCAGCGCCAAGCCACGGTTTTAATGAAAATGTTTTCGTTGTTTTTGTTTCTTTAAGCGCTTGCAGGAATTCTTCGTCTTTCATTTGTTGGAGTTGGTCCAATGCCACGCCTGCATCCAAAAGCCGACTTCTAAAGGAAGCATTCTTTAACCGTTGGTCAAAGTGTATTTGTTGGTCCTTGCTTAAGGATCCATCTAAATAAGCTTCTATAAGGATATGATCTTCTGTCATGATTGATTTTCAATAATGGCGATTAATTTTTTGAAGCATCTAGACTTAGTTGTTTTGGCTACATCTTTACTAGCGAAGCCAAGATAGTCCGCAATCTCTACCATAGACATCCCTAATATATAATGAGCGTGAATAATCTTCTGGCATTTCTCACCTAGTTGTTTCAAAGCACCTTGCACCCTTTTTAAACGCTGGTTACTTTGATCATCATCCATTTCATATAAGTGTTCACTTTCTTGAAAAAGTAAACGTATTTCATTTTTCTTGGATTGGTATCGTTGCTCTTTGCGCATTTTATTCCGACCTAAGTTTATGCAAATCCCTGTAATGTAAGACTTTATGCTACTTCCTTGCTGAATTTTCTCTTGTATCAAATGATCGCGAAATAAGAGCATAGCATCATCATATATACTTTCGCATTGTGCTTGATCAAGATTGAGTTGTTTACTTTTTAGTGTGGAGATACAATAAGGTTTGAAATCGTGATAGAGCTTACTAAAACTAGCAAGATCATTTTCGAGCAGGGATTTTCTAAGCGACTGTATATCCAAGGGTGTTTTCCTTTAGGACGAAAATAGCGAAGAAAATTTTTATGCAGCGATGAAAATTACTAGATTTATTAGAGCTGTCACACCCATATTATTCATATTAAAACCAACAATTATGAGAAAACTACTTGTA
>JAHDDO010000032.1 GCA_020629315.1 Saprospiraceae bacterium | reverse complement strand
GGGACCTGTCTCCAATCTAAGCTTCGGGACCTGTCTCCAATCTACCCATCGGGACCTGTCTCCGATCTACGCATCGGGACCTGTCTCCAATCTAAGCTTCGGGACCTGTCTCCGATTTTGCAACGCAAACATCGGGATTCTACTCTTTACTTACAAAAAGTTTGTATGATATAGATTCCTTGCCACCTGACCCGTGTATGTGCAAAAAATAAAGTCCTCCTTTTATTGTCTGTAAATCTATGGCTTTTCCAGTCTTTCCCTCTAGGCACATACTACCCTTTGTATCGTACAAAGTATATCTAAATGAATCGCCACTATCTGTATCAACATATAGAAAATCCCTCGCTGGATTTGGATAGATAAAAATCGATTGACCCTCTATTTGATTAGTACTACTCACTAAATCTTCTCCATTACAATCCTCGTCGATTCCGTTATTCGCAATCTCTTCATTACCTGGAAAAATATCACTGTTCATGTCATCACAGTCCTCATCTATTCCGTAACCATCACCATCCAAATCATCATCTGGCGTCTCTGGATCACAATCATCATCAACTCCATTATAAGGCATTTCTAAATTGCCTGGGTATATCTCGCTATTCAAATCATCACAGTCCTCATCTATTCCGTAACCATCACCATCCAAATCATCATCTGGCGTCTCTGGATCACAATCATCATCAACTCCATTATAAGGCATTTCTAAATTGCCTGGGTATATCTCGCTATTCAAATCATCACAATCAAAAAAAGCATCTACCCCATCACCATCAAGGTCTTGCGTTTCTGCAGGATCATTGCTTATTCGCAATCGAATAAATTGCGCTGGATCATCTTTGCAAGTACCTACAGGATCTCGCCAGCATCCAATCATACCATCTGAGAACGTTTGGAAACCAAAACGTATATATGGGTCCTCCATATCCACCCCGTTTTCAAAGGTGGGAATGATTACGTCAATACAAAATACTACCTCAGCTTGTACGCTACCAATGCCTCTGCTAGGTTCACCCATGCTTAATGGGCTACAATAGTTGCAATCCCCTTCTGTAGCCCATTGCCAAGATCCTGGTAACAAAGCACCCTGTGCTAGGCCTTGGTCACAAGGGCAAGGCATACATTCCATATTGCAAATCTGGGTTACTCCATTTTCATCTATGTAACTACATATCCTTGACGTTGCTCGTGTTAATACAGTTTGATCCACCCAATTTGCAGCCATTCCATTTGCTAAAACTTCAATAGTTTCTGGTTCGAAATCTTCCATATTCCAATCATCTAATAAAGGGACTATACCCATAAGCCATTCAACCCCGGATTCTGAGGCATCATATAAAAATGAGCTGCAGATGGTAAGTGAATCTTCCGGCTCGAAAACTGTAGTTTGTGTGCTTATTTCGTTTGCACTATTATCATAAATCCTAAAATCAGTTGATTGATTGCAATCCCCTTCACCTAAGCAATCTAGCAACGTCTCTGTTGTACTAATTCCAAAATGAGTATCTCCACACATCCCCGGCTCATAATTATCTGCCCCAATCGCAATCCAATACCATGTATTTGGACAAACAGGTTGATTAATCTGTTCTGGATTGGCCCAAGACGTATTACAGTACGGGGTAGCAGCAGTTCCAATGACAGATAACGAATCTTGACAATTGCCTGTAGGTGCTTCATAGATAGCAAATACAGGATCCCATCCGCAATCTGTATCGCAATAAACATACAGTTGATTGGCCGTAGAGTCAGTCATCACCTTGACCCATTGTGTGGGAATTTCGTTAAAACCACAATCAAACACATCCCTTTCTGGACAGCTAAACTCCAAGCCGAATAGTTGCATATATTCGAAATTAAAAGTGCCATCCGGTTTTGTTTCAGGAAACATAATAGGGATATCTTCTTCCCAGCATTCATCTGCAAAGCCTTCCCAATGCATAGGCCTCACTTGTAAACTTAGCTCTCCACAATCTACTTCGGTACTTCCAACAGAAATCCATATATGATCCATAGCCTCACAAGCCGGCAAATAAAATCCTTCTACACTAGCACATGCACTATATACTGGATCTGAAAACAGGCCTGTACAGCCTGCATCGGCAGATGCTACATATACTTCTAAAGAAAAAGTTGAATTAGCTTGAAAATCTATCTCATACGCATCGATGGGTTCAGTAGAAAACATATCGGGAATTATATGAAACCAAACTTTCGCAGCATCCGTTATACCCGAACAAACCTTATTTGCATAATCTTCTCCAGTATTTGCACCCACAGCACAACACGTGCTTGTAGTATAATACTGATCATCTGTAATCAAAATCGGACCATTTCCATTCCATAAATCACAGGGATCATCTCCAGTTGGCCTAAGAGCTTGATTGCTTGCATCCATATCATCACAATCAATGGCAAAGGCTAAACCATCCCCATCCAGGTCATCATCCGGAGTTTCAGGATTACAGTCATCATCCAGCCCATTGTAGGGTATTTCAGGAAGTCCTGGTGATATAGTTGGATCGTTATCATTACAATCTGTAAGGCTACCATAGCCATCATAATCCAAATCCATTTCGACTACCCCATCACAATTTTCATCAATTTCATTGTTAAAAATTTCACGTGATTTTTCAAAGACTGTTGGATCATTATCATCACAGTCACAGTATTCAAAATAACCATCTCCATCTGCATCAATGTCACCACAACTTACATCCCATTTAGCCCAACTAGGAAAATCCGATATGCAGGAGTAATCTACCACATGCCAGCAGCCAATAACTGCATCGTAAAATTTTTGAATGCCAAAATGCACGGAACTTGTTGATCCATAACTATCAGAAGAATAATCAACAATCATCGGAATACAAAACTCCAAAGAAACAATCGAATCTGAAATTCCTGCACAATCATTAGGTGGGTCTTGATTGCAATAACAAGCATGTCCTCCACCTATTCTATCCCAAAAATATCCACCAGGCATTTGCTGATTTACTTTTATCCCATCTTCGCAATTGCATGACATACAATAACTATTGCACAATTGTAATTTGTCATCGTTATCTTTTTCCAAGCATAGGTTTGGGACATCTACATTTAAGATCGGAATACTATCATTGTACCATTGACCCAATTTACCATTTGCCATCACTTCTTGCATTTGAAAATGATTGGGAGGTACTATAAATCCGTCGTAGAATGGTATTATTGAAATGAAAAATTCAGACGCTGAAACTCCTTGAAAGTTTGCTAAATCACTACAAATCAAGATTTCTTCTTCAGGAAAAAAAGGGCCTTCTAATGAAAGACCTAAAGATCCATCGGGATCCTCGCTTCTATATTCTACCCTGAACGCGTTTTCATTACACCCGGTAATGTTTTGGCATGAGTTGTGTGAAATAGTAGTTGTAGAAACACACAACTCAAAATCCAATTCTTCCACTTGTTCAAATTCTGCTGCTCCTACAACTATCCAATATGATTCACTACTTGCATTCACACTTTGATAAAAATATTCTTGATTTATCCATTCACTATTACAAGCGGGATTACCAGAATTAGAAACTTCAATAAGATTTTGGCATGAACCAGAATACAAAGTAATTAAGGGCGTCCAATCTCCATTTTTATTTATACTAATATATATTTCGGAAGCTATTTCATCTAGCTCAACCTTAAACCATTTAACCGGGACATTATCAACTTCGCAAAGCCCGATTGGATTGTCCAATGATGTTTGATCTATGCAACTAGTAAGGCAAATAAAGTTTTGTCCTCCCTCTGAATTTGTCTCTGGTAGAAATATAGGCTCTAAATTATTGCCGCACCACCACGTGCCTTCACATTGCGCAGATAGGCCTGCACCTACAAAAACATGCACAATGAATAGAAAAGAAATAGCTAAACCCATTCTGATTGGATACATACTAATTGAGTTGTGTTATATATATAGAGACTGATTTATTAATTACTGCTGCTCCGCGTTAGCGATGTGAGACTGTCGACGGAACGGAGAGTCTTTGCCTTGCAAAGACCTGGCTGTCGATCGTAGCGACCGAGCGGTAACGTTTACAATTCCACATAACGGTACATAGCGAGGGAACGCCCGAAAAACTTAATGATTCCTTTACATACAATTAGGGAAATAAGCACGATTTTTGCCGACTTCAAGTAAAATGATCGGCTATGACTATCAAATCAAAAATAATGCACCAGAACACTAAGATCGTTGCGACCATTGGTCCAGCTTCTTCATCTTTAGAAAATCTATCTGCTTTAGTTGCAGCCGGTGCTGATATTCTTAGGCTTAATTTCTCGCATGGAGACCATGCCACACATGAACAAGTCATTAAGAATATTCAAAAAATAAACGAAGACAACAATCTACATATCGGGATCTTAGCTGATCTCCAAGGACCAAAGCTGAGAGTCGGTGAAATGAAAGATGGCGGTGTTGAAATCAAAACCGGCGAGCAAATAAAATTTGTCAATAAAAAGTGCGTAGGAACGAAGACGAAAGCATACATGTCTTATGAGCGATTTCCAGCAGATGTAACCGTAGGCGAGAAAGTGCTTGTAGATGATGGTAAACTTGAATTCAAAATTGTAGATACCAACGGAAAAGATGAGGTAACATTGGAGGCTACCTTCGGCGGTGTGCTTAAATCAAAGAAAGGGGTTAATCTGCCAGATACGGCTCTTTCCTTACCATCCCTAACCAAAAAAGATATTGAGGATTTAAAATTCATTATAAAGCAACCTGTGAACTGGGTAGCGCTTTCATTTGTGAGAGAGGCAAAGGACATAGTGGAGCTCCGAGATTTTTTGCAACGTGCGAGCCACAAAGCGAAAATCATTGCTAAGATCGAGAAACCTGAAGCGGTAAAAAATATAAAGGAGATTATAAAAGAAACGGACGCCGTAATGATAGCTCGAGGTGATTTGGGTGTAGAAGTTCCGCTAGAAACAGTGCCTTCTATCCAAAAGAAAATCATCTCTATGTGTATTCAAAAAGCAAAACCTACCATCGTAGCTACGCAAATGATGGAGAGCATGATTACCAATCCAAGTCCAACTAGAGCCGAGGTAGCAGATGTAGCCAATGCCGTGTTAGATGGTACCGATGCTGTAATGTTGAGTGGTGAGACATCAGTAGGAGCCCACCCTGATCAAGTAGTCCATCATATGAGTCGAATCATAGCGGAGGCAGAGAAAAACTATCAATTACAAGATAAACGTCCGAAACCGAATCGTAAGTCAAGAACCTACAATTCTGATACGATTTGTATTAGTGCTGCTAAGATCGCTGAAGAGATAAAGGCTAGAGCGATATCTGGTCTAACCATATCTGGACACACCGCTTTTAAAATATCAAGTTTCAGGCCTAAATCCCGAATCTACATTTTCTCGCCTGAGAAACATATGTTAGCCACGATGAACTTAATTTGGGGTGTCAAGTCATTTTACTATGATAAATTCACCACTACAGATGATACCATCGAGGATATCATTGAGATACTCAAAAAGAATAAACATATCAAGCCAGGAGATGTAATGGTCAATACCGGTTCCATGCCGCTTCATAAACGGCCGCGAACTAATATGTTAAAAATTACGGTTGTAGAATAATACTGTTGCCTTATTTGTTTGAATGAAGGACCTTAGATAAATATCTTTGGCCTGATTATCTATGTTACAGATGAAGAAACCATTATTTATTCTACTATTCACTTTCAGTCCATTTTTGATGCTTGCTCAATATGGCATTTATAGCGAAGCCGAAATCAAGGAGCAATCGCAATATTTAGAGACTGAGGTAGCCAAGTATCAAGCCAATGGCGAGAAACAGCGGAACTTGCTAAAGGCCTTACTTGAAGAAGATCGAACCAATCATGCCGCCTATTACCAATTAGCTAGAATAGAGCTCGCTGCTGAAAATTTTAGAGATGCTTTAAGCTATGCCGAAAAAGCCATAGGCATGTCTTCTGACAATAAATGGTATTATCTATTAGCCGCTGATATTGCCGAAAAGCAACTGGATTACAAACAAGCCAATTCATTTATTGAAAAGGCTATTAAAGTGCAACCCGGCAATACCATCTTACAGTATCGGATAGCCCACAACTTAGTGAAAAATGGTAGTTCGGATTCAGCCATAAAGGAACTATACAAAATTGAACAGATAGCAGGTATAAATGAAAAGTCTACCTATCTGTTAGTAGACTTATTAAACGAACAAAAGAAATTTAATGAAGGTGCAGAAGCTATAGAAAAGCTTTTGGGATTGTATCCTGATAATGTGGATCATATGAATGCGCTCGCCTATCAATATGACATGAGTGGCAATGCTAAAAAAGCCTTACAGCTAAGAAATAAAATATTGGAGATAGATCCTCAAAACGTAAATGCGAATGTGGCTGTCCTTCATAGTGAAGAAAAGAAAGGAAAAGGAAAAGACAATTATTTGTTTGCCATTAAACCATTGATCGAAAACCAATCTATTCCCATTGATGATAAAATAAAAGAATTGATCCCTTACATAGAAACCGTGAGTTTAGATGACCAGGATCAAATCGAAGCCTTGCGTTCCTTATCAGAAGGACTTGTGGCTACGCACCCAGATGAAGCAAAAGCCCATGCGCTTCGAGGTGACGTTATGTATTTGACCGGTGCACCAGAAGCCGCTTTACAAAGCTATGATCGGACACTAGATCTTAACGATAAAGTATATAGTGTTTGGCTTCAACGAATGGAGGTTTTGTACACCCTGTCTGATTATAACCAATTGAAAGATTTTGCAGAAGAAGCCATTGATTATTTTCCCAATAAATCAAACTCCTATTTCTGGCAACAAATCGGAAGTATTAAGTCTGATAAATTAGGAGATCTAGATTTATATAGTGAGGAGCTATCTTTCATGATGGGAAACAAAATGGTGGATGACCCTAATCAAATAACCGTTGATGCTTTGAAATTACTAGCAGAAGGAGATGCCTCACAAGCCTTGAACCAAATCAAAAAGCTGGACAGAGAGTGGATCAGTACCCAAGGTTTTATCGCCGAAATTTATGCCGATATACTTTGGGAGAATGGCGATCAAGAGGGCGCAATAGATATGTATAAATCGGCTCGAAGTGCCGGTAATTTTTCTACAAGACTTGATTCTAAGATCCAATAGCCATCCTTGAAATTTATATACGGCATATGTATTTGCTTTCTTGTATTCAATAGCGCTTTCTCGCAGGACCAACAGCAGTTAGAGCGCCAACGAAAACAGTTGAATGCAGAGATCGAGATAACAAGTCAAATCCTTCAAGAAAGTCAGGCCAAAAAGAAAAGCTCTTTGGACGAATATGTCTTATTAGAAAATCAAATTTCGCAGCGAAACCATTTACTTGAAACCTTAGATAAAGAACTGGAGGATACCGACCATAATATTCGATACACCGAGCAAATTTTAGACTCACTTTCCATCACAAAAGAAGGACTCAAACAGAGTTATAATAGTTTACTTAGAAAGCGATATATCCGAAATAAGCAAGCCTCAGATTGGCAAATGTATTTAAGTGCTGATGGGTTTCGAGATGCTTTCTTACAGTGGCAGTATGCTCGACAATTGGATCTGCATTTTGAACAAAAAAAACAAGAACTAGAAGCCGTGACACAAGAGTATGAACAGTTAGCGACTACTTTAGGTCTAGAACGATCCGCACAAGACTCGCTTGTCACTCAGGAAAGAACCCATCAACTAGACTTGGAAAAGGACTTAGAAAATAAAAAGGAAATTATAAACGACTTAAGCTCTAGGGAACAAGAGCTTAGATTGGCATTGAACAAAAAAAATAAAGCTCGTGAAGATCTTAATAGAGCCATCGAAAGTGCCATCGAAGCGGCCTTAGCCGCAAAACGTTCAAGTACAATAAGTAAGCCTGCCACCCCTGAAAGAGTAAGCAGTACTTCCTCTTCTTTTACACAAAGACAACTAGCTTGGCCTTCAACAGATCGATTAATTGTTGGTCGATTTGGGAAGCAAGCCCATCCAACCATAAAAGGTCTTTTCATTGAAAACAATGGCATTGATATACTCCTGAAACAAAATAAAGAAGTAAGCGTAGTTGCTGAAGGAAATGTACTCAGTATTCAAACCATACCTGGTCATGATATAATGATAATGGTTCAGCATGGTGAATTCTACACCATATATTCCAAACTAAAGACTAGTTTTGTAAAAGCCGGCCAAACCGTATCGGTCGGTCAGGCTATAGGCGAAGTGACCACAGATGACAAAGGCAATGCAAAATTGCATTTCGAAATTTGGAGAGGTAAAACGAAATTAGATCCTAGCGCCTGGTTAAAATAAGCATATGGGCAACGATTGGAACATAGGTAAAAAGAAAGGACAAGGCTTGCGCAAAGAGTCGGAAAAAGCCTTATTGGTAGGTGTAATTTCTCGTAATCAAACTGCGGAGCAAGTTGCTGAATATCTAGATGAATTGGAGTTTTTAGCAGAAACAGCTGGGGCCACCACCATAGACCGTGTGGTACAAAAGCTTGATCATCCAGACAAACGGACATTTGTTGGAAAAGGGAAGTTAGAAGAGATCAAAATAATGATTGAGCTTAAAGAGATCGATCTTATAATATTTGATGATGACTTAACGGGTAAACAAACCAACATCCTAGAAGAAGAACTTAAACGTAAGATTGTAGATCGAAGTAGTTTGATTCTCGATATTTTTGCTAGCCGAGCACAGACAGCGCAAGCAAAAACGCAAGTTGAGCTTGCACAAATGCAATATCTTTTGCCTCGACTGCGAGGGCTTTGGACCCATTTAGAGCGACAGCGTGGTGGTATAGGAATGCGAGGGCCGGGTGAGCAAGAGATCGAAACGGATAGACGGATCGTTAGAGATAAAATATCCCTCTTAAAAAAGAAACTAGAGAAGATCGATCAGCAAAATGTTACGCAGCGCAAAAATAGAGGTCAACTGATTCGAGTAGCTTTGGTGGGGTATACAAATGTGGGTAAATCCACCCTTATGAACACCTTGAGTAAATCCGAAGTCTTTGCCGAAAACAAGTTATTTGCCACCCTAGATACCACAGTTCGAAAAGTAGTATTTGGAGCCATGCCTTTTCTTTTATCCGATACTGTTGGGTTTATTAGAAAATTACCGCACCACTTGGTTGAGTCCTTTAAATCAACATTGGACGAAGTACGTGAAAGTGACATCATCATGCATGTGGTAGATATGTCGCATCCATTTTTTGAAGACCAAATGAAAACGGTTAGGGAGACATTACTAGACTTAGACGCAGCTGAAAAGCCGACATTAATCGTCTTAAATAAAATAGATAAGTATCGAGAGGAGAACTTTGACAAATATCTCGAAGAAGAAACCCAAGCGCAATTACTAGAAGCGCTTGAAAAGAGAGTCAAAGAAGAATTTCAAGCGAATACTGTTATCATCTCTGCTAAACAAAGAGAAAATCTTGATGTACTTCGTCAAACTATGACTGAAATGATCGAAGGACAATATAATGTCCGATATCCTTACCAAACCAAATATTGGTAACTATGGAAATAATGCAGAAATATGCAAAGCTGCTCGTTGACTATTGTGTGAATCTTCAGGCAGGTGAACGACTTTACGTAAATAGTACCATGCTTGCAGAGCCATTAGTAAAAGAAGTCTATAGGTATGCTTTGCGAAAAGGAGCCATTGTAGAATATGATATGAGTTTCCAAGGGCAAAACAAGATTTTCCATGATGAAGCCAGTGATGCTGCTATTGATCATACACCTGTCTTACAAAAGGAAGCTATGTCCTCGTATGACGCCTATATATTCATCAGAGCGCCTTATAACTTAATGGCTGATCAGGAATTGAATAAAGACAAAACAGCGCGTAGGAGAGCCGTTATGAAGCCCTTAAGTGAAAAATATTTCCAACGTACTTCAGATGGTTCTATGAAACGAACCCTTTGTCAATATCCGACGGCTGCTAATGCCCAAATGGCAAGAATGGCATTAGAAGATTATGCATCCTTTATATTCAATGCCTGCTACTTATATGATGATAATCCACAAGCGAGATGGGAAGAAGTAGGACGAAAGCAACAAAGTATCGTAGATCTACTGAATCAAAAGTCGGTATTACAGTATAAAAATGGGAAAACAGATATCCGGTTTTCTGTAGAAGGTAGGACATGGATTAATTCGGATGGAAAGACAAACATGCCTTCTGGTGAGGTATTTACTGCGCCGGTAGAAGATAGTGTTGAAGGGACTGTTTTCTTTTCCTATCCATCCATATATTCTGGGCATGAGGTAAGTGATATTGAGTTAACCGTGAAAAAGGGGAAAGTGGTAAAAGCGCAAGCTAAAAAAGGTCAAGAGTTCCTAGAAAAGATACTTACTATCGACGGCGCCGATCATTTTGGTGAAGTGGCGATAGGTACTAATTATAATATACAGCGAGCCACTGGCAATACATTATTTGATGAAAAGATCGGCGGCACCATCCATATGGCCTTAGGCCAATCCTATTTACAATCAGGTGGTAAGAACCAATCGGCTATCCACTGGGATATGATAACGGATATGAAATCAGGCGGGGAGATTTTAGCTGATGGTGAGGTGATTTACAAGGATGGCTATTTCCTATAAAAACAAAGAGGCCTGAACATCTTCAGGCCTCGGGTGTAGCATTATTAATGATTTATATCGTTTCGATTGTTTCCTCTAGGGCCGCCGCCCATAGGCGCTCCGCCTCGAGGACCGCCCTGTCGTTCTTTCATTCGTTCTTTGATCCGGCCTAGCATTTCCTTTTTAAATTTTTCTTCCGCCATTAATAATCGAGCCGTTTTACGCTTAGAAATAACCCCTTCAAGATCCTGAACAAATTCTTTCTCTAGAGCCAATTTTTGTGTTTCAAAATTGAAGCGCTGCTCAATAAGTTGGGCCGCTTCTTGCTCAGATACATCTGCTAATCCATTTTCAGGTCGACGCATTCCTTCTCGTATCTTTTTTAGTTCTTTATGATACTCGTTATAAATGGGCCAAAAATCTTGAGACTCATCAGTGCTCAAATCTAATTCTTGCGTCAAATAAGCAATCCGTAAGGACTCCATCTTCTCCGCTCGTTTCATTTCTTCTTTGGTCTGAGCCATACTGCTGGCTTGTACCCCGAAGACTAATAAAATAAATAATACCTTTCTCATTATGTCTGCTTTATAAATGTGTTTCAAAAATTTTAAATCAGTGATTCAAGATCTTCTAAATCGAATTCACTCTCATCAAGAAACTCAATCATCGTTTCATCATCTAGTTCATTCATGGAATCATCTAAAAAAGGTGACAAATCCAATGATTCTAATTCCTCAGGATTATCCAATAAATAATCCAAGTAAACATCTTCATCGGCCATCGCTACCATCAAGGTTTCATCCCTCCCTTGATTATTTGATGAAAATGTCCAAAAGCCGAGCGATAAAAGGATGACCGCCGCCGCTGACCAGCTTAGGTATCGAGAAATCGATATGGTTCGTTGCGGCTTAACTTTCGATACAATCCTATCTTCTATATTTTCAAAATAACCCTCTGGTACTTCCATACCCTCATCTAATCTGCCTAGCACCGATGATTCTAATTGTTCAAAATATCCTTCAGGAACTTGAAACCCTTCATTGTGTATATGTTCCTTATCCATATTCTTCATTTTTAATGAACGCTTCTATTTTCTTTACAGCATGATGATAGGATGCTTTTAAGGCACCCACTGAGGTGTTCAAAATAGATGACATCTCATCATACTTTAGTTGTTGAAAGTATTTCATATTAAACACTAACATTTGTTTCTCAGGCAAACTATCAATAGCCAACTTTAAGGCTAGTTGTGCATCATCGCCAGAGAAGTATGGGTCCGCCTTTAAATCCTGAGCGCTAGCTTCTTCTACTGATTGGCTCATACCTTCCCACTTCCTTTGCATTCGCTTTTTATGACTCAGTGCCTCATTTGTTGCAATTCTATATATCCATGTATACAAACTGGACTCTTCTTTAAACGAATGAATATTCTTATAGACCTTTACAAAAACATCCTGAAGTACGTCATCCGTATCTTCATGGATTAAAACTATCCTTCGGATATGCCAATACAAACGCTCTTTGTATGTACCAATGAGTGATCTAAAACCAAGCTCTGCCTCTATCGGGTCTTTAAGTTGCGCCACTATTTTCTGCTCATCCAATTCGTTCGTCATTTGCTATTTAGAGTCAAGTAAACAGGAAAGGTTTAATCAATGGTAGTTATTTTTTCTTTTTGTCGTCAAGAAATTTTAATAAAGTTGGACTTTATGGCTTTTTCATTTGTAGCTTCGGAAAAAAATAATTTGTATGAGAGTTTTGCTATCAGCTTCACTAATATGTTTGGCCCTTTTATTTATGTCTAACCGAACTGGAAGAGGAAATGTCACAGGAAATGGAGCTACCCTAGCACCCGGTGAGACGGGACAAACGTGTGGGCAGCAAGGTTGTCACTCTAGTGGTTCTTTCGAACCAGAGATTGATATTCAATTTCTAAATTCTAACGGAGAAGCCGTAAATGCTTATATACCTGGCGAAAGCTATACATTACGTTATACCGTAAATAACGCCTCAGGAAATGCGGCTGGATTTGGTTTTATGATGGTTTCTTTGGATGGGGATGATCAAGCAGTAAACGCTTGGTCAAGCACGCAACCAGACAATGTAAGATTGTTGGATATTGGCGATCGGACTTATATCGAGCAAACTACACTATTAGGCGGAAATACCATTGATCTAAATTGGGATGCGCCTATTGGCGACAGTGGCGCTATTAACTTTTATGCCGCTTCGGCATTAGTAAATGGGAATGGTTCACCATCAGGGGATAAAGGAGCAAACTTGACATTTACCTTCAATCAGGATACGCCTATCAATACTAAGGATATAGACAGATCTTCGTTTACTATTTCGCCTAACCCAGTAGTCGATAGAGTGACTATTACTGGAGATAGAGGTGATATGGTTCGCATGTATGATTTGACAGGCGCTTTGATTACATCTACCCATGAAAACAATATTGATGTTTCTGGATTAAGAGCTGGTCAATACTTCATCTCTACTTTTAAAGAGGGTGTATTACAAGGAACCAAAACGTTTATCAAAAACTAAAAAATTGGACCCAAAGGTTATTTTATTTGATTTTGGTAATGTCCTTTTCGATTTAGATTTTCCCGGTTGTTATCAACGGTTCAAGGATTTACTAGAAATTGATTGGGATGGAAGTAATATACCTCAGAACATACAGGAAGCCAATGATCGATTAGAGCGAGGCGAAATAAATGAGGAAACGTTTATATGGTATTTCCAACAAGTTAAATCATCTATTAACCCCAGAGATGTAATCAAATGTTGGAACAGCTTATTAGTAGAAATGCCTTCCCATCGTTTTGAATTTTTACTCAATCTTCGGAAGGACTATACGGTAGCTTTACTTAGTAATATAAATAGTATACATATTTCTTGGATCCATCGGTACTTCAAGGAAAAGTACAATCTAACTGACTTTGAAGAAAGATACTTTGACCAAGTGTTTTATTCTCACGAAATAGGGATGAGAAAACCTGAAGAGCGTGTGTATAATTATGTAACAGAACGTTTAGGCGTAAAACCCAATGAAATTCTTTTCGTAGATGATAATGAGGATAATATTGAGGCAGCGAAGAAATATGGATGGAGAGCCGCATTACACGACCCTTCATCCGATATTGTCTTCAAAGTTGCTAAATATTTGAGGTCTTAATATTAGCGTTTATTTCATTTCTACCATTTCAGACCTATCAATAAGTCTAAAACCATTTCCATGAATATTGACAATTTCTAAATTGTCATCTTTCTTAATGTACTTTCGAAGTTTGGTTACAAATACGTCCATACTTCTAGCGGTAAAGTAATTGTCTTCACCCCATATTTTTGTAAGAGCTATTGATCTTGGCAAAACATCATTTTTATACAGACAGAAAAGTCGTAATAGATGTGCTTCTTTTGGCGATAACTTCTCCATGCTAGATTCATCACCATCATACGTTAGGTGACGTAATGGATAATTAAAGCTAAACTTCCCAAGATTAAAGATTTTTATGTCTTCATCTAAGTCAGCCTTTTTACCTGATCTCTTTAAAATAGCTTGTACTCTGTATAGCAGTTCTTCTGAATTGAAAGGTTTCGAAATGTAATCATCAGCACCGATCTTGAATCCCTCTACTACATCTTCCTTTAAGGTTTTCGCTGTAAGGAAAATAATAGGGACCTCTTGATTCTTTTCGCGTACTTCTCTGGCCAAAGTGAAACCGTCTTTTTTTGGCATCATTACATCAAAAATACATAGGTCGTACTCGCTCTTGTGAAAGGCGTCCCATCCTGCTTCACCGTCTGTGGCAAGATTAACGTCATAATCATGCATTTCCAAGTATGATTTTAATACATCTCCGAAATTCCGATCGTCTTCAACTAGTAGGATTTTTTGGTTCATGTTTTATAGCAACTTTTAGTTTTCTACTATTTAGATGTTAATTTTTAGCTTTTGTCACTCCATTTCCTAGGAAATTGTAATTTAAATGTGCTTCCCTTTCCTAATTCAGATTGGACAGATATGGTTCCCTTGTGTGCATTCATCAATGCTTTCACGTAACTCAGCCCCAATCCAAAGCCTTTTACATCATGCAAATTACCGGTATGTACCCGGTAAAATTTTTCGAAAATTTGGCGTTGGGCTTCCTTTGACATACCCATTCCTTTGTCCGAAATCTTAATCTCAAAGTATAGTTTGTTGCTATTTGTCTCAATTTTTATTTGTGGAGCCTCCGGTGAATATTTCTCTGCGTTATCTAATAAGTTGTTAATCATATTAGCGATATGGTTTTGATCACCCTCCACCATTTGATCAGAAGCGCTTAGAAATGTTTGAATTTGTCCGCCCCTGGTTGATACCTTCAAGTTACTATTTTCAACGGCTCGTTGGATAACTTCGTGCATATTGACAGGTGTTATTTTTAATTCAAACTCCTTTTTGTCTATCCGCGCCATCTGTAAAACCTTCTCTACTTGATTCAACATCCGTTTATTTTCTTGCTTAATAATGTTGGCGAATCGAGTGATCTTGTCCTTACTTTCAATAATTGAAGGACTCAATATTGAATCGGATGCTAAAGAAATAGTAGCAATTGGTGTTTTAAATTCATGCGTCATGTTATTGATAAAATCCGTTTTCATTTCAGATACCTGTTTCTGTCGGAACACAACGTATATAACATAACCAAAACAAAACATAATCAAGCCTGTAAATAACAAGGAACATAGCAATAGGATCCATACAGATGATAATAGGAATGAATTAAATCCAGGAAAAAACAATTTTAAAGACCCAGGACTTGTTTCCCCATCATCGAAAAGGTCTATGCCATATTGTGCATTTCTAAGGCTTTTCGTTTCTGCCGTTTCAATTTCACTGGACCCGCCTTCAATATCTACTACATATTGCCCATTTACTGAAATGAAATTGTCAGAACTTTTAGAGAATACACCATATTCAAAATTTAACTGCACCCCTTTTGCTTCCAAGCCTTTACGGAGATAATCATCTAACTTTTCATTATTAATTTCCTCCAATTTAGTTTCTGGATTGATTATATATGGTATGGATTGTAATTCATTTAACTCTAAGGGTTTAAAGGTGTTTCCACTTTTCTTTTTCATGATCTGTGAAACGATCTTATCGCTCTCACTGGCAAATAAAGATCCTGTCTTTTTCTTCCCAATAATGCTTAGATTCTTAATAGCATCCGCCTCTAATTTTTGCTTAACCTCCCCAAGTGTCGTTAAGACCTTATCTTCGAATTGCTGTTCACCTAAGCTGATCTGTCTGGAAATCCAAATAAACTGAAGTACTGAAAGCCCGATGGTAGCCGTGCTCATGAGTGCAATTATGATCCAGATAGCCCGTTTATTCATGAAATAGTTTGTTGAAAAGTATAAGAAAGTACACCTTCCTTCTTCAATACGATATTAACGAATAAATCGCTTAATTCTGACCTTGTTTAGTATTAAATTAAGATATTGTGCCGCTATGCAAAAGATCGAACATATAGGAATAGCTGTAAAAGATTTGGAAAAAAGCGAATCCTTGTTTAGTCTACTCTTAAACACACCTGTCTACAAACGAGAGGAAGTAGAAAATCAACAGGTGATTACCTCATTTCTAAGAAATGGACCCAATAAAATAGAACTTATTCAAGGAACCAATGAAGATAGTGTGATCTCCAAATTTGTAGAAAAAAAAGGAGAAGGTATCCATCATATTGCGCTAGCTGTAGATGATATTAAATCAGAGATGATTCGATTACAGCGTGCTGGATTTCAATTACTAAATGAAGAACCTACCATCGGTGCAGATAATAAATGGGTGTGCTTTTTGCATCCAAAAAGTTGCAATGGCGTACTCATTGAGTTATGCCAAGAAAGGAAATAATACATGGACCTAGGACTGCTGGAATACGCGTTAATCATTGTAGGTGGGTTTGTGGCTGGCATCATAAACACATTTGCTGGCTTTGGCTCAATTATAACCTTGAGTTTATATATGGAACTCATAGGTCTACCAGGTAATATTGCTAATGCCACAAACAGAGTGAATATATTGGCAATGAATGCCTCATCTTCCTATGTTTTCTTTAGAAATAAAGTCTTAAACATAAATAATAGCTTCATTATTTTTCTTGCCTTGATCTTAGGGGCTATAGTTGGTGTTTGTATCGCCTTAAACATATCAAACGAGCAGTTTACAGGTGTCTTTAAATACCTACTAGTATTGTGCTTATTCATTGTTATCCTCAAACCCTCTCGTTTTGTGGAGTCTACTGATGCATTGTTACGTTTACCTAAACCTGTTACTTTATTTCTATTCTTTTTAGCTGGTATATATGGTGGATTTATTCAAATGGGTATAGGTGTTTTTATTCTAATTCTTACCGTTAGTCTTACTAAAATGGACCTTATCCAATCCAATGCTTTTAAGACTTTTTCGATCGGTGTCTATACCTTGATCGTACTTTCTATTTTTGCATACAGAGGATTGATAGATTATAAAGCAGGCGCACTAATGGCCGTCGCTCAAGCATCTGGTGGCTTTATGGCTGCTCGCTTTGCTTCCCACTCGAAAAATGCGAATATATGGGCGTATAGAATGCTTATATTCGTAATAATTCTAGCCTTGATAAAGACATTCTTTTTCAGCTAGCCCACAAAAAACACATAAGCTATTACCATGAAATCATTATACCTTATCCTTATAGGGTTGAGCGCAAGTATATGTGCATTTGGACAATCGGCATCAACGATTACAATAGGACTGAATCCAGTAGATCAAAGAATAGGGCGCTCTGACACTACAGCTATAGCAAGCCAATTTGGATCTTTTATTTCCAATCTCATCGACGAATTACCACAAGGAACAAATATCATTTTACTGGAAGGTGATTACCCTTTACAATCTGCGTCCATCCAACTTAAAAAAGGACAAAGTTTGTCAGGTCAAGGGCCTTCTACAAGACTTATTGTAACTGAAAATTTACCTGCTATAGAGCTTTTGGCCAGCCATGAATACCCTAAGGAAAATATTCGTGTTCACGATCTACAAGTTCAAATAAATAATTTTGGACATTCCATGCCGGCCATTGTTTGTAAAACTGTAGTTCATGATACTGAAGAAGTGATTCTCCAAAATAACCAATTCATGAATCTCAAATTTGATTTCGTGAATACCCCATCCGTTATTACTGCTTTACACCTAGAGACAAAACGCAATGGATGGATACGTGATAATAGTTTTTACAACTTTGAGATTGATTTTAATAAACCTTCGAAAGCAGCTCACTTTTTTACCTTAGTCACAAAATGGAAAATTCGGGATAACGATATAAACAATATAAATATTAAAGAGATTGGAAATGCCTTTGAACCCGGATTGATCCAAGGTTGCGGCATTCAAATTGAAACAGCTAAAAAAAGTGCCTCTGTTCTAAATAACACATTTAGCAATATCAAATTCCCTCCGTTAGCCAGTGGTATTATTCTTTCCATAGGTTCACCAGCCCAAGCGCATCCTCCAACAGAATCTTGGATCAATAATAATCGATTTACTGACCTTTATTTTGAAGGATATGTGCGAGGTATTGATTTTAAAATTGCAAGTGTAGGAATCGATACTTTTGAATGCAATCGCAATATCTTCAGAGACTTAATCCTACAAACTAAAGAATACTCTCATACCGCTATCAATAATGTTGTAGGTACAGCAAACAGCTTTGTCAATTGTCATATTTACGATTGGCATAACAGAAGTAATCCAAATGTAGGACACGCCATAAAAATTACAGAAGATGCTCGATACACTTTGATTATGGTGCCTAGAACTTTTACTAAGGATGTAGAAGATATGGGTAAGCAAACCTTCTGGATGACCAATGGTAATAACAGCAGTGAAAAGACCTATTCCAAGTTTGCAAAAACAGGTCAGCTACAATTATTTGATGAGCCCACCATTAATAGCGCAATAAAAGCAAAAGAACACAACGCAAGAATACGCTCAAAACAAAGAGGCAATGGCAATGAAATTCTTTTTGAGACAAGACAATCAAATGGTAATTTCAAAGACATATTACGCATAGATGAAAATAACCAGGTCATTGTTCATAAAACTATAACTCTAAAAGAGATACCTGATCTGAATGTAGAACATATCATCATTTCAGACGCTAATGGCAAACTGGGAAAAATTTCAGTAGCTGAATTAAAAACACTGTTAGGTGGTACTGGCTACATTGAACCAACACCTAAATCTACAGAAGAGCTATTAGTCACTTTGCAATCACTAGAATCGGAAATCCAATCGCTACGAACACAGATTAACGCACAGTAAATGAATATAACTTCAGGGAAATATCAAGAGGCATATAACATGCTCAATGCCGCACAGAAAACGGCTGTTGACACGATTGAAGGACCCGTGATGGTCATTGCCGGACCAGGAACGGGTAAAACCCAAATCTTAGCGCTTCGAGTTTGTAAAATTTGTGAGACACAAGATATTGGATTCCAAAACATTCTCTGTCTAACGTTTACCGATTCAGGATCCGTAGCTATGCGTAAGCGACTTCTAGAGTTTATAGGCCCAGAAGCATACGATATTCCCATTTACACCTATCACGCTTTTGCCAATAAGATAATAACAGAAAATGCTGACCAATTCGGAACATATAGGAGTTTACAATCTTTATCCGAGCTAGAAAGTATTGAGGTATTTCAAGAGTTGATTGATGGCTTTGACAATGAGCATATATTGAAAAGACTCAAAGGCAAAATATACCATGATATACCTGATCTAAAGAAACTTTTCAGTACGCTAAAAAGAGAAGATTGGGACTTAGAATGGTTTGAGGCGGCTATCGAAAAATATAGGGAAGAAGAAGTTGCAGAAAATTTCTATAACTATCATTATAAAAAAAATTATAAAGAATTCAAAAAGGACGACCCAAAAGTAGCTGATTTAAAAAAACACAATACAAAGTGTGACAAACTAATTGCCGCTGCTAAGGAAATTAAAAATTATCAAAAGATCATGCATAAGCGAGAGCGCTTTGATTATGATGATATGATTCAGTGGGTGTTAGTTGCTTTCGAAAATAATGAGGCTCTAAAGGCTCGCTACCAAGAACAGTTTCAATACATTCTTGCCGACGAGTATCAAGATACAAATGGATCTCAAAACCAACTATTAATGAACCTAGCTGATTATTGGGAACGTCCCAATCTTTTTGTGGTTGGTGATGATGATCAATCAATTTTTCGTTTTCAAGGGGCATCCATGAAAAACATAATTGACTTTAAAGAAAAATACGACCCAGAAGTCGTTATTCTTAGTCATAATTATCGTTCCACACAAAGCATCCTCAATGGCGCTATGTCGGTCATAAATGTCAATACAGATCGCCTTGTAAATGCCATGCAACTAGATAAGAAATTAATAGCAGCAAATCCAAAAAGAGCTTCTGGACCAGCACCCGAAATCCGATTTTTTGATAATAGCTACCATGAAGAAGTAGCCATTTTCGAAGCTATTAAACAATGGCAACATGATGGTATACCACTTAATGAGTGTGCCATTATGTATCGCTCTCATAAAGAAATAGACGGATTAGTAAAGGTGCTCACTCACGAACAAATACCTTTTCAGTTAAAGCGAAGGGTTAATGTTCTTGACCAAACACTTATACGATCAGTCTTAGAAATTCTTCATCTTGTTGAGGCTATATATACTCGATCTAATTCTATCGATGCCCATTTATACCCATCCTTATATCTGTCCCATTTTGGGATAAACATTCAAACGATGCATGCTTTGTCATTGCTTGTTAACGAGCAATCATCGTGGTATAAAGTCATCATGGATGAGAGCCAATGGAGCTCATTACCACAAGCCAAAGAAATCAAACATTTTGTTGCTTGCCTAGAGTCTTGGATGAAGGATCGAGCAAACAATACTATCCAAATTTTACTCGAAAACGTGATGCACTCAGCTGGCTTTATGGCGGAGGCCTTAGAGAATCGTGACAATTACTTTTCATTCCAACTATTGCAAAGCTTCTTTGATCATATAAAAGAACAAAGCGCCATTTTTCCTAATAAATCGCTGAAAGATCATCTAAATGATCTTGAAAAAATGCAGGAAAACTCGATTGCTTTAGGTTTAAATCAGGTCATTGTAAAAACAGACGGCGTGCAACTAATGACTGTTCATGCATCTAAAGGATTAGAATTTCAGAAAGTCTGGTTGATAGGCGCTAATAAAAACAGGTGGGAAGGAAAAATAGCACGCTCAAGTCAATTTAAAATTCCTAATCAAATCCTTAATGCAAATGATGATACAGTTGATGACGATAGAAGACTCTTTTACGTCGCTCTAACACGAGCTGAAGAACAATTGGTCGTTTCATACAACGAAAGCGCTGCAGAAAAAGAAAAACCACTTGAATCATCACGATTTGTTGCTGAGCTTATGGAAAGCTCAGATGTGGTACATACGCAAGGCACCGTAGATGAACAAAAGGTACTGGCGCACTTGGCTATACGTATGAGTCCGGCTGAACTGCCCGATAAAGATTGGCTCGACCATTCTCTCATAGAAAAATCACTTGAAAATTTTAAACTCAGCCCTACTGATCTAAATAAATATTTAGCCTGTCCTATTCGATTCTATTACGAAAACATATTGCGTGTTCCTTCCGCTCGAAGAGAAAGTTTAGGGTACGGATCTGCTATGCACTATGCATTAGAAATGCACATAAGCAAAACAAGGCAAGATGAAGGTTGGTTAACGGTAACGCACTTATTAAATGCCTTTGAAGAAGGTATGCTAAAATATCGTTCTCATTTTACGGATAGAGAGTTTCAAGATCGAATGACCTATGGCAAACAAAATCTAACAGCCTACTACGACCATTATCTTGAAAGCTGGAAGCAACCTAAGAATATCCTTTTTGAGCATAAGGTATCGTTAACGCATTATAAGGATGTCCCCATATCAGGGACATTGGACCGCATCGACGAATATGATGACCACATTTATGTGATCGATTATAAAACCGGAAATCCAGCATCATTATCAAAAAAAATGAAGGCACCTAACCCTGAAAAAGGAGAAATAGGGGGTGACTATTGGCGACAACTAGCCTTTTATAAAATACTTTCAGATAATGATCATAGACTTTCTAAAAAGATGTACGCCGCAGAGATAAACATGCTCGAAAAAAATAAAAAAGATGAATTTGAGTACAAAAAATTAGTCATTAGCCCTGAAGACCTGCGCTTGCTCGATGAACAAATCATGGATACGTACAAAAATATTAAGGAGCACAATTTTAGAGTAGGCTGTAATGAAGAACGATGTGATTGGTGTCAGTATGTAAAACGTAGGTCTTTATCCAAATAGGTCTGCTAATACATCTTCTAGTTTGTTAAAGGCTTTTATTTCAATGTCATATTTGGCTTGGTCTATACCTTTACGATTAAAGCTAGAAATATACATTTTTTCAAATCCAAGTCTGGCGCCCTCTAAAATTCGTTGTTCTATACGATGCACCGCTCGAATTTCGCCTGTAAGGCCTAGCTCAGCAGCAAAGCACGTTTTTGATGAAATGGGTATGTCTTGTAACGAAGAACACAGTGCTACCGCAACAGCTAAATCCATGGAAGGATCAGTAACTTTTATACCTCCTGCTATATTTAAAAAGACATCTTGATTACCAAAAGGCAAGGCGGCTCTCTTTTCCAAAATGGCAAGTAGCATATTTAGTCGTCTGGTATCAAAACCCGTAGCGGATCGCTGAGGATTACCATAGACGGCTGCAGTAACTAAAGCCTGGGTTTCTAACAACAGAGGCCGGCCACCGTGAACGGTTGCACTCACGGCCGTGCCCGGTAATGAAGAGTCACTTTGTGAAAGTAATAGCTCCGAAGGGTTAGATACTATCCGTAATCCTTCTTCAACCATTTCGTATATACCTAATTCCTCAGTTGAACCAAATCTATTCTTTAGCACTCTGAGTAGACGATAAGAATAGTTTTTGTCTCCTTCAAATTGAAGAACGGTATCTACTATATGCTCTAACAATTTTGGACCAGCGATAGACCCTTCTTTGTTAATGTGCCCAATAATTAAAATGGCAATATTATTCTCTTTTGCAAATCGCTGCAGCTCATTGGTGCATTCTCTAACTTGCGCAATTGAGCCAGGTGATGATTCCAGAAATGGCGTTGCTATGGTTTGAATACTATCGATGATTAGTATCTCGGGAGAAATCCGTTTAGCTTCTTTTAAAACCACCGATAAATTGGTTTCAGCTAAGATCAAACACTTTTTCGATTCACTAGAAATTCGATCAGCTCTCATCTTAATTTGGGACGCACTTTCTTCTCCAGAAACATACAGCAAGGTACTTTGATGAGCTAAGGCCATTTGGAGGAGTAATGTGGATTTCCCGATACCTGGTTCACCGCCTACTAATATTAACGAACCGGACACTAAACCGCCTCCTAAGACCCTATTTAATTCAGCATCTTTAAGAAACATTCTATTTCTTTCTTCTGCTTCAACATCCTCTAAAGGGATCGCAGCAGAAACTTTTACGTCTGTACCAGCCCAAACGGCTTTCTTCTCGTCAGCCTTGCTGGTCTTCTGAACTACTTCCTCAATCAATGTATTCCACTCTCCACACGAAGAGCATTGGCCCATCCATTTTGAATAATGGGTGCCACAATTTGAACAGGTGTATTGTGTTTTTGTCTTCAGACTACTACTATTATCTAGTCAACAAAGATATCAGATGACTTGATTTTTTGCTAAAGTCACTTTTTTTTAAAATATTTTTCATTTTTTTTCATGTTTCAAATGACTGAATATCAGCTGTTTATAATCTTTCGAAAAAAAAAGTGAAATTTTATCTAAAAAAAAGTGACCCCACGCTAAAATGGCGTCTTAAGAAGCAGGGAAAGGTATATCCTATCCTTAATTTGAAATAGTTTTCACTATTAAATAAAGATTGGAAGACAGTTTATATTGTTTTCAATTGGTTTTTTGGGGTTATGCAGGGTCCAACTTTCGTTGGAACCCTGTTTTTTTTATCTTGAAGCGCATGAAACGCATTTTGTACTTTCTGGCATAAATAGTAATCGACCTTCTTGAATTGGCTTTTTACAGGTCTTACAAAAGCCAAATCCTTCTTTGTCGATACTGACTAATGCTACTTTTAGCTTATTAAGTTTAGAGATTTTATTCCTAAGAGATGCTTCCATAACGCTTTTGTTATTTATAGCATCCATTCGACTAATTCTGCCTATTGAGTTTTCAGGCGCGACAGGTTGCGTCATCTTTTTCGTTTCTTCAACATCCAGTTCATATTTCTGGATTTGCTCCACGATCTTTGTCTTCAGTCGTTTCTTATCAATGGAATTCATCTATTTTTAAGACGCAAAATTTTCGAATTAGTAACGCTTTTTTACTACTTAAGATTGGTAACAAAGTCGAGCAGAGAAAAAAAGCTGAGTTGAAAATTGCTTACCTTCGTCAGTTCAAAACTGGATTTTCTGGATAAGTTAAGTCTATATATAGAGTCTCTAATATTTGCTACTGATAAGCCCATTTCAGAAAAGCAAATCAAAGCTGCATTAGATACTGGATTGCAGAATACTATCGAAAAGAAACAAATTGATGAAGCCATTCATGAGCTCAAAGAAAAATATCAGCAGGATACCTTTTCTTTTGAGATCAGAAAAATTGCAGGGGGCTATCAATTTATGACTAAACCCAGTTATTATGAAACGATAGGCCAACATCTAAAACTAGAAAATAAGAAAAGGTTGTCTAGGGCCATGATGGAAACCTTATCTATAATTGCATATAAGCAACCCGTCATTAAAAGTGAAATAGAACACATAAGAGGTGTTGCCTCGGATTATACTATCCAAAAACTTTTAGAGAAGGAACTTGTTGAAATATCGGGAAGAAGTGATACACCCGGTAAACCTTTACTGTATACCACTTCCGAAAAGTTCATGGATCATTTTGGTATTGATGATCTAACAGAACTACCAAAACTAAAAGAATTTAAAACCGAAGAAAACCAAATAGGTGAACAAGCACCTATCGAAGAATCGGAATAAAATGGAAGGAATAGTAAATAGAGTTGCTAATAGTAAATTGAAAACCTTGGATTTGGAAAATTACTTTCCTAAGACGGATATTGTATCTATAGATATGGTACCCTTTCTTTTTCAAGGCCTAATCCTAAAAGAAAAGGACTATAGAAACGCGCTGGCCGAAACAGATTGGTCTGTGTATACCGATAAGGTTGTTACTGTCTATTCTTCTAATGATGCCATTATTCCAGTATGGGCTTATGCTTTATTAGCTAAGCATTTATCACCCATAGCCAAAGATCTCTTCCTGGGTAGTCAAGAAGACTATCTTAATCAATACTATAAATCTATCATTGATGGCTTGGATGTATCGGAATATACTGATCAAATGGTTGTCGTTAAAGGATGCAGCAATAAACCCGTACCTCCCGCCGCTTACGCCTACATTTCTCAGAAGCTGGTGCCCATTGTCAAGTCACTAATGTATGGTGAACCTTGTTCAACGGTACCTATTTATAAAAAACCAAAAAATAAATAGACCATTCGTCCGTCCTAAGCGTTAAATATTTCCTTTAGAGTGTCTAAAAAAATACATTTGTGCTTCAATGAGGAAATGGATATTATATAGCTTATCTATTGTTGGGTTCTTATTCCTAAGTTCCATTTTAATCGCATTTGGCGATCATCCTGTTTCAGAACGGATACGAGCAGCATTGCCTCAAGTAGTCAAGAGTATCGTCATGGACCAGCCTATAAATTTTGCTGGAGAAATCATGCCACTCAATATGGATACGCAAGAGCGTTTAGATAGGGAACTTAGCGTAAATGCATATTGGCACTCCTCTACTCTACTTAATATCAAATTAGCAAATAAATACTTGCCGGTTATCGAACGTATTCTAAGCGAAGAAGGAGTGCCCGATGATTTTAAGTATTTAGCCATTGCAGAAAGTGGCCTACGTAATGTTAGTTCGCCAGCTGGCGCTAAAGGGTTTTGGCAATTCCGAAAATTAGCCGCTCAAGAATTTAAGCTTGAAGTAAATAGTGAAGTAGACGAAAGATACCATTTAGAAAAGTCGACCCGAGCAGCTTGCAAATACATAAAACAATTGCACAAGCGATTTGGCAGTTGGACCAGTGCGGCGGCGGCTTATAATGTAGGGCCTACAAAATATTCTTCTGTAATGCGCCAACAGCAAGAAGAAAGCTACTATAATTTAAATCTGAACCAAGAGACATCGCGTTATGTATTTCGCCTAATTGCATTAAAAGAAATTCTAAAGAATCCAACAGATTTTGGTTTCTATGTTGATGCTAGCGAAAAATATATCCCCATGGACGACGTCTACGAAGTTACTGTCGACAAAACAGTATCTGATTGGTCAGCCTTTGCGAAACAATATGGCCTGAGCTACCGAATGCTTAAATATTATAACCCTTGGCTGATTGACTCCAAACTAACTGTCAAAAACAATATTTATCAAATCAAAATACCAAGAAACAGATAGTATCATCTTTGGTTACTGCTGGTAATTTAGGTATTTTAAAAGCAAAGACGCTTACATTATGAGGAATTTAAACATACTTCTTATACTCCTTTTTCTGTGTCCAACCATGATCTCAGGGCAAGCATTCCAACCTTGTGGTAATCATTGGGTGCACCAACAGCTAGAAAATAAATATCCAGGCATAACAGAACTTATAGATAAAACCTACGAAAATGCCTTACAAACTAACTTGGACCAAAGCAGAGATGTATTACAAATTCCAGTAGTCGTGCATGTAGTCTTTAATGACGCTGAGCAAAATGTATCAGATGAATTGATCCAATCTCAAATCGATGTTCTTAATGAAGATTTTAGGCGTCTGAATGAAAATGCCTCAGATACCCGAGATATATTTCTATCTAGAGCCGGTGATGCCGAAATAGAATTCTATCTGGCTGATATCGATCCAATGGGTAATCCTTCCAATGGTATAACGCGAACAGAAACAGACAAAACTAGTTTTGTGGATCTCGATATAGCTGCCCTGCTTGCTGCTTTGGTGGCTTGTGGAGTTGATATTACGGATCCAGATATCACTGACGAACAGTTAGAATGTATTTTTAATGAAATAGGTGGTTTTGATCTGGATGCCATGAAGTCAAGCGAAACTGGGGGCATTGAACCGTGGGACACCGAAAAATATATGAATATCTGGGTTTGCAATATGGCGATTGATTTCTTTGGAACTAGTACTCCTTTTATTCTTGGTTTTGCATATCCTCCCATTGGTGCTCCTAATTGGCCAGAGGGTACATTGCCTCCTGAGATAGAACAAAAAGATGGTGTCGTAATACATTATCAAGCCTTTGGAAGAAACAATCCGGCTAATGGCCCTTTAGCTGGACTAAATGATCAAGGACGTACCGGAACTCATGAGGTTGGGCACTACCTTGGTTTACGACATATCTGGGGAGATGGGGATTGCACCATGGACGATGGTTTAGATGATACACCTACTGCCGCTACTAATTCGCAACCCACGGATGCAACTATTCCTACCTGTATGGAAATGCATACAAAAGATAGCTGTCTAGAAGATGCCGAACCAGATATGATTGAGAATTATATGGATTATTCTCTGGAAAGTTGCCAGAATATGTTCACTCAGCAGCAAGTGGATCTCATGAGAGCTATGCTAGAAGGTCCAAGAGTAGGTTTATTAGATGGGTTGTCCAATGTCCTTGTTAGCGAAGAAGCTAGTCTATCTATATTTCCTAACCCTAGTACTTCCCAAGTCTTTATTGAAACAAGTTTAGCTATAAAGTCTATTCAAGTTACAAATGCTGCAGGTCACATAGTAATCAGTGAAAATGGTTCTGCTAATGGATATGTAGATGTATCTAATGTGAGACCAGGCATTTACTTTCTTCACGTTTCATTCCATAACGGTAACCACAAAATCACTAAACTTTTAAAACTATAACGCCATTTTGACAGCTCATTTGTAAATGAGCTGTCATTTTGTCACTTTATTTCTTGACCTTGTGCTTATTTGTCTCATTTTTTGGCATGGTATGCCAATTGATGAAGTGTTATTGTAATTATTCAACTTAAAAGAAAGACACATGAATTGCAATAACAGAAATTACCGAAACCAATTTGGCTCTCTTGGGTTCTTCCAAGACTTTTTTAATGAAGTTTTTGATGCTGTAGAGACAGCAGAAAAAACTATTGAAAAAACACCTTCTTTAATCAGAGCTAATGTAAGTGAAGCGGATGATAAATTCTTTCTAAGCCTAGAGCTTCCGGGTATTAGTAAAAGTGACATCAAGCTTGATATTGAAGGTCGACTCCTTACCATTACAGTTGATAAAGCTAAAGATGAGGATAGTGTAGACTACATGCGTAGAGAGTTTAACTATGCAAAAGCCAGTCGCAAATTTAAATTATCCAATGCAGTAGATACCTCAGACATTACAGCAGAAATGAAAGAGGGGATACTCATAGTTACATTGGCTAAGAAACCAGCTTTTGTGCCTAAGGATATTAAGATTAAGTAACGAATTAAAAAGAAATAGAAAAATGAGATATAATAATATAAATAAGATGTTTCAAGACTTTGTTAATAGCGGTCTACATCATCAGGTAAGTGCTCAATTCACAAAGACACAAATGGATGTGAATGTCCTGAAGTTAGACGATGCTTACATTTACGAAATTGCCTTACCCGGCCTATCTAAAAATGATATATCCATGAAAATGGAAGAAAAGCACTTAGTCGTAAAAGTGGAAAAAGAAGGGGCAGAAGACAGCAAAATCTTAAAGAAAGAATTTGACTATATGAATGCAGTTCGTCGAATTCCTATCCCTGCAAATGCGGATGCTTCTAGCATAAAGGCTGCCTATAAAAATGGTATTCTTTCCGTTTCAATGTCCCAATTGAAGAAAATAGAAAATGCTAAAGGTAGCATTGAAATAAAATAAAAGACAAGGGTCAACGGACTCATGTTAATTAGTCAAAACTATTTTAGTTTAGACGTTCATCGGTTATAGACAAAAGGGGCTGAATTTCTTCAGCCCCTTTTTCATTTTTATCTTTTCTGTAGATGCCTACGGCAAGGCAATTTTAATCGTTTGTTGTTCTCCATTTTCAGTCACCACACGCAAAACATAATGACCTGTAGGTAATGATCCCATAGCCAATTCAACATCCTTAGTATTTTGATTTTGCTGCTGGATTATTCTTCCTGACAAATCATAAATAGCTGTAGATGTTAATACTTGATCCGCTTGCAGATAAATGGTGTTGTCCGCTGTTATTGACCAAGTCAACTTCGTAATATCTTGATCTGAAGAAGAACTTACAAATGCAATTGTATTATCTACTTCTGTGGTAACCACTTCTCTTGCACCATCTTTAACTTTCCATATAATAAGACCGATCTCACTTCGCTCCATGTCTATACTAGGTGTGTATGTTAAATTAAGACTTCCTGTATACCCTTCATTTCCCGTAAATTCCTCACCGAAGCTTCCATCGCTAAAACTCGCAACCAAGATTTTAAAATGATCTACAATACCGGACTGGCCAGCCTGACTAGCCGCTACATCATCTCTGATTAAATAAACCCCAGCACTATATGTACCATCGTCTAATAGTGAAGCTGTAGGGCTAATACTTATATCAGCGGTTATACTAACATCATCACCAACAGGCTGGTATGATGCATCTATAGCTGCAGCAAACTCAGCTTCTTCCGCATTGATCAGTTCTAAATCGTCCATGATCTGAGTAAGCTTATCGGCATTATTGTTAGAATTGGCGCCTACATTTACGCCATTTAAGAAAAACTGAGGTTGTCCTGATCCACCAAATACATTTGCAATATCACGATTTAAATCGTTTTCAAGATCACCGCTAAAATGGGTGGCAATAACTAAGGCTTTATCCTCAGAAATGTCAATAACATCCTTAAAGAAAGTCCAACCCCAAGCGCCACAATTAGGACACCAAGTTGCCGTTCGTTTTGTTAATAAGGGTTTTTTTACAGCTTGACCAAAGGACAAACTAATAGTCAAACAAGTAATTAGGGTAGTGTATAGTAACTTCATATTTCGTAATTAAAATTGATTTCCAGATTCTTTATAAATAACGGCAGAAACCACCTGTCCAACAACCCGCAAAGAACGCTTGTCGATGATAGACATGTCATCACCATGCGTATGCCAATGCTGCATAAAGCCTGTCTTGGAGCCTTTAGGTTGATTTATGATATCAATCATTGGTATTCCTGCAATAACATTCACAAAATAGTGATCGTCCGTAAGCATACCTGTAAACTCGTCGACAAACATGTCAGTATATCCCATGTTCCTAGCCAAATTCCATACTTTTTCCTGTACTAAACCAGCATACTCTTTACTTACTTGGTCTTTTCCAAATCTTGGGTTTTTAGAACCTACCATATCAAGCAAAATTCCAAATTTAGCCTTATACCCTTTTACATGTTGGTTTCGTGACCAATGCTGTGCACCTAAACACCAATTGTTTGCGGGTTCATTAGGCCCTCGTTTACCTTGATCTTCGGCATCAAATAAGATAATATCCACCCCAAGATCTATAGGGTTTTCAGATATAATTCTTGCAATTTCAATCAAAACCCCTACGCCACTAGCTCCGTCATCTGCCCCTAAAATAGGATCATCGATTCTATTCACATCTTTATCTTCCTCTGCGATCATTCTAGAGTCCCAATGCGCTGATAAAATGACTCGCTTCTTTATTGATGGATTAAATTGGGCAATGATATTTGTAGATGCAAATACATCACCGGTATAGATATTTGCATCAAAGTCCTGTTCTATTACAGACGCTCCATATGATTTGAATTTAGAAACCATCCACTCTTTACAAGCCTGATGCTCGTCTGAACCTGGAACTCTAGGACCAAAACTTACTTGCTTATCTACATAGTGGTACGCTGAATCTTGATTAAATGCAGGTATTTTAACTTTCTTTTGCTCAACAACAGGGGCAGGTGATGGAGCTTCATCCTTACACGCTGTTATAATTAAAGTAAATAAAATAAATACCGAACAAACTCTTGCTATCTGCTTCATATTTGACGCTTTTTTAGCTACTAGTTTATAGTCCAACTAGTGCCGTCTTTTCCATCTTTTAATTGAATATTTAGTGCCGCTAGACTATCTCTAATTTTATCTGATGTAGACCAGTCTTTATTTTCTCGTGCACCTTGTCTTAGTTCTGTTATCAAACCCATCAGACCATCCATAACATTGCCATTATCGGCTCCACCCGCAGAAAGCACATCTTTAAGGCCAAAAACGTCAAAGATAAATCCGGAAAAGGTCTCTTTTAGTAAACGTAGTGCATCCGCCGAAAGTTGGTTTACATCTAAATGGCCTTCCTTATATGAGTTAATCTTCGGTACTAGTTCAAATAATCGACTCAAGGCTTTCGGCGCATTAAAATCATCACACATATCCTCAAGCACCATATCACATAGTCGAGTGACATCTTCATCTTCTGAATTACCTGCTCCTGTAGTTTCTAGTTTTTGTAGCACCTGCCAAGCTTGCATTAACCTCTTATACCCTTTTTCTGACGCTTTTAAAGCATCATCTGTGATATCAAGTGTTGAAGCATAATGGGTTTGCAACATGAAGAATCGCAATACCATTGGATCATATCCTTGACTAACATGCGGTGAATCACCGGTCATGAGCTCTTCAGGTGTGATAGTGTTACCATCACTTTTCGACATCTTGCGACCATTCATTAAGAGCATATTTGTATGCAACCAATATCGACAAGGCTGACAATTACAAGCACCCACATTTTGGGCTATTTCATTTTCATGATGTGGAAATTTAAGATCGTTTCCTCCACCATGAATATCAAAAGTTTCGCCTAGATATTTAGTACTCATAACCGAACACTCTAAATGCCACCCAGGAAATCCAACCGACCAAGGAGAATTCCATTTCATTAAATGATCATCACTAGCCTTCATCCAAATAGCAAAGTCTGAAGGGTGCTTCTTTTCACTTTGGTTTTTAAGATCTGATCTGGATTCTGCCATCAATTCATCAATCACTCTTCCCGAAAGCTGTCCGTAGGTTTTCTTCTCTTCAGCAAACTTTACAGTATCAAAATATACAGATCCATTTTTCTCATAACCATAACCATTGTTGATAATATCTTGAACCATTTCTATTTGTTCCAAAATATGTCCTGTAGCTCTCGGCTCTATACTAGGTTGTAATGTGTTGAAGATCCGCATCATATCATGGAAGCCATTCGTATACTTCTGTGCCACTTCCATAGGTTCTAAATTCTCCGCTTTTGCTCCTTTTGACATCCTGTCTTCGCCATCATCTAACAAATGCCCTACATCCGTGATATTTCGCACATATCTTACCTTGTATCCTAGATAACATAGAAATCTATAAATGATATCGAAACTGACAAAAGTCCTAACATTTCCCAAATGAACATCACTATAGACAGTGGGTCCACAAACGTACATCCCAATGAAGCCTTCATTGATCGGCTCGAATTTCTCCTTTTTTCTTTGAATGCTATTGTAAACGAAAAGCTCTTTCTTTATACTCATAGTACGGTGTATTAATATCAGGGCCATCCCTGATTTCGCAATTTCTCCGCAAAATTAATATAAAGGTGACTAGTGGGCCTACTTAGCTCGATATAATTAATGTGCTTCTAACCAATCTTGCCCTTCTCCCATCCCAACCATAATGGGTACTGTTAAGCCAGGCATGGCTGTTCGCATTTTCTCTTCTATAATGGGTTTCAGCGTTTCCATTTCTTCCTTATGCATATCAAAAACCAATTCATCATGCACTTGCATAATCATTTTGGATCGATAATTACCTTCCAAGAGAATCTTATGAATATCTATCATTGCTAGTTTAATCATATCAGCCGCTGATCCCTGAATAGGCGTATTGACAGCCACACGTTCCGCTGTACTTCTGATTAATCCATTCCTAGAGTTGATATCTCGTAGCGTTCTTTTACGACCCATGATAGTAGTTACATAACCATTATCTCTGGCATATTGAACGACCTCATCCATATATTGCTTTAATGCTTTGAATTCGGTAAAATAGGTTTCAATAAGTTCTTTGGCTTCGGCACGCTTTATCCCTAGCTGCCTGGACAGATTGGTTGCACCCGCACCATAAATAATCGAAAAATTCACAGTCTTCGCATTTCGTCGCTGCTCTGGTGTCACTGCATCATAATCGACCCCATACACTTTGCTAGCCGTGGCTCTATGGAAATCCTGTCCGTTTTCAAAAGCGGCTAACATCGTCGGCTCCTTACTAATATCGGCGATTAATCGAAGTTCGATCTGTGAATAATCGGCCGCTAATAAAATATGATCTTCATCCTTGGGCACGAAGGCTCTCCGTATTTGCCGCCCTTCTTCCGTTTTAATCGGGATATTTTGCAAATTCGGATTTTCAGACGCTAAACGTCCAGTAGCAGCCCTAGCTTGGTTGAAATTACTATGTACCCTACCCGTGCGTGGATTAACCATCAAGGGTAGCGCATCTACATAGGTGGACTTTAGTTTTGAGAACTTTCTGAAGTCTAGAATATCTTTTACAACATCATGCTCATAAGAGAGCTCGTTCAATTTTTCTACATCGGTAGAATAGGCACCTGTCTTCGTTTTACGCCATCGATATGGAATCTTTAGCTTATCAAATAAAACTTCACCCACTTGCTTTGGGCTGGCGATATTAAATTGAACGCCCGCCTTCTTATAAATCTCACTCTCTTTCTTTAATATGGAATCGTGAAGTTTGTGCGAATAGTTTTTCAAGAAATCTACATCGATACGAACCCCATTGTATTCAATCTGGGTAAGCACATCAATCAGGGGTTCCTCGATCTTTAAATAAATATCATGAACCCCAAATTCTTTTATCTTTTCTTCCATCACTTCCGCCACTTGCAGCGTAATATCGGCATCTTCACCAGCATACTCACTTACCTTCTCAATATCAATATCACGCATGGAAAGTTGATTCTTGCCACGCTTTCCAATAAGTTCTTCAATAGGTACCATTTTGTAGTCTAAATAGCTCTCAGCTAAATAGTCTAATTTATGCCGGAGATCAGGCTCTATCAAATAATGAGCGATCATAGTGTCGAAGGAGGTACCACTCACTTCTACATCATACCACTTCATCATTAGCTTATCATATTTGATATTCTGGCCAATCTTGCGAATCGCTTTATCTTCTAAAACCGATTTAAAAATGGCGCATATGGCGACCGCCTCTTCTTTGTCTTCCGGCACAGGCACATAATAGGCCTTATTCTTTTCAAATGAAAAAGCTAAACCTACCAAGGAGGCTTGATTGGCGTCAATACCTGTAGTTTCTGTATCAAAAGATATTTCCTTTTGTGTAGCTAAGTCCTTAGCTAAAGCCTCCATCCCTGCGACAGAATTAACTAATACATAATCATGATCAGTATTCTCTATATTTTTCTTAGCTACACTATACTCTTCAGAGGTTGGCGTTTTAGCCGGACCAGCTGCAGGGGCAGCACTTCCTCCAAATAAACTGCTTTGTACAGGTTCAGTTTCACCTAACACTTGTCTCGCTAAGGTTCTAAACTCTAATTCGGTGAAAACCTCTTTTAATGCTTCTTTATTCATTTCATTGATTTCGCAATGATCCGCATCAAAATCAATAGGCACATCAATATCTATCGTTGCCAATTTTTTAGACAGAAGTCCTTGTTCAGCAAATTCAATAACCTTCTCTTTTTGCTTTCCTTTTAGTTCATCAGAGTGATCTATTAAGCCTTGTACTGAATCATAAAGCTTTAAAAGTTTAACCGCCGTCTTGGCCCCGATACCAGGGATGCCTGGAATATTATCCACGGAGTCTCCTTGTAAGCCTAATACATCAATGACTTGATCCACTCTGGCTATGTCCCATTTTTCTAAAACCTCAGGAACACCCAAAATATCCACACCATTGCCTTGTCTTGAGGGTTTATACATGAAAATGTTCTCGGAAACTAACTGAGCATAATCCTTATCTGGCGTTACCATATAAACCGTAAAACCCTCTTTTTCTGCTTTTTTGGCTATGGTTCCAATAACATCGTCAGCTTCAAACCCTTGCTTCATTAATATAGGAATATTGAAACCTTCAACGATTCGATGAATAAAGGGCATCGCTATAGAAATATCTTCAGGTTGGGCATCGCGATTAGCTTTGTACGCTGGATATTCTTCATGGCGAAACGTGGGACCTTTGGGGTCAAAAGCAACAGCCAAATGACTTGGGTTCTGATTCTTCATAAGATCCCATAGAGTCCTGACGAAGCCCGTAATGGCTGAGGTATTTACACCTTTAGAGTTAATCAATGGTCTATTGATAAATGCAAAATGGGCTCGATATACCAATGCATGTCCATCCAGAAGAAATAGTTTTTTTTCAGCCATTATTTACCAGTCTTAAAATTGAATCGGAAGATACTGAAAATAAAAAAGGCCCGACAAATGTCGAGCCTTCATATATTCTTTGTTGTCTATTCTTATCGTGCGATAGAATATGAGAAACCAAGATTGTACAATGACTGCAAGTCACTCCAGTCGTCAGAGTTTTCAATTCCGAAAGCTCTAGCTAACTGTCTGTTTTGACGTAATGCAATATTGAAACCAACGCCAATACCGTTCCAAAGGTTGTCGATAATGAAACCGTTTGTCCATGTAATGTTGTGCAAGTCTCTAGCTTCTAAACCATTCTCTTCATCACCTCCATAAGAGTAGAATCCTTCTAATACTGTATTCCATTTAATATTTCTCCAAATAGTTCCGCTGTATGAAGCACCAAAAGAAGCACCCGTTGCTGACGTAAAGTCTTCACCAGGATAGTTATACTGATAACCTAATGGGTGAACCCAAATTTCAGCATTTGGAATAGGGATGTAAGAAAGACCCGCAGAAGCTGTCACTGATCCTGGAGAAAGTTCAAATAAAATGGTAGACCATTTAGCTCTTGCAGAAACGGCTAATTTATCTTGCCAGATAAAGTAACCTGCAGAAGATACTAAATCCCATGTTCCTAACTGAACAGGGTTTGAAGAAGCACCATTGATTTCTAATACAGACCGACTCCAGTTTACAGCCAATCCATTTCTCCAGTAGTATTTAGCTTGATTTAAGTTTGCAAATGCTGTCAAACCAATACCGAATGCTTGAGATCTTTGGTTTGGATCTGAAAGTGCATACCAGTTATTCAAACCACCGAAGTCTAATCCAAATAGTACGCCTACACCTGTAGTCCATCCTGGGTATTCTAAAATTCGCTTTTCTAAGGCTGCAATTTCCGCATCGATACCTGCTTTTACAGCTTCTTTCTCTGCTTTCATAGCTTTTAAGCTTTCAAGAGTTTCAGTCTCTTGCGCAAAACCATTCATTGCAACTGCACTAATAAGTACAAATAATAACAATAGTTTTTTCATGTCTAAAAATTAAGGTTTAAGTTTTATGTTTCAACAATCAGTTATGAATCTCTATTTTTTCTTCGGCCATCTTACTTAGCGGTATGATAACCTTACTTGAATCGGTTTTTAGGATGATTGATGAATTATCAATGTCAATAATTTGACCCTTAACTCCGTCAAAAGTCACTAAATCACCTACATTAAATTTATTCTTTGAATAAAAAGAGGCCAAAAAGTTTGACATCGTACTTTTTGTAGCAAGCCCATACCCAATAGCAAAGGCCATAACGACGCCTCCAATTAATATGGATATGTTCGTGGATAAAAAATCAGTTTGAATGCCTGTTTGTGCGACAGCAACAACTAGGACATTTATAAACATAAAGTAAAAGACAAAATTCGAAATGAGTTTGCCTGATGGGATATTTAACGAATTACAGGCTGTCAATATAATAGATTTAAGGCCATCCGCTAATAAGATACCAAAGATTAATATGATGATCGCCACAATTAATTTAGGAATGAAGTTGAAAACTCCAATTACTAATTCGGATACAGCTGCCATATCTAATACAGAAGTAGCTACAACTAAGAAAAACAACAACACAAACCAGTAGAGAATTTTACTAATAATGGCACTAATACTAAACTTGAAATTGGCCTTGTCAATAATATCAATTTCATTGATCTTCTCTCCTAGTTTATCAACATTCAAACTTTGCAGGGTCTTTTTAACTATTCGCTCTAATAGCTTGCTAATGATAAGTCCAATAATTAGGATGACCAATGCATATAATGCATTGGGGATGCCCTTTAAAAAGTTGGATAGTAACTCTCTGAAGGTGTCATAAAAATTGATCTCTCCTAATAAATATTTCATGTTGTTTTGATTTGAAGTCTCATTCTTCCTCTTCTACTTCTTCCGCCACATTTTGTTCTGCACTTGATGAACTCAAGTTTATAAACACATCCACAATTCGAGAAAAATACAATTCTATAATATCCGAAATAAGTCCAATAGTGCCTAATGAACCCTTCACACGACCACCGATCTTCTCTGTGTTCTTTTTGTACTGTTCAAGCTGCATTCGTTCCAATTCCTTGAAACTATTCTTTTGGGTTTTATTTTCTTTTTCCTCACTCATTAAGCGGGTTCCTTATAAATTTCTTCGTAGGTTTTTTTAAACTTTTGCTTGGCTCTCTTAATTTTCATTTTGACCGCACTTTCGGATTTTTCTAACATCTCACCGATCTCCTTGATACTCATCTCATCTTGATATTTCATCAACAAGATGGATTTATCTTTCGTCGGAATCTCATCTAACACCACCTTTAATCGACCAATCTCCATTTCCAATAAGAAAACATCATTTACATCTTCCGGTACATCGTGATTAGACATATCCTCAACCAAGGTAGAGGGGTCCTTCTTTTTTCGCCGTATCCGGTCAATGCAATAATTGTAAGTAATAGAATAAATCCAGGTAGAAAACCTAGACTTACCACTAAATTTTGATAGGTTCAATAGGATCTTCATGAAAATCTCTTGGACAGAGTCCTCAGCATCTTCTTCATCCTTAAGTAACGAAATACATTTACCAAAGATCTTACCCGAATACCGCTTATATAGAACATCGAAATACGCGACATTCTGAGTCTTCAAATACTCCTGCACCACCTCTTCATCAGACATGGTTTTTGGAACATCTTTAGTAAGCAGCGGAAATAATAGATTAATCAATGATCTTAGTATTTGCCTTGGATTTTAACATATCCGTTACTATAAAGGCGTGAATTTACAGATAAGTTTCCGATTCCGCTAATAAATAAAAAGAGGTAATACTCCACAGTATTACCTCTACCCTAACCAAATGAAACCAAAATTATTCTTGAACTGCCATAAGACAGCGATTAAATGTAAAACAAACTTTCTATTAATTGATACCTTAGTACAATTATAAGTTATGTATGAAGGCTAACTCAATATTTCCTCTTCTTATTGTGGCAATACTGCCAAATTTTTTATTTGCACAAGAAGATACCGATGCATTATTCATAAAAGAGATCTATGAATACAGTCTCTCAGACTCAAAAGTACATGGATATCTAAAGCACCTTTGTAAGGAAGTTGGACCAAGATTATCTGGTTCAGCGGGAGCAGCAGAAGCTGTAAAGTATACGCAAAACACCTTACAACAAATGGGTAGTGACACCGTATTTCTGGTCGATTGTATGGTCCCGCATTGGGAGCAAGGCAAAGGGTCAGAAGTATCCGCCATATTGCAAAATGAGAAAAAAATGCTTCGTTCCACGCCTTTAGGTAATTCCATTGGCACAGAAGGCATTATTGAGGCCGAGGTCATTGAAGTGAATCATTTGGATTCGCTTGAAAAATTAGGCGAAGAAAAACTGAAAGGCAAAATAGTCTTCTTTAATAGACCGATGGATAATGCCTTAATTAATACTGGCCACGCATATGGACGAGCCGTGGACCAGCGGGTGTATGGCGCTACAAAATCAGCCCAATATGGAGCCCGAGCAGCCATTGTCCGTTCTATGACCACAAAAATTGATGACTTACCACATACAGGGGTGACTATTTATGAAGGCATGAATAAGATACCAGCTATTGCCATAAGTACCTTGGATGCCGAGTGGTTATCTGAAGCCCTACTTACAGAGCCTACGCTGAAACTTACAGTAAAAAGTGATGCAAGGAATTACAACGAAAAACCAAGCCATTCGGTCGTTGCCGAAATTCGAGGTAGTGAATTTCCAGATGAAATTATTCTAGTAGGTGGTCATTTGGACTCCTGGGATCTAGGAGAAGGTGCACATGATGATGGCACAGGTTGTGTACACTCAATGCAAGTTTTTGAAACACTAATGGCATTGGACTACAAACCTAAAAGAACCTTACGCTGTGTGATGTTTATGAATGAAGAAAATGGCTTGGCCGGAGGTCTTTCCTATGCCGAATATTCTAATGAAAGAGAAGAACATCATATAGCCGCTATCGAATCTGATGGTGGTGGATTTACCCCTAGAGGCTTTACTTGCACGGCTGATGAAGAAGTATTTATCGATCAATACAAAAAATTAAACGCCCTTTTCGAGCCTTTGACTTCTTACGATTTATATTTGAAGAAAGGCGGCGGTGGTGCCGATATAAACCCCTTAAAATCGCAGCAAGGCTTGTTGATCGGTTTTAGGGTAGATAATCAGCGGTATTTTGATTTGCATCACACCGCAGCAGACGTATTTGAAAATGTTAACCAACGCGAACTTGAATTAGGGGCAGCTGCTATGACGAGTTTGGTATACCTTATCGATAAATATGGGCTCTGATATAATTACAGTAAAAGGCTTTTCATTTAAGTTGTTGATGGATCAAGGACTTATCCATGAGGCCGTCCAGCAACTGGCAGATGAACTTAATCAATATTACGAAGGGAAAGAGGTAGAGCTGATCATCGTCTTGAAAGGGGCTTATATTTTTGCCGCTGATCTCTGTCGTTTATTACAGTTTGAACACAGCACTCATTTTGTAAAATTTACCTCCTATGAAGGCTTCTCCGCCAATAAAGTGACTTGTGATGTGCCATTGGAGACCGATGTGGAAGGTAAGGAGATACTGATCATAGAGGATATCATAGACACCGGAAATACGATGGCTCATTTTTTGGAAGATCTTCGAGTGGATAACCCGGCAAATATCCAAATCTGCAGTTTTTTACTGAAGGAGGAAGCCCTTCAACATGAATTACCTATTCCCTTTGTAGGTAAGCGTATCGATACCGGTTTCGTTATCGGTTATGGCATGGATTTCGACGAGCGATGCCGTTCGTTAGGCGCTATTTATCAGAAAATTTGAAGCTTTAATTTGGGTATGTCCTGAAGGTCCTTCAGGACCGGGTCCCTCCAGCCTCACTGATTTCGTTCGGTCGCCTGTTACCCAGTCGACCAAGGCTTTCGGACCCCTCATACGGAACGGAATTAAAAAAAGTAGCCAAATCTGTTTATTATATACTTTTGTTAGTCTAAATTTGCGGTTCGAA
>JAHDDO010000075.1 GCA_020629315.1 Saprospiraceae bacterium | reverse complement strand
ATTTGACTTAATTCAAAAGCCACTTTCTGTCTTAACTGATCTGGCTTTGTCATCATATTTTGAAACCAGGTGTAATTAAAGGTAACGCCAGAAGGTCCAAATATATCGTCCTCTTCTTCACCGACGGATAAATACATATTTAGTATAAAATCCCAAATTTCATTTAGCTCATCCTCAAACACGGTTCTTGGCATCGCCATTTGGTTGTCGATCCATTGCTCGAAACCCATATCCATTACCTGCTGAACATCGTCCATGTTTCCTCCAAAGCCCGCTTGCGATAAAAAGCGAGCCGCTTCCATAGCTGGCGCATCCATACCGACGCCATTAACGGTAGCTAAACCATCCGTATTTTCAGCATTGTGACTGGTTGTGACTGTAATTCCATTAGCATGGCCAGCCCCTATATAATCGTCATATTCCTGCGCATGAAGCGTCGCAGTACATAGTAGTGTAAATAAGATCAGCAATCGATTCATAATTCTTTGTTTTGTCAGAATTTTGGCGTCATTATAAAAATGAGCAAATAAATCCTTTTTTTTTGTAGGGTATACCCTTAAAATAGCATCAGTGAATTACCTGAAATTTTTCCGTGCTAAATACAGCACCCCTTTTCACCTGTATTTGATAAAAGCCATTTGGAAGACCACTGACATCCAAAAAGCTATTCTTTGTCATTGTTCCGTTCATAACAACACGACCTTGAGCGTCCATAATTTGGTATAGTGCTCCATTATCCCATTCTGTAGTAACCTGCAATTGGTCGCTAACAGGATTGGGTGACAAACTCAAAATTGGTCTTTGAATTTCATCGTTGCTAGACACATTTGATGTGGCAATACGCAACTCAGAAAATCCGGCACATTCTACATTCCCATGGTTATTCACCACTGTTATTAATACAAAGCGTGCGTAATTACCTTGGAAATCAACCTCGTATACGCCTTCGTAATCACTCCGAGCTTCTGCACGATCGATAAGATATTCGCCTAGTTCGTTCCAGTTGCCTTCTTCAGTAGCGTAGTCTATGACAATTCGTCGTATACCTGCATCTAAAAAATCTGGGTTATTTAAGTTCCAAATCGTGGATTCGTCTAATTGGTAATAGTCTCCTAAATCATACATGATCCAGTGACTCTGTCCTCTTATGGGGTTGGGATTCGGGCTAGTTTGGCAACTGATCCACCCTCCATCCATAGATGAATTATGACGGTCAGGATAACATTGGGCCGCCAAAGAAAAAGAAATACCTGTTAATAAGAGTATATATATATACTTCATATCACGTTCATTTTCAGTACTATAAATTTGGGAAGATTGCTACAGTCTATTTAAATATAGCAATTTTTATACCTTAACGTTGGCTGCTTTCAAAAAATTATTGCGCTTCTAAAGCATCCCAAAATTCCACCGCTCGGCGGGTGTGTGGAATACAAATAGAGCCGCCTACAATATTAGCTATAGAAAAGATCTCAAATACTTCATCAGTGCTTACGCCTTCTTTATGACAGGTCTCTAAATGATACTTGATGCAGTCATCACAACGCAAAACCATAGAAGCTACTAAACCGAGCATTTCCTTTGTTTTTACTGATAAGGCCCCGTCTTGATAGGTCTGATTATCCAAGCTAAAGAAACGCTTCAGCACCTTGTTATCTTGTTCCATGATTCGGGTATTCATCTTTTCCCGATATTGATTAAACTCGTTAATGACTGACATCTGATGTTGCTTTAATAGGTAAAAAGAAAAATATCGCTCCAGCTAAGGAGTTTATAGCTAATGCCATATAAAATAGCAAACTGATCACAAGAGATAATTCATTGTCTAATCCTAGATATTCCGCTCCATACACAAAGGCTAATTCACGAGCGCCAAGAAAAGGCAAAACATAGGCAAATGACGAAATTAGAAATACAAAAATATAGGCCGTAATTTGCTTGGCAATTCCTAAACTCAGGATCACAAAATAGATAGTAACAACCTGTAGTATCTGAACAATAATTGACAAAAAAGTAGTGCTATTGAAAGCAGGGAGAAATGAACGAAAAAACAAATAATGGATGGCCCAGGCACCTGCTAAGGCTAAAGGAAGTAAGGCCCAAGACCATTGACTATACGATATGCCATTCGGAAAGGCATTAAAGAATACCACGCTTAAAATCACCAAGGCAAGTAATCCGCTTCCCCTATCCAATAAAGCGCTCCAAATTAAAGGTTTGGTGTCAGCAGTATATTCTCTGCGGATCCAAAATATCTTATACGCTTCGCCGCCGACCAATGGAATGAAAATATTGTAAAACATGGCATTGAAATACAACTTAGCATTTACAGCTTCAGGTATGATTATTTGTTGTGTTCTATAATATCTATTCAAGCGAAGGGCTGACACAAGTTTTGATAAGAAAAAAGCTACAATGGCTAAACAGAAGTATATCCAGTTTATATCCGCTATGTATTCTCCTACTAAACTGAAATCGACCTTCCTGCTTATCAAATAAATAGCCAATACAGACAATCCAAGCTTAGCCATATTTAATAAAACCGTTTTGGCTGTCAACTTCTTTTTTGGTTGTTCTATGCTCTTTTCCTCTTGCATAGACTAGTTGTCCGTGTTTTTTCTGCCTACTATCTCCAAAAGCTTGCACATTTTGAATTGATTCAATTGCTTGGTTTCATATTTAGTATAAATAGGATCCATTGTGTTATTTAGGCAAACCATAATTATTTCACCAATCTCAAATTTACTGCCCTTTCTAAATTCAATATCATAGTTCTTATGCTTGTTATATTGATGGGTATAGAAATAAGCACTAGTGCCAAAATTATTGTCCGCAATAGAAAACGTTTTTAGTGTTGGGCTGTCCTTTTCAAGCTTCTTTAGAAAGAATTTATACTGCTCATCTTTGCCCACATTAGAGGCATTAATATTTTTATCAATGACATTGGACAAACTCATAAGAAAGCAAAGTAATAACAGGCCATTACTAATATATTTCCAAGGAGCTGTTACATTTCTCGTGGCTAGCATTATATGCCACACACCAAAAGCCGAAATAAACGCTAGTGGATAATACATAGGTGTCGCATACCAGAAAGTTTTAGTTTGTGAAAAACTAAAAATCAAGTATGCACTTAGCATGATACAACACATTAATCGTATAAAATCCAAGATCCGTTCGTCACCCTTTTTATCCAATAGTGCATATAAGCCAACTGGGGCAAAAACAAACCAAGGCAAGAAACTCTCAGTGGCCCACAGTTGTAAGAAATAGAAAAAGCCTCCTTCGTGTCCTTCTATTGTTTTGCTATATCGACCACCCAATTCATAGCTCCAGGTTCGTTCTAAAAAGCCTGGAAAACAACTCTCTAAGTACCCTAACACCCCGATAAAAACCAGTAAAACAGCGCCCGCCACTATATACGTTGATGGGTTTTTAATTTGCTCTTGTAGCCGTTTTTTGATGGCTAAATAGAGGATAATACCGGGTACGAATTGGAAAGCGAGTATGCTTTTAGTAAGTAAGGAAAGGAGCATAAATACACCAAACAAATAGATATCTTTCCTCTGGTTATTTTGTATGTATCGATAATAAAAACAAACGGATAGAAAAAGAAACATACCAAAGACAACATCGTGGTCCCCAAACCTTGCCATATGATCTCCTAAAAATCCTTGGGCTGTTAAAAGGCCTAATACTGTAAACAAACCTATCCATATATTGCCCAATGTATTTTTGGCAAAGAAGATAAAGTAGCCAAAGCAAGCTACCAAAATGATACTTAGAGGGATCCGAAGTGACCGTTCCCCAAGTCCAAATACTTTAAATGATGCTGCCTGCACCATGGTGAGCAGTGGCATCTTTGTGTTTCGGTGATCCGGTAAGGCCGGATGCAATTTATTAAAGTTGGGCATGTATGCATTATTCTCTGCCATATAGGTGGCCCGAAGGGCAAATAACGATTCATCCCAGATACGAATAGGTTCTTTTCCAATCTTATGGAATAAACTAAAGTAAGAGACTACCAATAGTCCTATTATGGCAACAATACTTGCCCCTTTCATCTCTTTTTGTTTTTCATTCGCCAAATTGACCTAATCATCTTTATCGGAATGGCTAAAGAACAAATAAAGGCACCTGCCCAGAAGAAATAGTATTCTGACTTAATGTACTTTATTAATGACATTTGTTTCGAGACAGTTACGCTGTCCATAAAAGTTTGCAGTCCCTTCTCATCGGCGTATGCTTGGAAGTCCATTACATTATCCACTAAATACAGCAAGATAGGGATGACTGCAAAAATCATAATCAACTTAAACCACACAAAGTCGTCAAACCAATGATACGGCATCAAAAAAATAAATCGCAAGAAGGTGATAAATATAATTATGAACATTCCATTCTCTACAAGGAAAGGAAAGGAGTCGCCTAGCGTCAAGTAAATGGGTGCTAAAACTAAACACAAAATAACACCCGTTATTACCCAAGCTAATAATTCAAAACTCAGTTTATTTCCCATCATCCAAAGGTACAGCTTTGTTTAAGCCTTAGTGGTAATTTACTATAATATCGAAGCGATTACATACAGAGTCTGGCTAACATTTATTAATTTCTACTAATAAATGAAAATGGTATATGGCAAAGTATTCCTTACATATTAATGGATCTTTAAAAGAGGTAGATGTAGCGGAAGACACACCGCTGCTATGGGTGCTCCGCGATCACTGCTCCTTATATGGAACAAAATATGGTTGTGGCATCGCGCAATGTGGTGCCTGTACCATTCATTTGGATGGTGTCGCCATGCGTGCTTGTTCTATTCCCGTCTCACAGATAGGAGATCAAAAAATCACGACGATAGAAGGCCTGTCCCAAGATGGAACTCATAAGGTGCAACGTGCATGGATTGAACACGATGTTGCCCAATGTGGCTATTGTCAATCTGGCCAAATCATGTCAGCGGCTGCATTGTTAGAAGACAACCCTAGTCCCAATGATGCAGAGATTCGATCTGCGATGAACGGAAACATCTGCCGTTGTGGTACCTACACTCGTATTCAAGCCGCTATTCGTTCTGCATCAAATATGAAATAACTTTATTAAATACTTCATTCTTATGTCCAAGATTACACACGTGAATAGGCGTTCATTTATTAAAGTTTCTGCAGCTACAGGTGGCGGCTTTGTTCTAGGTTTTAGTCTTCTAAGTGCTTGCACTTCTGATCCAATCAAAGAACCCTTTTATGGGGAGGTCTCAAAACCAGAACAATGGAATGAGCTAAATGCTTTCTTAAAGATTGGCGATAATGGGGTCGTTACTATTTTTTCACCTAACCCCGAAATAGGCCAAAATATTAAGACGTCTATGCCTATGATTATAGCCGAAGAATTGGATATTGATTGGAAAGATGTCATAGTAGAGCAGGCCCCTTTAGATACTGAAAAATATACGCGTCAAGTAGCGGGCGGTAGCCAGTCTATTCGACAAGGTTGGACGAGTCTACGAACCACGGGTGCAACGGCTCGTCAAATGCTCTTAATGGCTGCTGCTGATAAATGGTCCGTAGCTGTAGATGAATTAAGAACAAGCGATGGTAAGATTTACCATGATATCAGCAATAAAGAAATGCATTATGGGATCGTCGCCGGAGCCGCTGCTTTATTGGAAGTTCCAGAAAATGTGACATTAAAAGACCCCAAGGATTATACAATCATAGGTAAAGGGATCCGAAACGTGGATGGAAAGGCCATTGTGACGGGTGCACCTGTTTTCGGTATGGATTATCATGAAGAAGGAATGAAATATGCTATGGTCGAGCATGCCCCAAGTTTTGGCATGAGTTTACAAGATTTTAATCAAGCTGAGCTCCGACAAATGCCAGGTATTCTTGATGCTTTTCCAATGACCTTACCTGTTGAGGGCTTACACAGAATAACAGAAAAAGCATTCAAAAAAAATGAGGCGGTCGTCATTGTGGGTAACTCTACTTGGTCTTTATTAAAAGCAAAAAAAGCCCTAACTGTAAATTGGTCAATAAATACATCGCCTGAGGACTCAAATATGCATGAAGCAACGCTTTCTGCATTGCTAAATGAACATGACAATACCTTGCGGAAGGACGGTGAACCTGAACGCGTTTTCTCGCAAGATCTTACAGTAATTGAGCGTGAATACAGCGCCCCTTTCTTGCCTCATAATACAATGTCTCCTATGAATTTCTTCGCGGATGTTAGTGAAGATAAAGCAAGATTGGTGGGGCCTATCCAGTTGCCTGAATTGAGTGCTGGTTTAGTGGCTGATATGTTTAGCATACCAAAAGAAAACGTACATGTAGAAATGACCCGCATGGGAGGTGGCTTTGGTCGACGTCTTTATGGAAATTGGCTACTGGAAGCAGCTTGGATCTCTAAGCACATTCAAGCCCCAGTTAAGTTAATTTATTCCAGAGAAGATGATATGGCAAATGGCACATACAGACCGGCGTATAAGGTCCGCTATAAGGCTGCTTTTGACAATAACAAAAATGTGCTAGCCTTTCATGTAAAAGGAGCAGGTATACATGGAGGTCCAGTCTTTGCCAATCGATTTCCAGCAGGCAGTATAGATAATTATTTGGCGCAAGATGAGTCAGCAGCTTCGAATATTTCTACGGGAGCTTGGCGTGCGCCAAAGTCTAATTTCATTGCAGGTGCCGAACAATCATTTATCGATGAGTTAGCAGAAGCCATGGATCTGGATCCCATCGATTTGCGCTTGCAACTTTTTGAAAAGGCCGCTACTTCTCCTGTAGGAGAAGAAAATGATTATGATGCGAATCGATATGCCAATGTCCTTAAGGAGGTAAAGCAAAAAAGTGCTTGGGGAAGTGAAACCCCTGGTATTTATCGGGGTGTTGCCGCATATTATTGCCACAATAGTTACGTAGCACAAGTAGTAGATATTACGCTTGAGAATGAAACACCTAGGGTTAAAAAAGTTTGGTCTGCTGTTGATTGTGGTCGAGTTATTAATCCAGAAGGGGCCAAAAATCAAATAGAAGGAGGTGTAATTGATGGTCTTAGTACTGCCCTGTATGGAGGGCTCACTTTTGAGAATGGTACACCTCAGCAAACTAATTTTGATCGTTATCAGGTGATGCGTCATTTGGACGCTCCTGAAGAAATTGAGACGTTTTTTATAAACACGTCAGAAGAACCAACGGGCCTTGGAGAACCTGGACTTCCACCTGTAATCGGGGCCTTAGCCAATGCCTTGTACAAGGCTACTGGGAAACGGTATTATGATCAACCCTTTATGAATAGTTTATTGGGTTAGGTTTTGACCAAGACCGCTGGGATTGGTGCCTAGCTTGTAGGGCGCTCTATTTTTTCAAGCCCCTCTTTAAATGGTAAGAGCCCACTACTTGCGTAATGAGCTCTTATGTAAAAAAGGCGGCGACCTACTCTCCCACTTTCGCAGTACCATCGGCGCTGAAGGGCTTAACTTCTCTGTTCGAAATGGTAAGAGGTGGAACCCCCTCGCTATAGCCACCATTCTCTTTTCGCCTCTACAGGCGTATTTCTTTACTGTGGCTATGCTTCTCTCTGCAAATCTGTGTTTGCAGTGCCTTCGGAGTAAAGGACATCTAGTCCTTTCCTGTTTCCCTCAGTTACCCTCGCTATAGCCACCATTCTCTTTTCGCCTCTACAGGCGTATTTCTTTACTGT
>JAHDDO010000074.1 GCA_020629315.1 Saprospiraceae bacterium | reverse complement strand
AATCCAACAAAAGTGCAGCATCCAATAATTTTGAAACAGCCAAAATATCTATTTCACTTGCTTCTTTAAATGTCTTATTACTGTAACAGCGATGACTATAAATAACAAAATTAATTAAATTTGACATTTAGTGTTTTCGTAGTTGGGAATGCTTGACAAGTAAGTACCAAACCTTGATTTATTTCTTGTTCTTCCAATGCCATACAGGATTTCATTCCGGCTTTGCCTTCTATAACTTGAGCAATACAAGTGCCACAGACACCGCTTTCACAGGAGTAAGGCGGGTTAACTTTAGCTTCTTTTAAAACTTGCAAGACGGTTTTGCCTTTTGGTATACTTAATTGATGAGCAGCGCCATTCAGTGTAACGGATAATAGAGCATTGTCTATTGGATTAATACTATCATTTGATTCTTCGATACTGCCCACAAATTGCTCAATATGAATTAGTTTTTTTGGAATTTGTAAGCCTAACAAAGTATTTCTTACGCTTATATTCATTGCTCCAGGTCCACAGATATAATACTCAGTGCTTTGAGCAATTGGAGGGTGGTTTGTGATAAACCAATTTACTGCCTCTGAATCAATTCTACCTTTCCTTCCATTCCATTGTTTCCATGCAGACCAAACATTTGGATCGCTCAAAGTATTAACGACCAGCAATCTATCAGAATATTCTTCAAACAAATCATCAAGTTCCTTCTTGAAAATAATTGTGTCTTGATTTCTATTCCCATAGAAAAGATTAACTGCACTATTAGGTGAAGCAAGGAGGACTGATTTTAGAATGGAAATTATCGGAGTTATACCACTTCCCGCAGCAAAGAGGAAGTAAGTTTTGTAAGCATATTTTTTTATATCGGCATAAAAACGACCTCGAGGCGTCATCACATCCACTTCATCTCCTTCCTTCAAATGATCGCCTATATAATTAGAAACCAAACCACCTTGTACTCTCTTAACAGTTACCTGAAGTGCTTCTTCATTGAATGGACTACTATTTAGTGAGTAACTTCGACGGACTTCTTTTTCATTGATTTTAAATTTTATTATTAAGTGTTGACCTGGATAATAATTGAATAAATCTCTTATTTTTTCAGGCACTTCCAAAGTTACAGTTGTGGCATCCTTGATTGGATGGTCGATCGCTATGACTCTAAGTATGTAAAACTGGTTTGACATTTTGTAAGATTATTTCATTTTAGTACTTATTAACTATCCAACCATTTTTGGACTATCTCCTGGAATGTTCTAACCGTGCTTTCTCCTTTTATTGCTGTACGAGTTACTCCAAACAGCGGATTTTTCAATGACTTTTGTTGTTGCTCGCAGACATAGACATCTTCTTCCATAAAATCGTTCCAATCCATAGGGTCATCAGAATTAGTGTCTGGTTCATTGCCGTATTTGGTTTTACCTCCCATGATACCTCGCCAAGAAATATTTGATTTCATTTGTTGTTTAGTAAATTCCCAGTTGGACATAGGTTCCAATTTGGTACGCACTATTACTTTGGTCTTATCTGGTGCCAGTGGAATTGCATGGAAAATATTCCAACTGCCTTCACCTTCTGACAAGCCTAAGTTAGGAAATAACCAAGGCACATATGCACCAATGTATTCATCAGTCATTTCTTGAATCCTCTTTGTAGGGATTAACCCATCTATGTTATCTTTGTACTCAGATGACAAAGGTTCCCAAAACATATAATGATCCCCTACAAATCCATATTCTGCTTTGGCATGATTATACATCTGTAAAGTATTTGAGTGAAGATGTGCTAAGTGATATACATCGATATAGTTTTCAGCTACGATCTTCCAATTGGCATTAATTATCTTTTCGTAATAAGTATCTGGATATTCAATAAGCCTTTTGGGGTTATGAGGTCCAAGTTTTTCCCAGCAACCATCAAACCACTTTGTAATGGGATCAGCATTTGGATCAGGATGTACCCAAAGAATTCCTCTCCAAATATCTACAGATGCTTTATGTAAACAGATCTGATCCAAATCCAAATCGGGAAACTCCGTGTTTTTCTCAGGAACACTAATAAGTTGTCCATTGAGATCATATGTCCAGTCATGATATGGGCAGGTAAGTGCTTTCTGTTTTTTCCCAACAGCTCTTAATAATTGTGTGCCTCGATGTCTGCATAAATTATGAAATGCTCTCAGTCTTTGGTCACGACCTTTGACAATGACAATATTTTGGTGGCCACACTGCGTAGTTATGTAGTCACCAGCATCTTGTATGTCCTCTACCAGACCTGCGAATTGCCATGTGTTCCCAAATATTTTTTGTTGCTCTTGTTCGAACCAATCTACTGAGGTATAGGCTTCGACGGGGAGTATAGGCATTCTCTTACTGTTCATTTCTTTTGATTTTTAGTCAGTACTTTATGAAAGTAGAATTCCACCTTTCCGCAATTGAGACATCCCAACATATCTAGTTTCTCTTTTCTATTAAGAAACTTACCCCAGTCACCAATCCAAGAAGACCAGTCCATTCCTTCATCAAAACTTTTAGAACCTACCACAGTCATGCTGGTTCCACATCTAAGACATAATAAAGAATTTTCCATTTACATAATATTTATATTTCCAATCAGGAATGAATAATGATGAAAAAGAATATAAACCATGATTATCCAAGTTCCTATTATTACCCAAAACAAGATTGGGGTTTTTATTTTTTTCTACAGGTTTGACAAAATCAGTCACGCCAGAAAATAGATCTGGAATAACCCAAATCATTAACAACAAGCTCCAAATCCACTGCCATTTGAGCCACATGGCTATATATAAGATTAAGAGTCCAACGATACTTTTCCATTTGATATGAGTTCGATTTGCCATCTTTTTCAAATTGAATCTCAAGTTAATCAAATGACTCTTTTCGTTTTTTGATCTATATCAAATATTTTATAAAGTTTATGTTTCATATTTGTGTTATTAATAACTGGATTATGAATTGCATAAAACTATTGTTTCTCATCCTCTTTCTAATCATTCAAAATGTCACAATTGCACAAATCTATGAAGACTACATAGGCGCAGGACAGACACAAGGGGTGACTGTTACTACAAGCTCCAATTCCAATGCCAGCGCAGAGCAAAGTACAATTGATGGAAATGGGCTGTTTATAGAAATTGATGAGGCCTCTCAATTTTTGAGTAATGCAACGTTAGGTGCTGATTATGAAACCATCCAAGAGGTTGCAGACATTGGCATATCCACTTGGATAGATAATCAGTATGTAATGCCTGTGCAAGTCAGCTTTATAGATACAACATGGATGATCTGGGATCATTTTTATCCTCAATATATTGCTATATGGGGCGAAGATTTCATAGTAAATCATGGAGATGCTGTTATTCCATATTGGTATTATTGGAAGATGGCTTGGTGGAATAACATTTTGAAATCTAAAGACCATTTACGTCAACGGATAACCCAAGCACTGAGTCAGATTTTTGTAATCTCTGAAAAGTCAAATCTCCAGCTCAGTGGACCAGGAATGGCAGACTACTATGATATGTTATATAGTCATGCTTTTGGAAACTTTAGGGACATTCTCTTAGATATTACTTTACATCCGATGATGGGCTTTTATCTGAGTCATATTAATAATCCTAAATCTGACCCTGTCAATAATATCCATCCAGATGAAAATTATGCAAGGGAAATCATGCAATTATTCTCAATTGGATTGTATGAATTGAATATTGATGGCACAAGAAAGAAAGACGCCAATGATGATGATATCCCAACCTATGATAATGATGACATAAAAGAATTTGCAAAAATATTTACTGGCTTGGGCCCCTCTGGTTACTGGTGGCCTTGGGAGGATTATAGTTGGATCCCTCCTGAGTGGGGAAATATGTATAATGAAAGTCCTGCTACCGTAGTCACGTGGGAGCCGATGGTTGCCTTTGACAACTGGCATCAGCAAGGCGTTAAAAATCTGCTAAACGGACAAGTTGTGCCTGCTGGACAAACGACTTTGGAAGATATTGAAGATGCTATAGATAATTTGTTCAATCATCCTAATGTTGGTCCCTTTATTGGGAAATTATTAATACAACGCTTGGTAAAGTCTAACCCTACACCTGAGTATGTGGGCAGAGTGGCGACTGTTTTTAACGATAATGGTAATGGAGTAAGGGGTGATATGAAAGCTCTCATCCGAGCAATTATTACAGATGCAGAAGCGCTGGATTGTTCGTGGGAGGATGAAGCATATGCAGGCAAGCTAAGAGAACCCTTATTAAGATATACTCAAGCTCTGAAAGCATTTAATGCCCACAACGAATCTGGTAGATTATGGAATTGGGGGTACCAATTTGATGAGGCAGTCAGTCAAGGTATCTTGGCTTCTCCAAGTGTATTTAATTTTTATTTACCCGAGTTCCAGCCCAATGGTCCTATTTCTGATGCTGATCTCTTTGCACCAGAATTTCAGATACATACTTCTGCAACTTCAATTAATTTCATCAATCTTGTCTATGATTGGTTTGTCAATGATTATTATGGGGAGATTGCCACTCATGCCGGGACAGAAGTACACAATGCTCCGAGCTATGACGTCAATGATCTTGACCCAGTGGACTATATATATTTGGATCTTGATGACGAATACGCTATTGCCGCTGATGCAGAGGCCTTGGTCGATCGAATCAATCTTATCATCGCAGGAGGTTTATTTAGTGAGGAAACCAAGACAACTGTTATCAATAGTGTTGAACAATTATCCGATCCAGTAGAAAGAGTAAGAGCAGCATTATTCCTTTCTTTTATTTCACCAGATTACAACATTCAAAAATAGATATCATGGGAAAACATCACCACAAAAAGGGTATGAACAGGCGTAACTTTTTAGGTACAGCATCCTGTGCAGCAATAGGATCAACGACTTTTTTGTCATCCTTTCTTAATATGGGATTGGCCAACTCACTGGCGGGCATGTCTACCCCATCCTTATCAGCTGGAGGCAATTACAAGGCACTGGTTTGTATATTGTTGGCAGGCGGAAACGACAGTTTCAATATGCTTGTACCACGTAATGGGTCGCATTATAATGAATATGCTGCATCCCGATCTAATTTGGCATTGCCACAAGGCAATCTTTTACCGCTCAATTTCACAGATAGCAATGGCAAGCAGTTTGGCTTACATCCATCTATGCCAGAGGTACAATCACTATTTAATAATAATAAATTGGCCTTTATTAGCAATGTCGGCACTTTGGTGCAACCAACGACTAAGACACAGTTTGTTAATGGCAGTGTCCCTATACCCGTTGGCTTACTTTCCCACGCTGATCAAATACAACAATGGCAAACTTCCATACCTCAAACAAGATCTTCCAAAGGATGGGGAGGAAGGATGGCAGACATCCTGCATGCAACAAATGGCAACCAAAATATATCTATGAATATATCGCTTACAGGCACTAATATATTCCAAGTAGGCAACAATACCTCTGAGTATGCCATCAGAGCCCTAGCAGGTGGTAGTGTAGGTATCAATGTGCTAGAAGGAAGTAGTGCATTGGATCAAGTGCTGAAAGGAGGAGCTGAAAGTTTATTGGCTCAACAATATCAAGATATTTTCAGATCAACATTCACAGATAAGATAATTGATTCTCAGGCTAATCATGAAGAATTCAGTGCTGCAATCAGCCAAGCACCTGCCTTAACGACAAGTTTTTCTGAAAATGCAGTATCAGCTAATATGGAGCTTATCGCCAAAACCATTGCAGTAAGAAACGTCTTGAATGTGAGTAGACAGACATTCTTTATAACTTTTGGTGGCTGGGATCATCATGATGAGGTGCTAAATAATCAAGTTGCCATGCTTAGCGTAGTGAGCAAGGCTTTGTCTGAATTCCAAACTGCTATGGAAGAATTAGGAATTGCAGATTGTGTGACCACATTTACAGCGTCAGATTTTGGCAGGACACTAACATCTAACGGTAACGGTACAGATCATGCTTGGGGTGGAAATGTAATGGTGATGGGAGATAGTGTCTTGGGTGGTAATGTATATGGCGAATATCCTTCTTTAGCACTAGATGGCAATGATGACGTAGGTGGTGCCATTCTGTTGCCTTCTATTTCTACAGACGAGTATTTTACTGAATTATCAAAGTGGTTTGGAGTTACAAACGGAGATTTAAGTTATGTCATACCAAATATTTCAAACTTTTATGACCCTTATAGCTCCTCTTTACCAATTGGATTTATGAATATATAAATATCAAAATGAAAGAATTATTAAGCATTATTATTATCATCTTGATGGGTCAAATTCTAATTGGTCAAAATTGTTCAGGTCCAAATCATTCTATTAATGTAAACGACAGTTGGTTATCTTGTGCTATGAGCCAAAGTCCCAATCCCTTAAGAGGTAATAGTCATTGGATTGTTTATGATTTGGGATATGAATATGTATTGGGAGCTACCCATTTTTGGAATTATAATGTGGGAAATGAAACTGACAATGGTATGAAGACAATATCAATTGACTATTCCTTAGATGGAGTCAATTGGACTGAACTTGAAACATTTGAGCTTCAGGAAGCAACGGCGATGATCAATTATGAAGGTGAATCTGGTCCAGACTTTTATAGTCAAAAGTGTCGATATGTCTTGATAACTGCTCTTGATACATGGGGTGGCACTTGTGTAGGACTTTCTGAAGTAAGATTTGATATAGAACAAACCGCATCAATACAAAGTGATGTGATTGTTGATCATAGCGGTATTTCATTATTCCCCAATCCCACAGAAGGTTTGTTTACTATTTCTGGAGTGGTAGATCAATATGATGTTGGGATAATAGATGCAAACGGAAACATACTGCAAAACTTCAATAATGCCTCCTCCCCTATAACCATAAATATAAGTCAGCTACCTGCTGGTCTATATTTCGTCAACATTGTACGTATTGGTAACCCGATACTTTGTATGAAAAAGATCATCAAACAATGAAGTAAAAGATATATTTTAGGATAGACTCCGTAGCCTACTCAAGGTTTCTTGTGTGATGCCTAAGAAAGATGCGATATGACCTAAATTTACTTTTTGTGTTATGTCAGGAAAATAAGAAAGCAATAAATCATACTTTTCTTTGGCGGTCATAAAAAGGACTCCTTTAAAATAGTAGTCAATAAAAGCTAACTGCTCTTCCATTAATAATCTACCAAATTTTTCAAAAATGGAATCTGCCTTCAATAGCTTTTTGTAATCCTGTTTAGTTATAAAGTAAATAGTGCATTTTTCTAAAGTCTCAATGTATTCAAAACTTTTTTCTGAGTTTATGAAACTATGCCAAGATGATAAAAATTGATTTTCTCGGTAGAACCACGAAGTGACTTCTTTGTCATTGTGATAGTAGTAGGTACGGATTGTTCCCGACGCCAAAAAGTACAGTTTATTAGCAAATTGGTCTTCTCTCAATAATTGGTGATTTTTTTCTATTTCGACATATTTAAAATAGTTCAGAATTAGATCTTCTTGCACTTTAGTAAGCTGCGTTCTTTGCTTAATAGCAATTAGGAGACTTGATAAATTACGCATTTTATTTGTAAGAATATTTAGACTAAATTAATTTTTAAAAACTATTTGGTGGGAAAAGATTTCGGAAGGATGAAAAGCAATGTGTATGATAAGACTCTTAGTTTTTTTGAGGGTTGGCATACTTATCCACTTTGCTTTTAACTTAACTTCTTGAATTATCCCCATTTTCATCGCTAGCTTGTCGATAACTATTCCTTTATGATTATAAAAATATGGAACATTAAATGAAATTTTTTCTT
>JAHDDO010000073.1 GCA_020629315.1 Saprospiraceae bacterium | reverse complement strand
CATCTATCCCATTGTAAGGTTCCTCCGTTTGGCCTGGATTGATATTTGGATTACTGTCGTCACAATCTTCTTCTGTGAAGAAGCCATCGCCGTCATTATCTATCGTTGCATTAATACTGCAATCAGCAAATACCTGTTCTTCCATGTATGAAGAAGTACAACTTTCGCAGAAAATACTTTTAAAAAAACAACTAGCCCTTCCCACTCGAAATTCTGTACCCTCTTGGTCTATGTAAATACCATGTCCACCTTGAGGATCAACCGTGATTTCTGAACAAACACCATTCGACAAATATAGATCATGTAGTGCACCTGAACCATAGGTACCTAGAGCTCCCTCACCAATAGGGACTACATTATCCATTGCCCCATGGAAAGCAATACTAGGGACCATTTCCTCAGCTTGCATGCTTGCAACCCTATTGCTCCCCCAATTATTGAAAACTCCTTTTAAGCTATAAGTATTGGTCAGGTTATTTCCTGAACTGTACAATGGTCCTTCTTGTAACACTATTTCTGCAAAACTCGTATTCCATTCTTCTTGGTCTATATATATTACATTCAAAGCTGTAATAGCGCCTGCGGATCCTCCACCTATAAACATTGCATTGGTATCTATCTCGAACATTGTAGCATTCTCTGTGATAAACCTCATCGCGGCATGTGCATCTTGATTGGCACGATAAACAGCTGATATTTGATCTTGTGGATTAGCTGTGTCAAATCCTAGACGATATTGTAAGGTAGCCGCGACATAACCTCTTTGTGCAAACTCTTCACAAGTACCTCTCAAAGTTTCCTTAGCACCAAATTGAAAAGCACCACCATGGATCATTAAAACAAATGGTCGCATTTCCATTGGGTCTATGCCTGAAGCTGGGTAAAAAATATCCATGCTTAAATCTTGAGTATTGCCTTGCCAGTCTAAAACATCGGTTGCATAAATTACATTCAAATCAGAAATGATTTCTGTTTCTGAGAAATATTCTGTTTCTGTAAAGCGATTGTCTGTTGTGCAGAGACTTGTTCCGTCAGATTCTTCTTCACAATCATTTTCCAACAGCAATCCTTGCTGCTCTACTAGAAAATCAAAAGATAAATCAAACAAATTCTTCCCATCAATAGTAGCTTCCCATGGGCCGTGCCCAAAACCTTCAAGGGCATTGAGTTCAGCATGTACGCCAGTAGAATCATAAATCTGGACCAATGTTTCTGCCTCACTATAAAGCACTGCAGGATCTTCCGTTCCATGAGCTATAAATAAAGGAGGGTCATTACTATCAAAACGATTCAAACCATATATCGACTCAAACAAATCCAATTTTACATTGCTTCCCCAAAAGTCGACTAAACTTTTCACCTCGTAAGTCTCGTCCAGGTTTGTCGTAGCAAGCGTAGGATCTTCCATTAAAGGAATTTCGTCTCTAAAGTCTTCTTGATTGGAAATGCCTAAAGCAATAGTTGTTATTGCACCTGCTGAAGCGCCACCAACCGTAACAAAATTTTTGTTTATGTTATAAGTATTCGCATTTGCCATGAGCCAACGGAGGGCAGCTTTGTTATCTCTTTGGGCTGCATACATAGCAATGCTTCTCTTTACATCATCCGGAGTTTCTGCATTTTGAAGCGCAAAATCAATCCATTCTTGTGGCGCAATACCCGTAAAATTGTTTCCTAATAATTCTTCCGTAGTTCTATAATCTACAGAAGCAAACACCCAACCTCTAGAGGCAAAGTAGTTCCCCATTCTAATAAAGTCCGGATTGGTTTTGGTTCCTCCTATAAATCCTCCTCCATGAATAAACATGAAAAGTGGTCGATTGTCAGAATCGTTATCTGGCAGATAGAGGTCTAGTAATAATGATATCGAAGTCTTCGTGGGACTGGTACCATCATCACTTAATCCTTCTGCATATATAATATCACTTTCTACAATAACTGCGTAAGTGCTATCACAGTGTACAATCGGCTCCTCTTCGGGAGTTTGGATAATTTCGCAGTCTTTCATGAAGGCCTTGATATAATTTCTTTGGGTTTCATTAGTTGTATGTCCAGCCATGCCATTAAGAAGGACCACTTTATCGTCCAAATAAGAAAACTCAAATACATCAGAATTATCTATTAGGATGCCTTCCGAAATTTGCTCCCCATCATAGCCTTGACTTTTGGCTATTTCAAAAATGGATTCTTCTGCAGGGATAAATGAGGTGCCAACAGAATTGCCTCCCTCATAGGGTATCACCCCATCGTTAATATTACAGATGGATAAGTATTCTCTATTGCCAATAATAGAATCAACAACATCATATCCGCAAAAAGCTGATAGGTTATTCGTTTCTCCACTTGGCCTGTAAAAATCTCCATCATGAAATTGGGGGTCGGTCATTTGAGAAACTATTGCCACAAATTGGCTGATGTTCTCCACATCATTTTCAATCAACATTTTATTCGTCAGAGCTGCACCATTTGAAGAACCTAATATTTTAATGTTGTTAGGATCAACATTGCAATATTCAATTATTTTTTGGATAAGCAAATTAAGAAAATCCACATCTGGCGCATCAGATTGCTCACCACAGATATTCCAGCTGTTCATATAACCAGAAGGTGCCACTATTATGTGACAATCCAAAAGGTTGCCAATACTATTACGCATAAATTCTCCATTTCCTCCGTTTCCATGCAAGGCAATACATACTGGATAAATATCTTCTGATGTTGCTCCATCTGGAATTTTAATGAAGGATTCATAAGTCCAACCGTTTGGTTCCTGAGCCCAGGACATTTCTATGCTCAAATCTGTACTGTTTTCCAAACAGTATTCGTTTGAGTTGCTTTCTTCAAAGCATAATTTGTAATTAGAATCTTGATCATCAATTACCCCTTCAGCTATAGCATGTAAATCAGTATTAAAGCCTGTATCGTAATCGAAAGAGCTTAGATCAACATCATATATACTTTTAAGCCAGAGTAGTGAACCCGCTTCTCTTATTATGTTTCCCTGATGCCCTTTAGTATCAGTAAACAAAGAAGTTTCTTGAGGACCAAATCTTGTAATATCATCCAACAATTGATTCGACTCATTCAACTGATCTAAATTAAGTGATATTTGTCCTGTTGGAATAGTAAAGATTTTTGTACTAGGAAATTCTAAGCGCAGTTGATCTACCATAGTATTATGCACCAGATCATTGACAAAATAATCATAGAGCTCTTGTATGGTTGAAAATCCAAATTCTTGAGCTCTTTGTTCCCAATCTGCTGGGAAATCAATTTGTGGAATAGCTATAAAAATGATAATATCAGGATTATTCTGTAATGCATAATTAATCCATGCACGATGTCCTTCTATTGGATCTTCAGGATCATGTCCAGCAGTCATTCCAAAAATTTCAATATTCCCTTGTTCAAGAGTTGCTTTAATTTCTAGGTGTTCATTACTATCAGAATCATTCCAAAAGTTGATGGGTCTTCCGTTATCTCCTCCACGTGTAATTCTTTTGCTAATATGATCTTCAAAACCAGCCTCAATGGCCAACTCATCTAATTGCTCAGCATAGGGTCTAAAAAAACTGTTCCCTATCAATAACATGTTATAACCTTGTGTTTCTTTTGGTATGCAGTCTTCTGCTTGGGCAAAACAGAAAGTTGAAGCAGTCAAAAGAATAATTATGGTTTTAAAAATTAATTTTGTCACTTTGAAAATCTTTTAATTACACGCTAATATATTAGTTTGACATGTTTTTCTTTTAATAGTTTAACTACTAGTAGGTTAAGTTCTTTCGTAACAATTAAAAGAATAAGAATTTGAATGATTGAGGCACCCACTTTTTAAAGCCATCAAAGTAGAAAATAATAGTATTATAGTACCATCAATGGTAAATCAAATAGCATCACCAAACAAGCCAATCAACCAAACTTGAAAATAGATACTAAAGCGATTTTATATCATTTAGCTGACGAAAAACCAGTAAGTCAGTTGCGTTTCAAGCCCACTCTTTTGCTTACTTTTTCATCAATGGAAAGGTAAAAGAGACACTACCCTAAGCCATATCCAAACCCTCCAAACTTGAAAACACCTGTGTGCCAGGAAATCGCAGTTTAGCCGCTGCCAAGGTCTCGTAAAACAAATCATCTTGTCTCAATTGGAAATAGCATAAAATCTGATTATAACTCACATCGATTTTTTCGCCAAAAGTCGTGACACTGTGCTTAAAATAGTCCAATGCTGATTCGTAATAAGCTAGATCATACAACAGGCCTCCCAGTTCATATGATAAATCGTAAGCTACATTGATCGCATAATAATTAGCCCATACTTTATGGATGGTTTGCTCTAACCTAGCGCGTTGTTTTATGGAGATACTTTTAGCTAATTGTTTAATGCTTGGCAACAGATTAATAAATATGCTTGAATCATAAGAGCATAATCTGATGAGACCTAAGAGCTCCGATAGATTTACTGTATCCATATTTTTGTAGACCAATTTCTTCATACTGTTTAGATCATCCAGATTTAGCTGCCTTGCATGTTTGCGATACATCTGCTCAAATAATGGATAGTCTAGCCTTGTTTTACTGAAAAACAAACCAGCTAATTCGATACTTAAGTTGGTCGATGAATCAAACATAATGTGTCCACCCTTCTTCAAGCAATATTGGGACATAGCATGAAAATTAACCCAGAGAGAAAAGCTGCCATGTTTAACTATGTCTGGCATTACCCTACCTGATAAATCTTGGAACTCTTTATAACCCTTATCCATCGTCAATACAATTAATCCGCCTTTAGAAAGAGAGGCAATATTGGCCAAACAATCTATGCCCATGCTAGGGAATAGTATATAGGATTCTCCTTCCAATTGCCGGTATCCCTCTAAAATTTCTTGCTGGATTTCACTGCTAAAACTAGCTGATGTTACTTCGCTTTGATGGTAAGTTAATTCCATTTGACTGATAAGATCTTGAGCAGTTTTACCTTGCGGATCACTCAGGGTATCAATGGAAATGGAACAGTCAAACATGGCTTCATCCCTAAAGAAAAACAACTCGTTTGGAATGGAATCAAAAAAGTAATTAGCGACCGTTAAAATGGGCAATGCTAAATCGGATGAGCGAATGGTTTTACCCGACTTTTGTAGTTCGAGTGACCGACTTTTAGTAGCATCAAAATAGCTAAGATCTAGTATCCCACGCTCAAAATAGGCTTGCAACTTCGGATGGTCGCTGTAAAAAGATAAATTATCTTCCACAATATCACTCAAGACATAGCAATAGCTCATTTTACATGTCGAGTCTTCCGCCACAAGTTTATCTAGATGCCTGAGTATATTAAAGCACAACTTTCCATGACCAGCTCCTAATTCGAGGATGTAGACGATCTGATCCGTTTTGCCCTGAGCCTCTATGTCTTTGAGCAATGCATAAATGAGCTCTGCATAAGTTGTCGAAGCTAAAGAACTATTAGTTATCTCATGAGGTACAATACCTTCACTCCAGGCTGCAATGCCTTTTTCGTGATAAAAATCCTGATTAAATTGCCAGATGAGGCTTTTAGAAAAAAGCGTTTTTTCTTGGACACCGAAGAGATTCGAACGCATAGGCAAACAACTTTTGTGAGGAATTATTAAATATCCAACCAGTTAGTTTGCACTAAAATCAATCAGTATAAACTTCCAATCTTTTAAATATCACATGAAAATAGGCTTAATATTCAGGCACAACTGTTAAAACCCATTGCATTTTTGATTTCATTAAACTTCCTTATCTAAGATTTATGCTTTGGTTCAATGTCGTTTACCTCTACTTTCATGTGTGATTTGTCTCACTCATTCCAGATTTCTAATTATCCATTTTTATGGTCCAATGCCGCAACATTGACAAAAAGGAAAGCCCATTTTCCAAGCATAATGAATCAAGAATAAGCTAAAATACGTCTTCTGTATGGAGCTAAATCATTAACTTCACGAGCTAACATTTAAATCACCACTCATGAAAAGGTTTTGTATAATTATTCTTTGTTGCTTACTTTATTCGACCATAGGATTTAGTCAATCTAAAGTTATGACGCCCGAACAACTGATCGAGTTAAACAGGGTTTCTTCTGTAGGCTTGACGAATGATGGCAAGCAAATAATTTATAAAACATCAAGTTTCGACTTAACTACCAATGAGCGATCAAGTAAGCTGTATTCGGTAGGAGTTGACGGAGGATCGCCTAAAAAACTAGATGATGCAACAGATTTAGTGAGTGATAAAAATGTATCACCAGATGGGAAATACAAATTAGTAGCTAAAGAAGTGAAGATTCAAAAAGTGCACGGTAGCGATCACTATGAAGATGTCCCTAAATCAAATGTTTACATCTACAACGAACTTAACTATAGACATTGGGATACTTGGGAAGATGGCTCCTACAGTCATTTATTTATCCAGTCAACTTCCAATCCAGATGACGAAGGCATCGATCTGATGGAAGGCACCCCTTTTGATTGTCCACAAAAACCATTTGGTGGAGATGAAGATTACATTTGGAGTCCAGACTCTAAGAAAGTCTTATATGTCACAAAAAAATTAGCTGGGACCGAGTATGCCGTCAGCACCAATTCTGATATATATGAGTACAATCTAGAAACCAAACAAACCACCAATCTTACTGAAAGTAATAAAGGATATGACACACATCCTATCTATTCTCCTAAGGGAACACTGGCCTGGCTGCAAATGAAAAGAGATGGTTACGAGTCGGATAAAAATGACATTATCGTAAGATTAGCAAGTGGAGATGTAAATCTTACGGCAGATTGGGATGGTACGGTATATGGATTTATATGGAGCGAAGATGAAACAAAAATCTATTTTAATGCGCCCGTAGGTGGAACTGTCCATGCCTTCGAGATAGATGTTCCTACTAGTGCAACAAGCAAGGCTACACCTAGACAAATTTCAGATGGAGCCTTTGACGTAAATGGGATCATTGGTCAAAGTGGCGATCACTTAGTCGTATATAGAAGAGATATGAATCACGCTTCTGAAATCTATAATCTAGACATAGCTTCTGGTGAGATGAAGCAATTATCACATGCAAATGACGAGATCTACCGTGATATTAAAATGTCGAAAATTGAAAAAAGAATAGTCAAAACCACAGATGGAAAAGATATGCCTACCTGGGTAATTTACCCACCGGATTTTGATCCAACTAAAAAATACCCTACCCTGCTTTATTGCCAGGGAGGACCACAGGGAGCCTTATCCCAGTTCTATTCATTCAGATGGAATTTCCAATTGATGGCAGCACATGGTTATATAATAGTTGCTCCTAATCGAAGAGGAATGCCTGGATATGGTGTGGAATGGAACGAACAAATTTCAAAAGATTATGGTGGTCAAAACATGAAAGATTACCTATCGGCAATTGATGAGGTGTCCAAAGAATCCTATGTGGATAAAGATAGAATGGGCTGCATTGGAGCCTCTTATGGCGGATACTCTGTATTCTACTTGGCATCAAGACACGAAGGACGATTCAAGTCTTTTATTTCCCATGATGGAATCTTCAATTGGCAATCCATGTACGGAACAACCGAAGAATTGTTTTTTGTCAATTGGGATCTAGGTGGTTCGTACTGGGACAAAAACAACGCAGCTGCACAAAAATCATACAACGAATTTAACCCTGTAAACTTTGTAGACCAATGGGATACTCCCATCTTGATCATCCAAGGAGGCAAAGATTATCGAGTTCCGATTGGACAAGGATTAGAGGCTTTCCAAGCAGCACAATTGCAAGGTATTAAATCAAGACTTCTTTACTTTCCAGAAGAAAACCACTGGGTACTCTCTGCTCAAAATAGTTTAGTTTGGCAACGAGAGTTTTATAAGTGGTTAGAGGAGACGGTAAAGGA
>JAHDDO010000031.1:30564-44890 GCA_020629315.1 Saprospiraceae bacterium | reverse complement strand
ACTAAGCACAAAAAAACCCACTTCGTTAGAAGCGGGTTTTTTCTTAAAAAGTGGTACCTCCAGGAATCGAACCAGGGACACATGGATTTTCAGTCCATTGCTCTACCAACTGAGCTAAGGTACCTCTTTACTTTAAGTTGGTTTTCTGAGGTATAAAACCTCATTTTTAAAGCATCGCAAATTTAGTTCCATTATTCTAACGAGCAAAGATTATCGACGTTATTTTAGCCTAATGATAGAAAAGGCCCCTCTTTTCATACAACATTTGTCCCATTCCTCCTTTGGCGATTATACTATATATGCTTCTGAGAATGGTATAAATGCCATCGTTCAGGAAATAAAGGACATTGAAAAGCCTAATGAATATACTCAGAAAGCCTGTGCAGAACTGACAGCTTATTTTAATGGGGAAAGTCGACTGTTTACAGTACAAGTGGACATTGAGCATGCACCCGAATTTAGTAAATCAGTTTGGCGATTATTACAGACCATTCCATTTGGAAAAACGAAAAGCTATCAAGATATTGCTATTGCTCTTGGAAATATAAAAGCGTCTCGAGCTGTGGGTATGGCCAATGGCAAGAACCCCATTCCATTTATTATACCCTGTCATCGTGTGATAGGCGAAAATGGCAAATTAACAGGCTATGCATTGGGTTTATCCTTAAAAGAAAAATTATTGCAGCTGGAAGGCGTTATACAACAGCAACGATTATTCTAATTTTGTATCATGAAAAGATCCATTTTACTAGCATCCTTCTTTTTATTGATTTCTTGCGGTGGAAATGATAATTACTTTCCAAAACCCAGACTTTATCCAAGAGTGGCGTTTCCGGTAAAGTCCTATCAAAGCTTTGAGGAAACTTTTTGCGATTTGGCATTTTCATATCCTACATACGCCAGAGTGGTTCAGGATAAATACTTCTTTGATGGCAAACCATTGGACCCCTGTTGGTTCGACCTTGAATTTGACACCTTGAATGCTACCCTACATTGTAGTTATTTGCCGGTAGAGAATAGGGCTCATTTTGATAAGTTAATTGGTGATTCCTTTCGTTTAGTTAATGAGCATAATAAAAAAGCAGAGTATAGAGAGGACCAGCAGGTGTTAAACAAAAATGGTGTGGGGGGTCTTTTATTCGAAGTAGATGGTCCGGTGGCCACACCCCTTCAATTCTTTTTGACGGATACAACAGATCACTTTTTACGAGGCAGCTTATATTTTAATGCTAAAGTAGACCCTGATTCTATTGCGCCTGTTTATGCTTTCGTCAAAGAAGATATTTACGAAATGTTGGCAAGCTTTCGTTGGGATACCGAATAAAAAAAGGGCTACCTAGAAGAAGGCGCCCTTTATATTTATAACTGTGTTGACGTTTAATTTACACTTTCAGTAGTGGTTTCGATCACTTCTTTTTCTTCAATATCGATCACTTCATTCTCCGCATTATTGTCTGGGTTATAAACGGCCATCACCTTTGCTTCAATCTCGGCAGAAAGCTCTGGATTATCTAATAAAAACTGCTTGGCAGAATCTCTACCTTGTGCAATCTTAGTCCCTTCATAACTATACCACGAACCACTCTTTTGGATAAATTCATTTTCTACTCCAAGATCGATGATTTCACCAGCCTTAGAAATGCCTTCTCCAAACATGATGTCAAACATGGCAATTCTAAATGGAGGTGCCAACTTATTCTTAACAACCTTCACTTTAGTATGATTACCAATTACATTTCCTTCTTTATCTTTTATAGCAGAACCAGATCTTCGAATATCTAATCTAATAGAAGCATAAAACTTCAACGCATTTCCACCCGTTGTCGTTTCTGGGTTTCCAAACATAACTCCGATCTTTTCACGAAGCTGATTAATGAATACACAACAACAATTGGTTTTACCAATCGCGGAAGTCAGCTTACGCATCGCTTGGGACATAAGCCTTGCCTGAAGACCCATTTTTGAATCACCCATTTCTCCTTCTATCTCACTCTTAGGTACTAATGCCGCCACTGAATCAATAACAATAATATCTATAGCTCCTGACCGAATTAAATGCTCGGCAATTTCCAAGGCTTGTTCTCCATTATCTGGTTGGGAAATTAATAGATTTTCTGTATCAACGCCTAAAGCCTCAGCATAGGTTTTATCAAAAGCATGCTCTGCATCAATAAAGGCAGCAATGCCCCCTTTCTTTTGACACTCAGCTATAGCATGGATAGTCAAGGTCGTTTTACCTGAAGATTCTGGACCATAGATTTCTACAACCCTACCTTTTGGTAATCCTCCTATTCCTAGCGCAATATCTAATCCTAATGAACCTGTAGAGATTGCATCAGTTTTAACTATCTGCTTATCACCAAGCTTCATGATAGTACCCTTCCCATAGGCTTTTTCTAATTTGTCGACAGCTAATGAGAGGGCTTTCATCTTAGCATCGCGCTCTTTATTTCCAGACATATTTTACTTTTTTATATAAGAACAAATGTAGTGTATAATGGACTGATACCCAAAAAATAAACCGGTCCACTTAGGTAAAGTGAGCCGGTTTATTCTAAAAGTATTAAATAAATATCAATTTATCAATACGCGGTATTTAGGGATGTACTTTGGCTTTGAGAAAGAATAGCATTCATCGTTGCATTACTTGGGAAAAATCCCACCTTTGGCATTTCAATAAATGCTTTTTTCATCAATGTGAAATCAGCCGCTAAACTGCTATCGTGTGCTAAAGCATCCTCAATCTCTAATGTTTCAAAGAGATCCGTTTCACGATAAAGATATTTTACTAATACATTAAAAGTGTAGTCTTGCTCCATGCAGTAAGATTAGAATTGAAATAATAAATACTAAACTGAAATACCGGCAAATTTATTGTCCTATTTGACTCTATACCAGTATTGGGTTCTTCCTAGAAGTGAGAAACCTAAGTATCCTCTAACATATAATTTGTCAGGAGACTCAAGTTTAAGATTACATGAGTATGTACTTCCTGTCCCTGGATCTAAGATCTCGCCATCAGTATACATATCGCCATCTTTTTTCATGTCCTTAAGAATAACCATACCTACAATAGGAGCGCCTTTCATATCACCTTCACAATCGTTGCAGTGAGTAGCTGTTGCCCCCTCTAATAATTTAATGACCTTTCCGTAAAGGATGCCATTTTCTTCATAGATCTCTACATGAGATTTCTCGACGTTTTCTTCATCGTCAATGGTTTTCCAAACACCAAAAACGGACTGGGCTTGAATCGATCCTACTAGGACCATAAGTAATGCAAATAGTAACGTTCTTTTCATAATTATCTGTTATAATGAGATGCAATAATTTGCTATCGATTTATGAAACGATTCTGTAAGCTTTTCTAATATACGAGTTCCGGATTTGTTTATTATTTTTCTTCCGTCGATTTCCGTAATTGGGGTAAGCTCACCCATCGTTCCAGTACAAAAAACCTGATCAGCAGTATAAAGTTCCGTAAGTGAGAGGTCTTTTTCCATGGCAAAAACCCCAGACTCAACGGCTAATTGTAATATCATCCCTCGCGTTACCCCATGTAAACAGGCGTTTGCGTAAGGCGTGTATAACGTATCATTTCGCACCATAAATATATTGGTACCGTTAAGCTCAGCAGCAAAGCCGTCTTTATCTAACATTAATGCGGCATCTGCACCAGCTACATTCGATTGGATCTTTGCCAGTATGTTATTTATAAGATTATTGTGATGGATCTTTGAGTCAAGGAATAAAGGAGAATTCCTTCGTATGCTCGAAGTGACAATACGAATCCCTTTAGTATTGTCATATACAGGGGCTTTATATTCAGGCAAGATGATTAAACAAGATCCCATTTGATTTAATCTAGGGTCCATTCCAGAGGTGATTTTTTCTCCGCGGGTCAATGTTAATCGTATGTGGACACCCTCTTTCATGTTATTAGCATCCAATGTTTGTTTTAGCGCGGCCTTTATTTTTTCATTACTGGGCACATCCTCAAACGCCATAGTATGAGCAGAATCTTGTAGTCGCTGCAGATGTCTATCTAACAGAAAGATACCTTCCTTATATAGGCGTAGGCCTTCCCAAACGGCATCACCTCCCTGAACAACACTATCAAAGACCGATACCTTTGCTTCTTCGCGTGGAAATAAACCATCCTTGACATAGACTTGTATTTCTTTATTTCTTGGGTCAAATGTTTGTAACATATTTATCGTATTGCAAATTGGTCTAAAAATAAGTAAGATGCTTGTACTTCTTTGTATGTATCCAAATGCTTCCCAGACAGCTCTGGCCTCTCTGCAGTGGGTGCAGAAAAGCAAGTACTTTTATGTACATTCGAATACCAATGCGGAGCCCAAACACCGTCTATTTCCCTGGGTCCAGCGTTCCATACCATCATTTTATTATCAAAAGGAATCAGCAATTGTTCGCACAATTTTTCTGCTTGATTCTGTGGGTCTTCTAAAAATCGATCTGAATTAATCACACAGGGCTTATGACCAAGAGTAGCTAAATGCTGGTAAAGTTTTTCTTGTTGAATAATACCAATTTCCCAAGCATCGAATGAAGCTTTCACTTTGGAAAAAGAGTGGATCACTTTAGCGGGATCGCGGATTAAGAATATGGATTTACATGAAGCCAAGAATGGTAAATCCTCCGGCACAATGTGTTGAGCCATATTTTTAATAAACCAATGAATACCATTGGACCGCCCTAAAATGTCGGACCAGATTTCTTCTCTATTTAGCGATTGAGAGGCTAAGACTTCATCCTTTCCCGGGTGATCGAGTTCTACATGTTCTGATAAAAACGCCCCATAAAAGGGCTCATCGATTCCGGTACAATCATCTCGATTATCAAAAGCGTACATCATTGCCGTTGATATATTTCTAGGGCCAGAAATTAAATGAATTTTAGCCATTGGCGAGAATGTTTTCTGGATGCCAGAATACCTTGTCAAAGTCGATGACTTTATTATCAATAACACGAATGCCTTCTGACTCCAAACGCTCTTGCATGGTAGTGGGAGTAGGAAACGCATTTCGGCCCGAAAGCTCTCCTTTGCGATTTAGAACCCTATGTGCTGGAATTTTTCGCTCATCTAAGGAACATTTATTCAGTGCCCATCCAACCATCCTTGCAGAACCCAGTGCCAAAAAATCAGCTATGGCGCCATAGTTTGTCACCCTTCCTTTAGGAATCTGTGACGTTACATCATAAACCAATTGAAAATAGTGCGGTTTGTCCAAGTTCTTTTTTTAGCAATGTAAGCATCTTTTTTTTCATTCCATATCGATACTATTTTTCGGTATAGAATTCTTTATCTTCCGCTAGCTAATTGAGAAAATGAAACGGGGACTACTTAGCACGATATTCCTATTGACACTGATACCTTGGGCCTATACCCAACAGTTACCTTATTTCACACAGTATACAGAATACCAAGGAATCATAAATCCAGCGGCCCAATCGTATGAAGGCTTCATGACTAACTTCAAGTATTCGGTAGGCACATCGATTAGAGAACAGTGGGCCGGCATTCCTGCATCGCCAAAAACGCAGCTAATTAGAGGCGATTTTAAATTGAACAGTCCTGGAAAATTTGATGGACTCGTGGGTTTGTTTTTAGTGAATGATAAAGCGGGGTACATATCTTCCACGGGTATATATGGGCGATTAGCGTCATTATACGAAAGTGGAAACAGTTGGGGAAACCGTAAAAATGAACTCGGGTTTTCAGTAGGCTTATTAGGTGGTGTGGTCCAGTATAGAGTTGATACAAAAGGCTTACGAGAGATTGATAACAATAACGATCCAAACTTAGATAATGAGGTCAATATTATCCGACCAGAGCTTGGACTAGGCGCACAGTTTTACAGCTTTATATATAGAAATGGAAGAGCAGCCGATATTCTAACCTTGGGTTTATCCATCCCTCAGTTGATTGCACCTACAATAGAACTAGGGTCCGGAGATGGAGAATCGTATGCTATAGATAAAGTGCCACACTATTATGTGACAGCTAGCTACTTCTTTGATATTGGACCTTTTACATACCTAGAGTTATCTACTTGGACCCGGTGGGTAAAACACGTTTCCCCGAGTCTTGATTTTATGTGTAGATATCGATTTGCACACTACATGTGGGTAGGTGCAGGTATGAATAGTTTTAGACATTTCAATGCCGAGATCGGCGTGAGTTTCGATGATCTGATAGGTATAGATAGTCGAACCAAATTGGCATTTTCTTATAATCCAATAGGACCTGATTTTACAGCCCAATTTGGCAATTCTTTTGAACTGAACCTATCCTACTTTTTTGATAGCAATTAAATACGCATGTATAGATTAGGCTTATATATAACCATAGTTGCATCGCTGTTTACGACTTCCAAAAAGGACATTGGACCGCAAAATAAAGAGCTATATCCCTATATAAATACATTGAAAACGATAGACGCTACGATAGCACAAGGCATGACTGTGATGATTTCCAATGTGAATTGTAATGATAACACTACGGATGGGTATGAAGGCGATGATTTTATCGAGTTTACAGCTTTGGTCTCTGTTACCAGCGGTACGGTTGGTTATAATGTAGAAGTTGCTGATAACGAATGGGACATAAGCCCTTCAGCCGGTTTATACAATGAAGAAGTAACGTTCTTTTTAGAGAGAGGATCTGCAGGGGAAGGCGACCTTACGATTCGATTTACGGATGCCTTAGACGAAACGTGCTTTTCAGAGGTCTTAATAGAGGACCCAGGCACATGCGGAGTCTTGGATTTACAAGATTCACTGGTGTATATGCAAGTGGATTGTGCAGAAATGGTAGAAAGTCTCAATTTGGGAGGATCGAATGATGAAAAAATTACAGCTAGTATACCATTGGGAAATGGAGATTTTATGCTCATTGGAGAAAGCAGTTCTGGCGATCAGGATATTACAGCTAATAACGGCGGCAAGGATGTGTGGTTAAGTCGGTGGAATGCAATCACAGGTATTGTATGGTCGCAAAACTATGGCGGGAGCAATGATGAGATAAATCCAAAGATAATAGCGCTCCCAAACGGAGATTTTTTAATAGGCGCAACGTCCTTTTCAAATGATCAAGATATCACGGGAAATAAAGGAGAAAGTGACGTTTGGCTGGCTAGGATTGATAATACAGGAAATATTATCTGGTCCAAAAACTATGGTAGTTCGGGCGAAGATGAGTTCCATGATTTAGTGGCTACGATGAATGACGAATATATCGTGGTGGGTAAAACAAACGCATCAAATGGCGATATCAATAATAATTATGGAGAACAAGATGCTTGGGCATTCAAAATTAATGAGACCGGAGACATACAATGGAGTAAAAATTTTGGAGGCACAGGAGATGATGGATTTTATTCCATTGTTGAACGAAACTTGGACAACTACTATATAGCAGGATCCTCAAATTCCTCAGATCAGGATGTAACAGAAAACAAAGGAGGATTAGATGGCTGGTTACTAAACATAGATGATGATGGTGAAATTCTTCAATCCTATTCTTTTGGCGGAGCTGAGGATGATGAGTATTTTGATGTTAATGTCTTCTCAGAAGGTACCTTGATAGCCACGGGGCGATCCTATTCTTTTGAAGGGGATGTATTCAACAATTTTGGGGATGCGGATGGCTGGGTCTGTAAGATAGAAGCCACAGGCCGTTTAACTTGGTCCTTTAACTTTGGAGGCAGCGATTATGATGAATTACGCTCTTCGAGAGAAACGCTGGATGGTAACATAATAGTAGGACAAACGCGCTCCATAGATTATCATCTAGATAACAATTATGGTGAGGCAGACGCCTGGGCTATAGAGATCGACTACAATGGACGATTGAAGTGGTCACAGAACTATGGATCTAGCGCATCAGAAGTATTTATTGATCTAGAGGCAAATAATAAAGGTCAGGCTTTCATATTTGGAAATAGTAATGGCTCGAATATTGACCTAAATGCTAACAATGGAAATGATGATATTTGGATAGCTTCTTTGGAAGAGCAATGTAATTGTAATAGGGCAGCGGACTCACTCGCTTTAATTGAATTCTATAATGCTACTAACGGTCCTTCGTGGACAAACACATGGAATTTTGCAGACCCTATTGATACTTGGTTTGGCGTTTCATTAGACGGAAATGGTTGTGTGAAGTGTTTAGATTTGGATGGAAAATGGGACTGCAAGACAGGTGGCTTTCCCGGCAACAACCTAACGGGGTTTTTGCCTGATTTAGACTTGCCGCACCTTGATAGCTTATTATTAGGAGATAATGCCATATCGGGAAGCATTCCTGATTTCTCAAATATGCCACAGTTAAAACTTTTGTGGTTAAGTGATAACAATCTTTCAGGACCTATCCCTGACTTTAGTGCTTTGTCTGAATTGAAATTTTTATTTCTTCCAAAAAACAATCTCACTGGGTCCTTACCTAGCTTGAATGCATGCCCTAAACTTGAGTATTATTATGCAGGAGCGAATCAATTAACAGGCAGTATTCCCGACCTTGATCATTTGCGAAACCTGAGATTTTTTGATGTTTCTCAAAACAACCTAAGCGGTGAAATTCCTGACATAAAAGATATGCTGAGACTTGAATGGTTTCAGATAAGCTTGAATAGTATTACAGGTCCCATCCCAGATTTTGAAGGATGTCATAATATGACCCATTTAATTATTGGCTTTAATGAATTGACAGGGAATGTACCTGATTTTCCTTCATTTTCTAAATTGACCAATTTCTCTGCATCAGATAATAATTTGACCGGAAGCATTCCTGACTTTTGTTGTATGCCTAGTCTGCCTGGTTTCTCGTTATCAGATAATAATTTGAGTGGACCCATACCCGATTTTTGTTGTATGCCAAGTTTGACAGGTTTCTCAGTGCAGGACAATCAGATTGAGGGCCCATTACCTCCTTTTACAAATGCACCAAACTTGGCCTTTGTAAGCATTTACAATAATCAGATTACCGGCGACTTACCTGACTTTCTCTTTACTAATGAATTAGTAAGTATTAATGCAAGCAACAACCAAATATCTGGAGGCATAGCCAATCTCGTAAATCAGCCCAAGCTTGAGGCCTTGCGTTTAAATAATAATAAAATGGACGGATATTTTCCGGACCTTTCTGCAACATGCCCTGAGTTAGCCCTTCTTTACATGGAGGAAAATGAATTGACTTTTGAGGATTTCTTAGATGGCCTCGAAAACAACACCAACACCATCGCAGGTAATGCATCTAACCAATGGGAAACGCTAAATTACACACCTCAAGCAGAGGTTTACGTGGATACCGTTATCACCATCCACGAAGGGACCGATTTGAGCGTAGATTTAGGTTTTGATGAAGGGATTGAGTCAAACGTATATGATTGGTTTAAGAATGGGTCATTCTGGACTAAAGTAGAAGGAATCAATAGGCTCGAAATTGAAAATATTCAACCTCAAGATGCGGGTTTATATACCTTCGAAGTGACAAACCCCAACGCACCATTACTTACTCTTTATGGAAGAACGATAGAATTAGTGATTGAAGGTCGGCCATTTATTAGCACCTGGAATACCGAGAATCCAGGCGCTAGTTGTTCTTCTTGTATTACTATACCTACCAATACCTTAGACCACAGTTATAACTATGATATCGACTGGGATAATGATGGTGTTTTTGAAGAGCTTGGTGTTACAGGTGACGCTACACACCAGTATGAAGAACCAGGCACGTACAGTGTAGCTATCAGAGGCGATTTTCCAAACTTATATCATGCAGATGAAAATGGAGACAATGATAAACTAACGGATGTTAGACAATGGCCATTAGAAAACTGGATCGATCTCCAATATAGCTTTGCATATTGTGATTCTATTTCTGGTTTTAGTGCAGATCAAGCGCCTCAAACATCTTTGGTTTCGAATTTTAATGCGATGTTTTTGGAAGCCAGTTCTTTTGATCAAGCCTTGCGTTTTTGGAACTTGAATAGTATAACTTCAGCCGAAAGAATGTTTGATAATTGCGGCTTGTCAAGCACTAATTATGAAAGTATTTTGAACGATTGGGCGGATGACATCAATCTAAATGAGGATATCGAATTAGGTGCATTAAATATGCGCTATTGTGATGATTCAGGGAGAATGCGCCTAATTGATGAGTATAATTGGAACATTCTTGGAGACATAAATCTATGCAATGGCAACTGTACAGTGACGAGCAGTAAGGACAAAGGACAAGGCTCGTTTAGAGAAGCTATCATCTGCTCTAATGAATCCCCTGGATTAGACACGATCCTTTTCGATATTGAATCCTTGAATCCGCAAGTTATTACCTTAGAAAGCGAACTTCCACAAATAACAGATGCATGCTTTATCGATGCAAAAACCCAACTGCAAAATAATAATGGCAGGATAGTAATTGAAGGCAGCCAAGTTAGTGATGGCTTAAGCATCTTTACCAATGATGTGGTAGTGCAAGGGTTGACACTTGCAAATTTTAGTTTTAGAGCTTTGTTGACTGGAACACAGGTAAACAATATTACCATTGGTTCTAGTTTAGAAGAAGATATAGAACCACAGGCAACAAATTACTTTTATGGATCTGGTTTTGGTATTTCTATTCCTTCTTTTTTTGAAGAGAAGCCTAGCAATATTTTAATTCGAGGAAATATATTTGGTTGGGATCCAGTCGAAGAATTGATACAGACTAATAATAGTAGTAGCATCAGAATCGAAGATGCTCAAGATTTCGAGATCTTAGAAAACAGTTTTGTCGGCACAAAAACACACGTTACTATAAACAATGGATTTGGTCGCATACTAAATAATGACATTGGAAGCTACCAAGGTAATTCCGAACAGTCAAATTTTGGAGTTGAATGGTCGAAGTCAGACGAAAGTAGTCCTGTAGAAATTTCAAACAATCGCTTTTCAAATTGTAGCTCTCCACTTCGGATCTATAGTGATTTTGATACGGAACTTTCAGAAAACATATTCATTTGCAATGGCTCAAACTATCTAATATCATCAAATTCTGTTAATCTTCCAGATCCACCAGAAATCCTTAACCAAACACCCGGGGAGGTAAGTGGCACAAGCGCTCCAAATGCAAGAATAGAGCTATTTAGTGTAAATATTACAGACTGTACAAATGGTCCGGATGATTGTCAAGGGGCTACATTTTTAGGATTTAGTCATGCTGACGAATTGGGTGCTTGGCGGATTACAGGTCCTTTGGTTTCGGCATTATTGGAAAACGAATCGGTTTTAGCCACAGCCACAGATACAACATTCAAAGCAACATCCAATGCGAGTGATTGCAAACAAGTTACGATTCGACCTTCGTTTATTTCTAGTTGGAATACGGAGCATCAAGGATTGACTTGCAATGCATGTATTAGCATCCCCACAAACCCATCTAGGGTATACAACTATGATATAGACTGGGAAAATGATGGCATCTTTGACGAATTTAACATACAAGGTGACGCCTTTCATGAGTATGATGAAGTGGGAATTTACGAGGTAGCCATTCGAGGCGAGTTCCCTCAGTTTTATCACATAAACCCAGATGGCGATAACGATAAACTAATCGATGTTATACAATGGGGAGAAACTCAATGGACGGACCTTAGTTATATGTTTCACGACTGTGATAACCTAATCGACTTTAGTGCAGCGGATACACCTGTGTTGACAAGTCTTAGTAATCTTGCTCATTGTTTCCGTGGTGCGTCCAATTTCAATGCTCCTCTAGCCGAATGGGTATCTGATCAATTAGAAAATACAGCACATTGCTTTGAAAACGCCATAACGTTTGATCAGCCTTTGTCTGATTGGAATATGACAAATGTCATAAATGCAGAGGCCATGTTTAAAGATGCTGTAAGCTTTAATCAAGATCTTAGCAGTTGGGACGTGTCGAACATAAGAGAGATTAATGATTTTTTAAGTGGGGCAAGCACCTTTGATCAGTCTTTAGGAGGATGGTCCATGACAGCTATCGAAGAAGCGAATGGTATGCTTGATGACTGCGGCCTTTCAATAAATAATTATGAAGAAACACTAGAAGGCTGGGCAAGTAATAGCACCAGTAATAGTAACATAACACTGGGAGCGAATAATCTCATTTATTGTGATGACAGCGGAAGAAATAGTTTAATCAATAACCTCTCCTGGAGTATCATAGGAGACGCTCAAGACCCGTCTTGTATTTGTGGTCAAGCATCCGAAGCGGGTATAGTTCAGTGGATATCCCAAGCGTGCAACTATCAACTTACGGTAATGTCTGAAGAACCTGGGGGTGCCGTTGTTTTATGGGAGGTAGTAGATCTTTCTAACAACTCAATTATCGCCGATAGTGATGCAAGTGCATTTACGTATGAGTTTCCAGAAGAAGGTGGTACATATACCATTCAATTTCAAACAGAAGACGGTTGCAGTTACAGCACTCAAACATTTGAAATTCCTTGTTGTATACTGTTATCCGCAGGTCAAGGTTCTGATTTAGTTACTTGCGAAGGAGATGCCAGCATATACGATCTATTCGACTTTTTGACTAACAACGATGATACAGGGTCTTTTGAAATAATATCAGGGGCTATTGATATTTCCAATCCTAGTGCTATTTCAATTGAAGACCTTCCACCGGGTAATTACAGCATTGAGTATATCACTGGACTCACTGATTGCCCGACAGACACGAGTACTATTTCCATCAAAATAGAAGAGCAACTCGTCAGTACATTAGATACGACCCTTTGCTTTGGTACATCTATTGAAATTGAAGGCGTGAGTTACGCGGAGACTGGGGATTATCCAATCACCTTCACAAATGATGCCGGCTGCTTAGAGACCTTGAATCTAGAATTGGATTTTACAGATGAGCCAAATGCTGGTCAAAGTATAGCAGCTAGCTATTGCGAAGGGCAAGATATGATTAACTTATTTGACCAATTGACTAATTATGATCCGGGCGGAAACTGGGTAGATCCTAATGGAGTCTTTGACCTATCAACACCAGAAAACTTTGATACAGAAAATGCTACACCTGCCGAATACACAATACTTTATACAGTCGGAGATGGAGTATGTCTTGGTGACACCACGCTAGTTTCTTTTGTAATACATCCAAGTGAAACAATAGATATAGCCCGTACGATTTGTTTTGGAGACACCTTGGAAATAGCGGGAGAATTATTTACTGAATCTGGCGATTATTCAATCCAATTAAATACGACTGAAAACTGTGATAGCACATTATCTATTTCATTGCAAGTGCTAGATGAACGCAAAGAAACCATTATGGTTCAAGCGTGTATTGGAGAAGAACTGCTTATTAATGGGCAGACCATCCTTGTCGATACTGACACACCATTCACTGAAGAACAATTATTACAAAGCCAAGGTTCTTTAGGGTGTGATAGTACCTTGATCATTGAGATCCAACCTTTACAAGACATGGAAGCCTTTATCCAAGGGACATTATGCGGAGATCAAGATACCATAATTGCAGGTGAGTTGTTCAATGCCGAATTTCCGAATGGACAGATTGTTTTAGTTGCGGAGGCGCAAAATGGTTGTGATAGTATCGTAAATATAGACTTAGAAATTATCGAAACATTTGAACTAGATAGCTTTAAAATAACCACTCAGGAAAATACACTTAGCCATGATTTTCTAACCGGCAGCAGTATTGATGAAGGTCAAGAATATGTGATAAATCTGCGCTTTGACGAAAATGAAATCGTGAATATTCAAGAAGGCGGAAATCTTGGAATGTATGACATTGAACTTACTCAGAATGAAACCCCGATTGTAATTATAGAACTAGAGATTTGCATCGAAGCTTGTGATTTTTGCGCTGTTTCAGTACTCGAAATCAACAAGGACATAGGCGGTTATGAAGAATATTTGATTACTTGCGATGGGGATGGGATTAATGATAAACTCATCGTATCCGAATATATTTCAGACCTTCAAATTGAATACCCATGTAATGCGATTACAATTTTTAATCGATGGGGACAAGCAGTATATAAAGCCCAGCCGTATGACAACAATTGGTGCGGCACATTTATGAATACAGGCAATCCAGTCCCAGAGGGCACCTACTATTTTACGCTTGACCTTCACGCGCCATCCTCTAGTTGTCCACCAGCATCTGTAGGTATTGATCAACGGATCATCTATGGGACGATTACCTTATTACGCTAAGAGTAGGGCAGTCCCTCGTAAACGAGGTCGCTATGTTATGTGACTCGCCATTCGGCTCGGTCCCGATAAGCCTAGCTTCATCGGG
>JAHDDO010000031.1:0-30464 GCA_020629315.1 Saprospiraceae bacterium | reverse complement strand
TCCGATAAGCCTAGCTTCATCGGGCCCAGTCTCCGATAAGCCTAGCTTCATCGGGCCCAGTCTCCGATAAGCCTAGCTTCATCGGGACTCATAGATCACGCCACAGCGCTACTGCGAATAGATATACAAAGCACAAAACTTTAAAATGTGTATCATTGCAAATCTATGACAGCCATACTTGCTAAAAATATTACACACCTCACAGACGCCCGTTATTTTGCGGCAATGGAGGTTGCTTGGCTTTGCTTTGACCTAGCCACAAATGAGCTAAGCCCAGAAGCCGTTCATGCTATAGTTGAGTGGGTGGAAGGGCCACAAATAGCGGTAGAAAATATGGAGCAAGAAATGGATGAATTGATCTTTAGACTCCATCCAATTGGTTTTGTTGATCCGAATACTGAAGGAATATTACAGCTTCAATTGGCGGACCTCCTAGAGGTTCCCTATAGCCTTTCTGCATCAGCCATTATTATTCATAATGCCAATGTAGAAGAGTTGGAAGCAGCTGAGGAATCTCTACGTTCTATGGACAACCAATTATACCTTTCTGCAAACTTAGCTAATGACGAATGGATTCAATTAGTACATGATTTACCATTTTTAGGTATTGTAGTCAATGGTTCTCAAGAAGAGAAAGTGGGCTTTAAAGAATTTGATGACTTAGATGATTTATTCGAGAGACTGCGTCCAGATCAATAATTGGACAAATACGATTCGATGTCTTTTACCTTGATAGTGGCAGCAACATAACCTATATGTTGATCCGGTCGAACCATACAAAATAGACTATTTTTTACACCGAGACTGTCTAGTGACTTTGAAGTCAATGGAAAGGAAGATAGGTCATGAACCTTAGCGTGGCCAAGCATAGCTTTGTTTTCTATTATCGTTTTTAATGTGCTTATATCATGGATTTTCCAGCAAAGTATATGAAACCCTGGAGAGGCAGTAAGCATTAAGGAATGCATGGTTTCTGACAACTCAAAATACGGTAAACGATCGCCAGCTACAAAACCGCCAAGTTTGCCTTTTGATAGAATAGAACGACGATAATGTATTTCGATTTGAGAAATACGTTTAAATATTCTTCTTCGAATGCGGTCAGAACTAAACACCCGTCCGGCAACTAAGGGAAGTAGTTTTGTGCGTACGAAACGCTGCCATCGTTTATTACCTCCAATTAGTTGAAAACCACGATCCGTAGTTTTAATTAGTTGGACAGCATTCGGTTGACGCTCTGTATCATATGTTTTGAGCAATTGTGCATCCAATCCATTCTTACAAACAGCAGCGAACTTCCAAGCAAGATTGGTAGCATCTTGAAGACCCGTATTCATGCCTTGTCCACCAGCAGGAGAATGTATGTGAGCGGCATCTCCACATAAAAATATCCGACCCTTATTAAACTGAGAAACATACTTATAATGGACTTTATAGGTAGCGAACCATTTCACATCAGAAAAGGACATTGGAACAGATAAACGATCATTTAGATAAGCGGCGATTTTATCAAAGGATGCATTGGATTCTTCCAGTTCATCTGGCACGATACTTATTATTCGGACCCGCTTTTCTTCGGGCATAGGAAAGAAAGCACCAAAAGAATCTCGCTCCATCATCACACACAATTTATCATAAGGAAGGTTCCATTCTATTTTTGCATCTGCTACCAGAAACAAATCTTCATAGGTGCCGCCTAGAAAAGGAATTTTGGACAATTTTCTTACGGGGCTGTGCGCACCATCTGCACCTACGATATAATCAGCATGGATAACTTTATGTCCCTCCTTGTCAGTAATAGAAACGTGAACACCCGAATCATCTTCTATATAAGACTCAAATGAAGTGTCCCATAAAACAGTCCTTCCATTTTCATTTAGATACCCTTCTAGTAGCGCTTCATTCTTTGATTGTTCTAAGATAAATAGATAAGGAAACGGACTGAGCCCTTGCCCAAATCGACCCAAAGGAAGTTGTCCTGCAATCTTACCTTTAGCAAAGAACCATGCGCCATCCGCAATTTTGCCTTGAGCAAAGGCTTTGTCAATTAAGCCAAGTTGATCATAAATTTCCATAGATCGGGCTTGCACGCCCAAAGCCTTGGATCGCGTAGTGGTCCCACTTTTTTTATCAATGATTTGGAAATCAACATTAAAGCGAGATAGCTGACAAGCTAGCATTAGACCAGTCGGGCCAGCACCAACAATTAGGATTTTTGTCCGCATCTACTACAAAATACAAGACTTGATAAGCAGATGCAAACTATATTAATTAGAAATGTGCTATGAAAGTAGCAAGGTTCTAACTATGCCTGATATCGTTTTTCCATCGGCTTGCCCCTGAAGCTTTGCTGAGGCCAAACCCATCACTTTTCCCATATCTGCCATAGAAGAAGCCCCTGTTTGAGAGATGATCTCCTGAATGATTGGGGTAAGCTCTTCTTCGCTTAATTGCTTGGGAAGATATTTTTGGATTACGTCAATTTCCTCTTTTTCAACAGCTGCTAAATCCTCTCTTCCTTGTTTTACAAAAATATCCAAAGAATCCTGACGCTGTTTTACTAGCTTCTGAAGCAGTTTTACTTCACCAGTCTCATCTAACTCTTTCCCTGTGCCATCCGTTTTAATAAGGAGGATAGCCGACTTTATAGCTCTTATACCTCTCAATGCCGCTTTGTCTTTATTTTTCATCGCGGCTTTCATGTCTGTCATAATTTTTTGCTCAAGACTCATTTTGCTCTTTAATTTGTTTAGTAATGCTACAAAACATTTCCAAAGATAATTGTTCCGGTCGCTTAGTAAAAATTGGGTCGTTTAATAGCGATTTGTCCTTTACCAAGCCTTTTAAGGTGTTACGCATCATTTTTCGTCGTTGCCCAAAGGCCGTTTTTACAACGGCTCGGAACAAAGGATCCTCGCATATGGGGTCCCAACTCTCTTTTCGGTGCAGTTCTATAACTAGAGAATCCACTTTAGGTGGTGGGTTAAAAGAGCCAGGGGATACGGAGAATAATTTCTTACCAGTATAGAAAGCTTGAAGTAGTACAGATATTACACCATATGCTTTGCCTCCATGTGAAGCAATCAAACGTTGAGCAAGTTCCTTTTGAAACATACCAATCATGACAGGGATACGGTCACGATTGGCAATCATTTTAAAAATGATTTGTGAGGAAATGTTGTATGGAAAATTACCTGCTAAGATAAACGGCTCTCCAGAAAAATAAGGAGCTACATCCACCTTCAAGAAATCCTCATTAATAATTTGATCCTCGGCCACAATATCCTCTGCAATTAGATGGCTAACCATATCAGGATCGATTTCTACCACTTTGAGAGAAGCGCTGCTAAGGTATTTTGTTAATACACCTTGACCAGGTCCCAGCTCTAGTATATGCGGGCTAATGGTAGTATAATTCAATATTTTATCGGCAATTTGTGAGCATAGCGATTCATTTATCAAAAAATGTTGGCCATACTGTTTTTTTGGTTTTGACATAGTCGAGTTCAAAGAGGCGGATATTGTCCTTATCTTAGTGCAAATTTAAGATTTAGATGAATAAGATAAGAATAGGGATTTCTGCAGGCGATTTAAATGGTGTAGGTCCTGAAGTGATTATAAAGACCTTTTCACAGCCGCATATAATGAGGCAATGTATTCCAGTAATATATGGCTCATCAAAGGTTATGGCTTATTATAAAAACATTTCGAAAGAGCACAATTTCACCTTTGTAAATACAAAGAATGCTCAGAATGCATCAAATAGTAAAGTAAATGTAGTGAACTGTGTTAAGGAAAACTTGAACATAGATATAGGTAAAGCTACAGAAGAATCAGGGACTTTTGCAAAGATGGCTTTAGATGGCATGATGGCGGATGTAAAAGCTGGATTTTTAGATGCAGTTGTCACTGCGCCCATAAATAAATATGCAATGAAGTTAGCGGGTTGGGACTTTCCTGGTCATACGGAATACTTCGCTAAACAATTTGATCAAGAAGAGGTCCTGATGTTTATGGTCTCTGATGAATTAAAAGTAGGGGTGCTCTCGGGACATATTCCTGTCAAAGATGTGGCTGGAAAAGTAAGCAAGAAAAAGATAATGAGGAAACTCAAGATTATGAATGAGTCCCTTAAAGTTGATTTTGGATGTGAAAAGCCAACTATCGGTGTATTAGGTTTGAATCCCCATGCTGGTGATGAAGGAAAGATTGGGAAAGAAGACGAAGAGCATATTAAACCAGCGGTAATTGAAGCTAAGAAATCAAGCGTTTTGGTTTTTGGTCCTTATGGCGCAGATGGTTTTTTCGGCACCAATATGTTTTCCAAAGTAGATGGTGTATTGGCTATGTATCATGATCAAGGACTCGTTCCTTTTAAATTGGTCAGTTTTGGTAAAGGGGTCAATTTTACGGCAGGGCTACCTATTGTAAGGACATCACCTGACCATGGAACAGCCTATGATATAGCGGGTAAAAACCAAGCAGACCCTAGATCTTTCCGAGAGGCGGTTTATGCTGCGATTGATATAACTAGAAGAAGAAAAGAATACGAAAAATACAAAAGAGAGGATATAAAGAAAAAGCCAAAGCATGATCTCGAAGTCGCAGAGTAGGTTTGGTATTTAGATTCTAATTATCACCCACTTCCAGAGATTGGTTTATTGATCTTGTGACTCCTTAATCTCAGCTTTGGCTATTTCAAATATATAGAAATATTCCAATTATTGCATGAGGGAGTGCCCTCATATTAAAAATTTAACAATTTAAGTTTTATCCTTTCAAAGGGTTTGAATAATTGTCGTATTGATCAAGATTATATCGCTGTATTATATCGATCAATTTGAACGCATATTGCGGATCTGTTGCATAGCCACAATTTTTTAAACCAAAAGCCCAACGTTGATAGTCTTTTGCGCCTAAGGTAAAAAGAGATACATAATTGGTGGATTGAGACAAAAAATTCGAATGGTCTATGTATGATTCGATATCATCATTATAGGCTCTAAAGCAAGAGTCCAAAAGTTTACCCTTGTCATCATAGTCATCATCCTTATGATAATATGTTTTTCCTGTCCAGCTTCTTTTACATTTAATACCAAAGTGATTGTTAGCTTCTCTGGCTAGTGTACTTCTTCCGTAATTGGTTTCGTGAAGGCCTTGGGCTAAGGTAATACTAGCTGGGATTCCTGTTCGGTGCATTTCGGCAACAGCGAGTTCATAATATTTAGAAACGTAGTCTACCGCCATGAGGTCACGTTCACGCGGATTATTGAAGGCCATTAATGCCAAAAGGAGAATAGGGGATAGATATTTCCACATGTCATTTTCAGATTGTATCATATTAAATCCAAATCTTATGCCAATTCTACCTTTCTCATTTAGATATATACCTTATCTATGTAAATGCCTTTGACTAAAGCTGAAAAGTTTCTTCTTACTATAGAACCGTTTAATGAATGGATTCCAAAGTTAACGATTGATCAATTTGAGCGTCAAGCTAGCGTATTTAATGAACTCGTTGCAGGAATTATCTATCAGCAAATTTCTATTAAAGCTGCGGCCAGTATACATAATAAGTTAAATCAACGAATGGGTGGTCCTTCGTTCAGCCCGGCTAATATATTAGAGCACAGCCTTGAGGATTTGAGATCTTGTGGTTTGTCTGGGCAAAAAGCAAGCTATATTCTGAATATTGCCAGCTTCTTCCAAGAGAATAAACTCCATGACCATTCTTGGGACAAAATGAGTGATGAGCAAATCATTGATTATTTGACAGAAATAAAAGGGGTAGGAGTATGGACCGTGCAGATGCTTTTAATGTTCTATTTTGAAAGACCAGATGTTTTTCCTGAAAGGGACCTAGGTATACAATTAGCGATGAAAGGAATGTTCGGCTTAACAGAAGAGAAGAAGGATTTAATCGCAAAAATGAATATTATTGCGGAAGCTTGGAAACCACATCGCACGACAGCGTCTAAGTATTTATGGGCGTGGAAGCGATTACATTAATGTATGGAAAGAGTACTTGGAAGATATAGAGGTAAGGATGGAGGGCCACTTTTGGTGGTTCTTGGGGCCGTTCATGGTAATGAACCAGCGGGTGTAAAGGCTATTGAAGTGGTATTTAAAATGTTAGAGATAGAACCTTATATCAATGATAGCTTTGATTTTAATGGACATGTATTAGGATTAATCGGAAATATTCAAGCGTATCAATCTAATAAGAGATACATTCAGAGAGACCTTAATAGAGTATGGTCCATGAGAAATATCGAAATGGCTCGAACAGGCGAGTCAACGGTCCCTGAGAAATTCGAGATGCTTGATATTTATGAGTTAATCTTAGAAGAGATTAAGGAAACGAATCCATCAAAAGTGGTCGTGCTAGATATGCATACGACATCCTCTGATGGAGGGATTTTTTCGATTCCGTCCAATGATCCTTTAAGTCTTGCCATTGCAGAACAATTACATGCACCTGTTGTAACAGGTATGCTTACTGGTTTAGGAGGAACATCGCTACATTTTTTCAACAAAGAAAACGTAGGGATTGAAACAACTGCGGTCGTTTTTGAGTCTGGGCAGCATGTAGACCCACTCTCGGTAAACCGGGCAGTGGCAGGTATTATTAATTGTATGCGAACCATTGGATGTGTAAGATCAGATGATATCCATAACAAGCACGACGATTTATTGATCGCCTTTTCAAAAGATTTGCCGCTATTCAACAAATTAGTATACAGTCATGACATTGACGAAACCACAGAATTTCGAATGAAACCAGGATTTACCAACTTTCAACGTATTAGCAAAGGCGATCACTTAGCGGATGATAAAAATGGTAAAGTATTTTCTCCAGTAGATGGCATGATCTTAATGCCTTTATACCAAAAGCAAGGCGAAGATGGATTCTTTATAATAAGTGAGGAAAAATGAAAATAGAAGAATCCATTATAGAATCATGCGTCAACCAGATTGAAAATGATGAACATTTTTTTCAAGAAAGTATAACGCAGCTCAGAAAGACACAGCAAGATTTTTTTAATCACCTTCAATCCGAATCTTTTCTCCTAAGTCCAGAGGAGAACGATCATTTATTAGGATTACTATTCGTGCTATTTTGGACGACCAAGGGCGTTGAAAAGAAAATTAGAGGGAACAAGTGGTCACAAATAGAGGACGCATGGTGGGCACAGCTTGAAGCCGTTAAAGGTCTTTCTGAATTTATGGACCTGGCATTTAAGGAATTAAAAGAAGAAGACCTTCTGGCTTTTGTTGAGGACTCTTTGGCTGAACTGGAGGATGACTTTCTGACTCGATCAGGACGCGAGTTTATCGCTGTAAAATGTGTAAGCTTAATTCAATACTTTGAAAATTATCATCTATCATAAGTAGAAACCACCTTTTCTACTCTTGGCAACATTTCAGCGAAGCTGGCGTATCCTTTTGCAATCGGAGTAACAATACTCCCAGTTTGTAATAGCACTGTTGGAAAAGATCGTACACCTAATTGACCGGCTTCTTGGAAATCCAAACGGATTTTGTTTTTAAGCTCTTGACTTTCAAAGCGTTCTTTAAAAGCAGTAGGATCAAGACCCAAATCTTCTACTATTGGAAGGTATGTTTCTAAGGCATGCGTATTTTTATTCTGAAGATAAAAGGCTTGTTGAACTCGCTTAAAGAATATCCATTGCTTTTCTGGGGCAAGCTCACGAACGGCTAATACCGCTCTAGAAGGAGGTTCTGTATCATAAACAAAATGCGTGTCATTTAAAATCTCATACGAGAACTCTTGCCCACTGGCTTCATGAACATCTTCCCAATGATGTTTTAGAAAGTCACCCAAATCAGCCATAGTTTCGGTGTTGTACGGACGTAGGCCACCCATAACCAATTTAAAGTCTAAGGTTTCAGACGTTGCTTGAACTAGAGAATCCATTTGCTCAGAGATTCCATAGCACCATGAACACATAGGGTCACCCACATAAATTAATGTGTGTTTTTCTTGAGATACCATCATAGTTGATAAGAATAAAATCGTGAATACAAATATGGTTTTCATATTATTTTACTTTTCGACCCTTCCAGGTATATTTTATGGGAAGCAAACTTGCGAAGCCAAAAATAGCAACATATAAAGTATGAAACGGCGAAAGAAAAAAGATGTTTAGTGAGCCAATTTTATTTTTGAAAAAAGACGACAAAGAGGAAAGATAGATGGTGTCACAAAGCGCTTTAAAGAGCAAAGCACATATACTTACAAGAGGCGAAATGAATAATAAGACCAAGATAAGCAGACAGTAGATCCAAACATACCCCATCAAAGCATTAAGCCCCAAAGAAGCGTATTTATTATTTTTTGAGGCCCACCGCAGGCGTTGGGAAATAAATGATGGCCAGGATTTCTCACTAGGGGTAAATACGCTAGCCGCTTGGCTTTTAGGAAAAGCAATGGCAGAAACACCATGTTCTCTTTGAATATATTGGGCCAAAAACATATCGTCACCAGAAGCTATATTTTTGGTATTGTCTGATTTAGAGTAGTTGAGATAGTCTTCTTTTACAAAGGCCATATTAGCGCCATTAGCTAACACCCAAGCTTGACTCTCAATACCAGCTTTGGTAACGGCCATCATCCCCATATTATCCAAAGCTTGGAATTGCTCTATGAAAGACGAATCACCTAATAACTGAACGGGGCCAGTGGTAAAACGAATGCGCTGATTGCCGAAACAAAGACTTATTTTCTCTAACCATTTTTTTTCGACTTTACAATCTGCATCAATGGTAACGATATGATCATATTTGGCTTTTCTAATAGCTTGGTCCAAGGCCCATTTTTTAAATCCGTTTTTTGGAAACCCTGGCGTCACATTGGACCGCAGTACACGAACATTTTCGCGACTAAATTTTGATGCTAATGCAAACGTGCTATCCTCAGACTGATCATCGATCACAATTATTTCAAAACGCCCTAAATGGTATTCATTTTTTAAGATCGACTCAATGCATGGAGAAATATTTTTAGCTTCATTTCTAGCAGGAATTATTACGCTAAAGTCTATCGGCGTGCTAGGCTTTGAATTGGGTAGATCTTTGGTCCAGAGCCCTCTAATACGCATTAAAAGTAAGGCATAGATAAGGCTGGACAATGGTAAAACGACAGAAATGAAACTCATCTATTCAAACAAGTCATCATATCTATTTTCCACTTTTTTCTTTGGCGCATCAAGATCGGGGAGCTCTAAAAAATCATCTTCCTCCTCGATTTCTTCGTATGCGGTAAACTCCTTTTCTTTAGCCTTTTCTCGTTGTTTAGAATTTCTGTTTATTCTATATTTTAGAAACGCTTTGAGAAATAACCAAACGCTAACAAAGGGATAACCTATAATAGATAAAGCCGAATAAGCTACACCTCGAAGCGTGTCTGTTTTAATTACCTTACCAAGCCATTTTACATAATCAAATACGACGGTATAATTAAGTACTAAAGCTATAATTAGAAGTATCCAACCCGCTGAATATAACAAACTAACTATACCGGAGACAACCTTAAATAGAAGGTAAAAAATAACCAGCATTACAAGCAAGCCAATCACACCGGCTAATGGGTTATTTGAAGTTCGATTATTCGTCATGATAAAGTCTTTGAACTATTCAATCTAAATATAACCAGAAAAGTTGCATACCCTCGACCTGTAACCAGAGATTCTCGACTAAGCTAGTTCAGCAAATTGGATATTATACAATTTTTGATAGTGTCCTCCGTCTACTTTCATAAGTTCTTCATGACTACCAAACTCTACCATTTTCGCTTTATCCAAAACAAGGATTTTATCGGCGTGTCTAATGGTGGAAAGCCTATGGGCAATAATAATGGATGTTCGCTTGGAAATTAATTCTTCAATGGCAAATTGAATAACACTTTCAGTTTCTGCATCCACAGAGGAAGTAGCTTCGTCCAAAATTAGGATATCAGGATCATAGACTAGGGCTCTTACAAAGGAAATCAACTGACGTTGGCCCATAGATAAATTAGCACCTCGCTCCATTATGAGTTGATTATATCCATCGGGAAGCATGTCGATAAATTTATGCGCGCCAATCATTTTAGCAGCATTTACAATTTCCTCATCGGTAATGGTATCATCCAAAAGCCGAATATTATCATAAATACTGCCTCCAAATAGAAAGACATCTTGAAGAACAGTTGAAAAGTGTTTACGGTAATCATGTAATTCGTACTCACTTATGTTTTTGCCATCCATGTAAATGCGCCCTTTCTGAATGTCATAAAACCGATTTAGAATATTTATGATCGTAGTTTTGCCAGAGCCTGTACTTCCAACAATAGCCAGTGTTTGACCAGGCTCAAGATCAAAACTTAAATCCTTAATTACATAGTTTTCATCATCATATGCAAACGAAACGTTTTCAAAGCGTATTGCTCCCTTGACGGTTTCCGTTTGTAGCGTGCCTTCATTTTGGATTTTGTCTTCTTTATCTAAAATATAATACACCCTTTCAGCGGCTACCAGTCCCATTTGTAGTGTGTTAAACTTATCGGCAAGCATTCTAATGGGACGGAATAACATATTTAAATACATGGGGAAGGCGACTAAAGCACCAAAACTGACAGTGTCATTCCAATACCCAGAGGTTCCCCACCACACTAGCAAGGCTAGACCTAAAGCAGATATGACTTCAACAACAGGAAAGAAAACGGCATAATATAATATGGAATCCAAGTTAGCTTGCGTGTACTTTCTATTTATGCTTTTGAATTTATTCATTTCTTGATCTTCGGCATTGAAGATCTGAATGACTCGCATTCCTGAAATTCGTTCTTGCAAAAAGGCATTCATATTGGCTAATTCAGCACGAACTTTTTGATAAGATTTGCGAACTTTTTCTTTAAAAATATACGTAGCGATCATTAATAAAGGAACCGTTACCAAAGTAATCAATGTGAGCCTCCAACTGGTTACAAGCATCATAACGAGAATCGCTACTATGCTAAGAATGTCAGCGGCCATAGTAATAACACCTTGCGTGAAAACGGTATTCAAGGTTTCATTATCATTTATAGTACGGGTCGTAGACTGGCCTATAGGCGTTTTGTCAAAATATCTAAGCGGTAAGCCTGTAATTTTAGTAAAGACTTTTACTCTTAGATCTTTTATGACTAACTGACCTAGGAGAGCTGTCCGATACATAAATAGATACCGAATGGAGGCATTCAAGATAATTAAAATGATATAGGCAAGTGCCCACCATTTGAGCCCGTCAAGATCTTTGACAAAGATATGGTCATCTACCATGATCTTGACAATGTACGGTCTTATCGCAGTGATAGGTGCCACAATAACAGCTAAGAAAAAGCAGAAAATAAATAGACTCTTGTAAGGAAGAGCTTCCTTAAGCAAGCGTGTCAATAATTTCAAATCAAAGTTTTTCTTTTGCTCCGCCATCGTCTAATCAAAGGTAATAACTCCTTACACTTCCATTAAGTTTTTAAAGAGGGCAATTAAAGTGAAACTAGAGTAAACCTTCATCTGCAAAACTGAAATACGTTTTTCCAGCAATAATTAAATGATCAAGGACTTTTATATCTAAAATTTTTCCAGCAGCCACTATTTTTTTGGTAAGCTCAATGTCCGGTTGACTAGGTTTTACATTTCCGGACGGATGATTATGAGCTAGAATAATTGAACAAGCATGAGCATCTAGGGCATATTTAAAAACGACCTTTGGATCTACGACTGTAGCGGTTATACCACCCTTGCTGACTAAAGAAACATGCAATAGTCTATTACTTTGACTAAGTAATAGAATGTAAAAGAATTCAACCCTCTCGTCACTCAGCATTGCTTTAAGAATTAGAAAAGCATCAGCCGAGCTTGTTATTTTCGGATTAACTTGGGCCACTTCTTGCTCTTTCCGTCGGGATAATTCAAAACTAGCCATTATACTGACAGCCTTAGCCGTACCAACACCCTTGAATTGGGTTAATTCTTGAACGTTTGCTTTGGCAAGATTTGACAAATGATTATCAAAATGATCTAGAATTGTTTTACTTAAATCAACAGCACTAAGGGTACTGCTACCCGAACCAAGTAGGATTGCAAGGAGCTCTGTGTTACTGAGTGATTGTTTGCCTTTATTGATAAGTTTTTCTCTGGGACGATCATCTTCGGCCCAGGACTTAATGGATTGGAGTTGTTCTATGTACATGAGGACGCTACATTTTGTTAATAGTTTTGTTCAAAAAACTGCAGGTACTCTTTTATACTTCTTTTTTTAATGATCTCTCGATAATTGTTTTGGGTGACCATAAGGAAATCATAGTTAATATCCTCTTGAATAAACTCAGCGTCTTTAGCAAGTACGCCATCGTAAAAGTCCATAGCAGACTCTTCATTCTCGAATTTTCTAATGAGTATTATTTGAGAATCAAGATCTCTATTTAGTCCAATGTTACTCAGTGATAGTCTATCAAGATTATGGTGCTTTTTGATATACTTGTTGATATCCTCTTTTACTTCATTGGTTTTGAAGTCATCTAACTTATAAACGACGACCATTCCATAGTGAAGTTTGTCTTCTTCCTTTTCAAAACTTTGCGCGCCTTCAGTAAAAAGTACTGGATCAAAAGCGGCATCATCACCTTTTAAGAATCGTAAAATTTCTTTGGCTCTTATTGTTTCATCGGCAGACGGGTATTTCTTTACCATGTCATCTAATGCAATCATATACTCGTCTTTACCTCTGGTAGAACCAATAGACATGGCCTCAAGCAAGGCAAATTTAGACTTATAAGATGTCTCCTCTGGATACTTCTCTTCAACGGTACCAATCATTTTCAATACTTTTTCATGATTGTCATTATTGAACTGACTATATACCTTATCATAAAAAGATTCAATAGACCCTTCATTGCTTAAAAGACGTTCAGCGTAACCTGGGTCATCGAGAATTTTCAGATATTCAGAATCTGGATATTTTTCTGAAAGATCTTTTTTGTACTGCTTAGCTTTTCGCATCCGACCTAAATCTTTATTGCTTAGGTACAGATAGAATAGTAGCTCTTCTTCCTTGTAAAAGTTATTGTAATTAGAATAAAGATCTTCATGTTCCTCAACCCCCTTTTCTAAGTTTTCTAGCTTCTCCCTGTATAAGCGCCCTAATTCAAACTTGGCATCTTGTATTTTTTTCTTAGATAAGTCTTTCTGTACTTTGGAAGAGGGAATGTCCTTTAACACTTCCGCAATCATTTCATCTGAAATATCATCTTCATCAAAGGCGTCTTCTTCTTCCGTAATCTCGAATGAGCCACCACTCGAAGTACGCCAATTATCTTTCAGTTCTACATCTCCCCAAATTCTATTAAAGTCGTCAATTCCTTTCTGTATAGAAACAGGATTATAGGCGAAAAAGCTAGAAACATTAAGTCTGTAGTTGCTTTTTGGAATAGAGACAGCGCCAGAATTATTATCACCTCTAGAAATAGGAATATTCTGTTCTTTTATTCGATCGATAGCTACCTTACGTAGTTCCTTATCTGATAGCGAAGCCAGTCTTAAACCTTCTTCCTCCGCATTTATTATTTCTATGTTTTTAGCTATTTGGCTGAGATTCTTCGCTAAGTTATCTGCATCTGCATACCTAATATCTGTTTTAGGCATTACCATAGTTGTGCTATCATAATAGTACTTTGCAGTGGCATATTCCTCAGCGTCAAAGAACATATTAGCAAGTCTATAATAGCTTTCAATCTTAAGCGGCAGATTATCTAAATTGTTTCTTACGGAATTTTGGTAAGCATATTTAGCTTCTTCTAGATTTCCTTCATTTCTCTTTATTTCAGCAATCGCAAAGTAAATGTCAGAATGGTAGAAATCATATTTCTCCTCTTTGAGCATTTTTAGAAGCTTATCCACTGATTTATCCGAAGAAGCTAATCCACTCGATTGATCTAATCGAATTCGGTTTAAGTCAGCATTAAACTCCATTACAAAGTCTGGGTTAAAGGACTTGCATTGTTCATAACTTGCCAAAGCTTCAGAATTCATGCCCATTCTTTCATAAAGCTGTCCTTTTATATAACTATATCGAGCTCTTCTTTTCTTCTTCTTTTCACCTTCGATAGCATTATCTAAGTTGCTTATGGCTTCAGTATAATCGCCTTTCTTGATATAAAGGTCAGCATAGATTAATGACATGGAGTTTCTCGTCGATTTTTGAACGGATTCCACATTAGCAACACGACGTAGTGTTGCTTCAGCAGCAGAAAACCGCTCTCTTTCGATATATGTCTTGGCTAACCATAACAAACCATCATAGTAAGCAGGCTCGTGATTGAAGGCTTTGTCTTTTTGGTCTTTATCTTCCTTCTTTTCGTCGTCTCCTTCCTCTTCTTCATCTTCCTCTTCTGCTTCCTCCTCTATCTGCTCTTTAGTGTCTTTTAATGCCTTTTTCTGAGCTTCAGCTCTTTCTTTATCTATGGTTTCTTGGGCTTTGACAGGCGGCACATATCTTTGACCCTTTTTCTTTGCTTTTGCTCTAGCCTTTCTTTCTTTATCCCTCGCTTTTTGCTCTTCTTTCTTTGCTTTGTCTCTAGCCTTTTTCTCGTCCTTTTTAAGCTTATCTCTTTCTTTCTTTTCGTCTTCTCTTGCTTTATCCTTTATTTGTCTTTCTTCTTCTCTTTGACGTTGTTCGATCTCTCGTTCTCTTTTTCTTTGGGCGCTGGTTTTTTTGGTTCCTTGTTGCTTTTTATAAAATGTGCTATATGGGTTATCCGCTGTAAACTCCTCTTTAAAGAATTCCAGCGTTTCTTCAGCAGATTCATAATCACGCTTCATATATTGGGCTTGACCCATCAAGACATAGCAATCATCTATCCAATAACTAGGTCCATGTAAAGCAGATACTCTTGCTACTTTTTCGATGGCTTTATCCAAGTCTTCATGATAAGGGGCAGCATCTGGTGTTATTTGATAATCGTATAAGGGCAATAATGCTGTATAATTATCTTGAGATTCCTCCGCCATGGCTAATTCTGTAAGCTGAAGGATTTCCCTAGCATTAAAGTATCCGTTGTAAAGAGCGGTGGTATTATGCCAGAATTGTTTTGCCTTTGAGATGTCTCCTTTCTTTTTTGTGGCTACACAAGAAGAAACTAATACAGACAAAAAAACTATATATAAGAATTTTGCTTTCAATATCTACTACTTTTGTATCGTTAGTGAGCTGTTAATAGGGATCTCTCAGGATGGTTTATAAGGTAGTATCACCTCAGATTTAATAACTAAAATCACGCAAAAATATTATAAGTGACTGAATATTAGTTTATGTCTAGCGATAAACAGAGAAAAAACGATGCCATTCCGCCTAATAAAAGGCAATATACTGTGCGAATTATAGAGCAAGATACTCTTCAGGAGGTACGTTCGTTTAATATAACACCTCAAAAATTTAAGCTTTTAGGTATTGTGGCAGGCTTCTTTTTGATAGCAGCGACAGTATGTATGATTTTCTTTACACCTATAAAAAGGTGGGTGCCCGGCTATGCCAATGTGGAAAATAATGCGGTATTTCTTGATTTAAACGACAAAATTGAAGATCTCGAAACTGAGGTTTCAGAGCAAAGTACATATATAGAAGGTCTTTTAAACATGATCTCTTCACCCTCTGCGGAGGAAAAGTTATTAAAAAATGGTCCTTCGGTGGGGAATATCTCTATTCTTGATCAACTATTTTTTGTTCCTCCTGTAAAGGGCAAAGTGGAACATTCGTTTTCACAAGAGAACGCTCATCTAGGCACAGATATAATTGCGCCTAAAAACACACCTGTGAAAAGTATTATGGATGGTGTAGTAATAAATTCTGATTGGACACTAGAAAACGGAAATACGATAAGCATCCAACACGAAAGAAATATTTTATCCGTTTATAAACACAATTCTGTCTTACTAAAAGAAGAAGGAAGTGTAGTGAAAGCAGGGGAAGCTATTGCAATTATTGGTAATAGTGGAGAAAACACCTCTGGTCCTCATCTTCATTTTGAACTTTGGTTTGAAGGAAAGGCTGTTGATCCCGAAGAGTATGTAAATTTTTGAATATGAAGTTGAATGAAAGTTTAGATAAAGAAGGCAGAAAAATCAGTCCTAAACTGCCAGACCATATAAAAAACTATATGATCGACATCGATGGTACAATTACAGATGATGTACCGAATGAAGAGCCTGAACGTATGGTAACATGTGAGCCATACCCAGATGCACTTTCTACATTAAACAAATGGTATGATGAAGGGCACATCATCACTTTTTTCACCTCAAGGACGGAAGAGCATCGTAAAGTAACCGAAGATTGGTTGGAAAAGCATGGTTTCAAATATCATGGTATACTTATGGGTAAACCCAGAGGGGGTAATTACCATTGGATTGACAATCATATTGTGCGCGCTACCCGATTCAAAGGCAAGTTTACAGATCTAATATCTAAAAAGAAAGATATTGAGGTCTTCGAAGATTAGTTATTGATAACTACCACTTTTCCCTATTCCGATATCCTCGACCATGTTTGTTAAATTACGGAAGATCCAATTAATTTGATCATAGTTAAGACTTTGTGCCTTGGTCCCTTTGAGGTCGAATTGATCATGAATGTTTTCGGCACTGTAACTATGGTTTCTGTTTAATGGTGTTGAAGGAATAAGTTGTCCATTATCTGCAAATAATAACTCTTGAGGGTTTTGAAGGATTCGTACTTTCTCAATAGCGAATAAAGCAGCTAAATGGGTCATTCGATTTTCTGAAAGCGCATAATAATCAAATTGCTGTTCCAAAGCAGTAATGCTAACATCAAATAGCAAATCATTACGTTTGAAAATGGTCATTTTCATAGCTCTACTTTCTGCTTCTTCATCGTAGATACAATCATCACAACCAAGGATGAAATCAACTAGAATAAAGAGTGTGCTATCACATCCATTCGCAGCGGTTAAGGTTTGGACAAATGACCCTTCTTGATCAAATGTTTCGCCATTGTACTCAATGCTTTCACCGAAACAAACATCTAAAGCCACATTTAAATCAAAGCTTGGTAAAACGTTTAACAATAAAACTTCTATACTGTCACAACCAAACTGATTTTGAAGCGAGTTCTCATACGTTCCACTTTCAGTCAATAATTCGCCGGCGAAATCAAATGACTCTGTATCGCAAATAGTAGCCTCCGTTGTATCAACTTGCACAGGAAAAAAACTAAGATTAATAGTCAATATACTATCACATCCATTAGCCCCAGTGAGGGTTTGTTGAAATTCACCTTCTTCAGAAAATGACTCACCATTGATTTCAATACTGCCACCGTCACATAATTGTTCGGACAAGCTACCTTCAGTATCTGCCAGTACTGTTATATCTATAACAAGAATACTGTCACAACCTTCATTAGAGATTAACTCTTGTTCATATATACCTTCTTCTGTATACAACTGATCATTGAGCTCAAAACTTTCGCCTTGACAAATGGTCTGGAAGATATCTTCAAAATAGACTTGGTCTATGCCTAATATCAAGGTTAAGATACTATCACAACCATTAGCACCCATTAATACTTGCTCGTACTCTCCTTCTTCATCATAGACTTCACCATTTAAGGTGTATGAACTGCCTTCACAAATATTGGCTTCTAAAGTGAAACTTGTATTTTCCGTTACCACTAAGGATAAGGTAAGTGTGCTATCACAACCGTTTTGGTTAATCAGCTCTTGTGTATAGGTGCCTGACTCTGTGTAGGTTTGATTGTTTAAAGAATAACTTTCTCCATTACAAATTTCAGCATCAATATCTCCAAAAGTATCATCAAGTATATTCAAATTAAGCTCTAATAAACTGTCACACCCGTCAACATTTGAAAGCATTTGTGTATAGACGCCTTCTTCACTAAATGTTTCATCATTTAAGGTATATGTATCTCCGGCACATATCTCCACAAAAATGGATTCTTCACTCACATCCAAAACACTCAAGTTAAGTGTTACAACACTATCACAACCATCAGCTGCAGTGAATACTTCTTCATAAACACCAGAATCAGTAAGTTGTAAATCGCCAAAAATATATGTACCCCCTTGACAAATATCATCTTCAAATTCAGAACTATATTCAGGAACGACTACTTCATATTGTTCTCCATTGAAACAACCCTCATCCACAGTCACAACAATTTCGTAGACACCTTCAGCATCGCCATCATTGGGTACAGAAAGAGATATATTGGTTTCACCGATAAGTGCTATTCCATCTTTGTACCATTGATATGTTCCGGGTATGGTATCAGAGCTAGAAAGGACTAAGTCATTATTACAAATATCTCCTTCTACGGACATCAATGGAATACCAAACATGACGGATTCAGCCAGAATAAGATTGTCAAAAAAGAAATAAGGATCTAAGTTTATATCTGGGTTTATTTCACAATTTGGCCCAAGAACGATTGCTTCATACGCTTGGTCGGCTAAGAATTCAAATTGAACATTTATCCATTCATTTGATCCAGAATAGGTCATCTCGCCTAGTTGCACCCATCCGGGACCATTTGTTGGACAACCAAAGTTCTGATCCCCATTTCCAAAGGGTAGGTTAGAACAGTCAGTGGTGGCAAAAACAGCCATATTCAATGTTTCACTCCCTGGTGCATCGTGAAACCCTACTTGAAAATCAAGCATGTATTCTGTGCCAATAGTCATGGCTTGCGTAAGACAAGCACCGGCATATTCTTTGAAATTTGGGACCCCTCCTTTTCCATCTCTGAAACCTATACAACCTTCACCATCAGCAATAGGCAATGGTGTCATAAACCCAAGGAAAGGATGAGCTAAAACCCCGCATGTATGATAATAATCAGTAGTAGGTGTTGAGGCTTGGATCCAGTCTGATGCGCAATTTAGTTCTGCTTCTCCTTGTGGGCAGCACTCCATCTCTTCAAAAGAAGGATTAGGAATCAAGGAACTAGGAGAAAAACTTTCGCAAGTGCAATCGTCATCATTTAGGTCAATTAAACCATCATTGTCATCATCAATAGCATTATCACATATTTCTTGAGCAATAATAGAAGTCGATAAAAATATAAACGAAAGGCAAAGGAGTAACGAAAGTGTCTTTTTCATCTTGTAGATTGGCTGATAATCAGCACTCAAGATATAGAGAAAAGACGTATATAAAGAATCTTAATCTGTAATTATCCTTGCTATTGGATAAAGATTATGAGTAGGCTCTTTATAAGGCGAGTTTTCGTAGATAAAGTTGAGCTGAGCTCTGCTGTCTTTAGCAAAGGATGCATCTGTTTTTTTCTTTTTAGTAAAAGCCTCTTTTAACGTTGGATCTTCTTCAAGAAGTGTAAAGGCAAGATCCTCAAAAACATAATCTGAGTAGTATTCTTTTTGCATTAAAATAGCATCAAAAAAGTTCCAAGCAAAAAAACTGTCTGATGACTGTGGTTCAAGCATATGCATTATGTATGCATCTTTATTTTGCCTTAAGGAAACTTTCATATCTCCCTTATAAAATTGCATAGTAAGAGTAACCGTTTTAAGCGTAACATCAGAATGTAAATAATGGCCTTCATATGGTCTTTCAACCGTTTTGAAATCAGTGATATAATACATTTGAGCGTCCACCACTTCATCTTTTTCTAAGGGTTCCATTTCAACCCCATTCAAGGCCATCAATGTTATAATACGCTGATAGGCTTGTGGAATTATATAATAGCTTGGTTTTTTGACTAGAAGAGCTTCATTGTAGTTATTATGAAATGGGACTTCTTTAGAATACGGTTTTTCATGATCGTAATAAAGTCTATCATCACCATGGATATGGCTTGGAGAATATCCTGCTTCAAAGCCTTTAAACAGCAATGAGTCAGGAGGTCCATCAGATAATGTCCATTGGACCGCCACACTATCTTGCTGTTGATAAGCCAAGATGGCATTAGACCTATCTTGTGTAAGGGTCTTACCCGCTTTTTCTAAGTAGTGAATCATAGCATTCATAAAAGAAAGGGTACTAAGCACTCGATCTTTATAGGGCTTTAGCATATGTGTTTCTGGCATAAAACCAATAGTATGAAATAAGCTAGCGTATCCAGTAGAATATCTAGGTAGGTCTAAGAATCCATATATTCCTTCATCAGGCGTGTTCCTAGCATAAACATAGGGGGTCATTTCCCATTCTGCTTCTTGCATATACTGGTATAAAAAAGGCAACATTTTGCTAGTGAGATGAGATGAAAGTGTTTTTTCAAGCTTATCTTTTTGAGTGGCTATCAATGTCATAGTATATTGATAATCGGCACCATTGGACGTGTGATTGTCAATAAAAACATCAGGATTCCATTTTTGGAAAATTCGGCTAAACGTTTCAGCATTACGAGTATCCACCTTTACGAAATCTCGATTAAGGTCGTAGTTTCTTGCATTTCCTCGAAAACCATATAGCTTAGGGCCATCTTGATTGGCTCGGCTGGAGGAACCTCTATTTAGCATACCTCCCAAATTATAGGCTGGAATAATAACAAGCCTAGTATTTTTTAAAACGCCCTCATATTCTGGCTGAAGCAAAATGTTTCGCAAAAACATCATACTCGCATCTACACCACAAGGTTCTCCTGGATGTATGGCATTATTAATCAATAAGGTCGTTTTTTCAGTTTCGCCTTGGAAGTCACCACTTTGATCATAAACAATGACATGAATCGGTAATCCACAATCACTGGGACCCACCTCTTGCATCATTACTTTAGTTGGAAATTCCGTAATGAGTTTGTTGTAAAAAGCCATCATTTCTGCATAGTTGGCAGAATAGTTATTGTCTTGTTCAAACGGAGTAATAAATGCTTGCATAGGTTGGGTGTATAAAGGCAAGGAGGAAATAAACAGTATAAGTGCAGCGAATAATTTAGACATTTTCTAATTCATGAGTTGAGTTTCCATCAAAATAAACTTTGGAACATACGCTTTAAACGTGCTTCCATCAATCAAACGTTTCATGATGTAATAGCCTTCCATACTTCCAAGCGTTGTATTTATAGGACACCACGACGAATATTGATGATTTTGGCCAGGCCCTAATATAGGTTGTTGTCCAATGACGCCTTCACCTTCAACAATCTTTATATTGCCTAAAGCGTCCATAATTCTCCAATACCGACTTATGAGTTGTACCTTAAAATCATTGTGGTTATGAATTTCAATATCATACGAATGGACAAAAATGGACTTGGCAGGTTGAGAAACATCTGCTTGGTAGTGAGCATTCACTTTTATGGAAACACCGTTTGTTATCGACTCTTTCACTGTTTATTTAACTAAGAAAATCTTGAACATGTTTACTGGCCTCATCAATGGCATCTTCTAAAACATCATTGACTACTGTTATGTCAAAGGCTGATTGAAAACTCATTTCTTTTTCTGCTTTACCAATTCTTTTTCGAAGCGATTCTTCCGTCTCTGTCTTCCTATTTTTAAGACGTTTGTACAAACTAAAAAGGGAAGGCGGCTTAACAAATAAATTTAAGCATCGGTCACCAAACGTTTGTTTGATAGTCAATGCTCCAATTACGTCAACATCAAAAATTATGCTTTTTCCTGCCCCCCAAATTCGGTCTAGCTCAGCATGTAGTGTTCCATAAAAAGCGCCAGGATATACTTCTTCATATTCCAGAAATTCGCCTGCCTTTTTCTTTTGATCAAATTCTTCTAGTGTAAAGAAGAAGTAATCTTTGCCGTGGATTTCATGAGATCGTTTGGCTCTTGTTGTAGCACTTACTGAAAAATCCAAAAATGAATGCTTTTTAAGCAGACCTTGGACAATAGAGGTTTTGCCTGCACCAGAAGGGGCGGCCACCACAATCAATTTGCCCTCTGTATTTACCATTAGACAATATTCAAAATTTGTTCCTTAATCTTCTCCAAAGCATCTTTCATGTTCACCACAATTTGTTGAATATCGGAATGTTGAGCCTTTGAGCCTAAGGTGTTCATTTCTCTTCCCATTTCTTGTGAAATAAAGCTTAGTTTTTTTCCTTTCACTTTTTGCTCTCCGTGCAAGACTTCTAAAAAGTATTTGCAGTGTTGGGCTAATCTTATCTTCTCTTCTGTGATGTCTAACTTTTCGACATAGTATAAGATCTCCTGTTCCATTCTGTTTTTATCCAGATTTACATCGTCCACATAGTTGCCAATATTTTTAGACAATCGGTCTTTTAAATTTACAATTCGTTCCGTTTCAAATGGCACCACATCTTCCAAAAGTGAAACTACTTTAGAAACCTGATACTCTATATCTTTAGCCATTGCCTTTCCTTCTGAAAGGCGGAAATCGGTAAACTGGGCTAAGGCCAAATCAATAGTGTTTTTGCAACACGTCCATTCTTCTTCAGATAAGGCTTGATCTTGAAGCATCAATACATTTGGAATTTTTAAAATGGCAGGAATCAAACCCTCCTTAGTAACGTTATTTTCAGTAGCGAAATCTGCTAGATCTTTATAGTACTGATTCATCAAGGACCGATTTAACTGATATGAATCGTCCCCCTCTTCAGCATCAAAGCTTATGGCAATGTCTACCTTACCTCTAAAGGCTTTTTCTAAGACTTGATTTCGTATATCCAACTCCTTGGTCCTGTACACATTTGGGACTTTTACGCGTATATCTGTAGTCTTGCCATTAAGACTACGAACTTCTGCGCGCAAACTTTTTCCATTATAATTTCCAACGGCCTCGCCAAACCCTGTCATTGAAAGAACCATACACCAATTTTAAGGGCTGCAAAGTACTAAGAACGTGAAGGCCAACGAAATTTATAGTTGCAAAATCAACTATGTTTTGCATTAGGTTGATAATGAAGACATTATAAGGGACTTAACTTTTGGGTAAATGATGAGATAAAAAGAGTCAAATAATTTCTAAAACCAGAATATTTTACGAAATTTGCGACCCCTTTTGAATGATTATACATTGATTTCCAAGGGTTTACAATATTAAAACAATGAGAAAAGCTGACTTAGTTAATTCAATATCGGAAAAAACAGGTGTTCCTAAGGTAGATGTATTAGTCTCACTGGAAATGTTTTTCAAGGAGGTGAAAGATTCTTTAGCGTCCGGAGAAAACGTTTATGTAAGAGGGTTTGGTTCTTTTGTAATTAAAAAAAGAGCAAAGAAAATTGGAAGACACATTAAGCAAAATGTAGCTATTGAGATTCCAGAGCATTACATTCCGTCTTTTAAGCCGTCAAAAGCTTTTATCGAACAAGTAAAGGATAACGTAACATCTTTGCCTGACGAAAACAATTAACTATGACAAGCAAACATTGGGTTCCAGTCTTTGTTAGTTTAGCTTTTCTAGCGATACTATACGTTGGTTGCGAAACAAAATCCAATGAAACAATTGCTGTTGAAAAGTCAAGAGCATTAAATTTTGAAAAAATAAATGTCCAGACCCAGCTTGAAAACGCTACCAAAGCGTTGTCAGGACAGGATAGAACGAGAATATTATTTTTTGATCAGGAACTAAAAAACGCCCAGGATCCAGAAGTGCGTATAGATATCTTGAAAAAAATGGCCGGATTTTGGTATCAACAAAAGCAGGCCATTCTATCTGGTGTATATGCTGAGCGAATAGCGGAACTTGAAGATTCTGCCGATGCATGGGGGTTGTCTGGAACAACGTATTATCTGGCTATGCAACAAGAGACGGAAAAAAGAAAACAAGAGTATGCCAAAGAGAAAGCACTCCTTTCCTTTGACAACGCAGTTTCCTTGGATCCAGAGGATGTGCAGCATAGAATTAACAGAGCGTTAGTAAGTGTTGAAATGCCACCTGAAGACAATCCGATGATGGGTATTCAACAACTACTAGAATTAAGTAGGAACTATCCTGACAATTCTAGTGTTTTAATTCAGCTTGCTAGTCTTGGTCTACGGACAGGTCAATACGATAAAGCGATTGGAAGGTTAGAAACGGTTTTAGTTAATGAACCTGACAATCAACAAGCCATTTGTCTGCTTGCAGAAGCATACAAGGGCAAAGGAGAAAACAGTAAAGCGGAGCAATATGCTTCACTTTGTAAGAAATAATTTTTAAAATAAAAAAAGGAAAATATGCCTTGCGGTAAAAAAAGAAAACGGCATAAGATTGCCACTCACAAGCGTAAAAAACGTTTGAGAAAAAACAGACATAAAAAGAAAAAGTAACTAGTTAGGCCGGTTAATACCGGCCTAGTTATTCCTTTCCTTTCACATCTTCTCCATCTAATATATAAGCTACGGCAGCCGCCGCATGGCCTTTTTTCTTATTAAACGAACTCGTTTTGGAGAAAGATATCATTATACATTCTAACCAACAGAATATCGAATTAGCTATTCTGGAAGATAGTCGGTTAGTCGAAATACATAGGCAGAAAAAGGATTTTCAATTTACAGTTGGAGATATCTTTTTGGGAAGCATAAAGCAATTAAGACAAGACTTAAATGCAGCCTTCATTGACATTGGAGATAGAAGCGATGCTTTTTTGCATTATACTGATCTGGGTCCCCAGATTAATTCAGTAAAAAAGTTTACTAACGTTGTTATCAATCAACAATACAAAACCCATTCTTTACAGGATTTTAGATTAGAGCCAGAAAACCCTAAAGATGGCAAAATAAAGCAAGTCTTTGATAGAAGACAGTTTTGCTTAGTTCAGATCTTAAAAGAACCCATATCTACCAAAGGCCCTAGGCTTACTTGTGAAATTACCTTACCAGGGCGATTTGTTGTTTTGACACCTTTTGAAAATATGGTGGCCGTTTCCAAGAAGATCATGGATGATAATGAACGTAAACGTTTGAAAACTTTAGTAGAAAGTATTAAGCCAGCAAAGTTTGGTGTGATTATACGAACAGCAGCTAAAGGGAAAAAAGTGGCTGATTTGCATGATGAAATTCGTATGCTCGAGGAACGATGGAGAAAAATTTATGAAGAATTGGGACGTGATAGAAAGCCAAGAAGATTGCTTAGTGAGATTGACAAAACAGGTACAATAATCCGAGATATGCTTAATGATTCTTTTAACAGAATCACTATGGATTATAAACCGGATTATGACTCAACCTTTGAATACTTAAAGAATATTGCACCTGAAAAAACTAAGATTCTAAAACACTATAAAGGCAAGAAGCCCATATTTGAACAATTTCATGTGAATAAGCAGATTAAATCTAGCTTTAGTAAGGCACCTACATTAAGAAGTGGCGCGTACATAGTTATTGAGCACACAGAAGCCATGCATGTTATTGATGTAAATAGTGGTCCTAAATCAAATAAACAGAACCAAGAAGAAACAGCCATTCGGGTAAACCTAGAAACAGGAAAAGAAATAGCTCGGCAACTGCGACTTAGAGATATAGGTGGCTTAATCATTATTGACTTTATTGATATGAGAAGCGGAGAGAATAAATCAAAGCTTTTCAGAGCCATGAAAGAATACATGCGCCATGACCGTGCTCAGCATACGATTCTTCCTTTAAGCAAGTTTGGATTAATGCAAATCACTAGACAGCGTGTTAAACCAGCGGTTAAGATTGATACTATGGAAGTCTGTCCATCATGTGACGGGACAGGAAAGATTAATGCTTCTTCTTTAATCACAGAGGACATCGAGAGAGACTTGGACTACATAATGGCCAATGTTCCATCAGCTAAATTATCCTTGCATGTGCATCCTTTTGTTTTTGCTTTTTTAAAGAAAGGCATGTATAATCAACAAGCTAAATGGTATGTACAGTATCGTAAATGGATTAAACTTATAAGCGAACCTTCATATCATTTAAACAAGTACAAATTCTTCAATAATTTCGAAGACGAGATTCGTTTAAACTAAATAGAACGTCAATATCAGGCACCCAAATCGAATATTATTTGGTGTTTTAAACTGGGGCTTAGGCCACGCTACTCGATCCGTACCGTTAATTGACAAATACCTTAATGAAGGGAGTGAAGTAATCATATGCAGTAGTGGTTTGGCATTAACGTACTTGAGGCAACGATTCCCTGCTGTTGAATGTATTGAGTTGCCGGATGTAAAGATCCGCTATGCTAAAAAAAATGTTGCTTTCCAATTATTACTCCAAACGCCAAAGCTTGTAGCACAGATAAAGAAAGATAAACAAGCCATAAAAAAGTTGGCAACAGACAAAAAGCCTGACCTTATCATTTCCGATGGCAGATTAGGTTTTTATGAAAGGCATGTCCATTCAATCTTAATTAATCATCAACTAAACATATTTCCTAATAAGCTCTGGGGAGCGCCAGCCAGGAAATATCTAAAATTTAGATGCAAGCAATTTGATGAACTTTGGATTCCAGACAATCAGGCCAATCCATTATCAGGCGTTCTATCGAAAGGAAACCACGCCCAAAAAAAATGGATAGGAACATTAAGTAGGTTCAGCGCACAATCCGTGGACGTTCAAACCGATGTGCTTCTTTTGCTGTCTGGTCCTGAAACACAACGAAGCGTTTTTGAAGAACTATTATTGTCTCAGCGCTTTCCGTCACATTGGAAAATAAAACTGATACGCGGCACAAATAAGAAAAGACTTTCACTATCCTATGAAGATTTGGAAGAAGTAATTGATTTAGCTATGGAAAAGGACATTGAACAAAAGCTTAATGAAAGTAAACTCATCATTTGTAGATCAGGCTACAGCACCATTATGGATCTAGATGTCCTTCATAAAAAAGCCATCTTTATTCCAACCCCTGGCCAGCAAGAACAAGAATACTTGGCCAAACATTTACAAGAGAGAAACTCTTATTTTTTAATAGAGCAAAAAACATTACGTCAAAACAAGGACCTTCTGACAAACTTTATAACAACTTGCGTCAATTTGGAAGCCTAAATAGCCAAATTGTCAGGTATTTAGGAATGGCACATACTTTGAAAAACAACTGAAAAAGAATACAATGCAAAGAGGTAATATATCGGTTCAAACGGAGAACATCTTTCCAATCATAAAACAATTCTTATACTCGGATCAAGAGATATTTTTAAGAGAGTTAGTTTCTAATGCCACGGATGCAACACAAAAATTAAACACCTTAGCTTCTAAAGGTGAATACAAAGGCAAAATGGATGATATCCGAATTGAAGTCATTTTGGATAAGGAAGCGAAGACCTTGACGATTAGAGATAAAGGAATAGGGATGAAGGAAGATGAGGTAAAAAAGTATTTAAATCAAGTGGCGTTCTCTTCAGCACAAGAGTTTTTGGATAAATACAAAGAAGATGCCTCTATCATTGGCCATTTTGGACTTGGCTTTTACTCTGCATTTATGGTTGCAGACAGAGTAGATGTATGCACAAAATCATACAAAAGGGGATCGAAAGCTGTAAAGTGGAGTTGTGATGGAAGTCCTGAGTTTACACTGGAAGAAATAGAGAAAAAGGAAAGAGGGACTGATGTGATTTTGCACATTGCGGAGGATAGTGTTGAGTATTTAGAGAAAGAAAAAATCCAAGGATTACTTGATAAATATTGTAAGTTCTTACCCATTGAAATTCAATTTGGTAAAACTACTAAGACAGAATACGAAGGTGAGGGTGATGACATGAAAGCTATCGAGATTGAGGAAGATAATATCATAAATAACCCCAATCCGATATGGAAGAAGAAGCCAGCAAGATTAAAAGAGGAAGACTACAAAGCTTTTTATAAGGAGTTATACCCATTTTCACCAGAACCCCTTTTCTGGATTCACTTAAATATTGATTTTCCGTTTAATCTAACTGGGATTTTATATTTCCCGAAATTAAACAACAGCCTCGAAGTTCAAAAAAACAAGATACAACTATACTCCAACCAAGTATATGTTACCGACAATGTGCAAGATATCGTGCCAGAATTCTTGATGCTACTTCATGGTGTAATTGATTCTCCAGATATACCTCTTAATGTATCTCGAAGTTATTTACAGGCGGATGCTAATGTGAAGAAAATAACCGGATATATTTCTAAGAAGGTTGCAGAAAAACTAAAATCCCTTTTCAAAAAAGATAGAAAAGCCTACGAAGACAAGTGGGGTGATATAGGTGTGTTTGTGAAGTATGGAATGATCTCTGATGAAAAGTTTCATGACAGAACGAAAGGTATTGCACTTCTGAAGAATACAGAGGGTGAACACTATACATTTGAAGATTATGGGGAAAAAATAAAGGACCAACAAACAGACAAGTTTGATAAACGAATCCACATTTATACAAACAACCCTTCAGAGCAGCACGCATATATAAAATCAGCTAAAGCACGAGGGTATGATGTGTTAGTTTTTGACCATATCATAGACAACCATTTTGCTCAACACTTGGAGCAAAAACTAGACAAAGCCACCTTTGTTAGGGTAGATTCGGATACCGTTGATAAGTTGGTACAAAAAGAAGATAGTTCAGAATCGGTACTCACTGAAAAAGAGATAGAAAAAGTAAAAACCTTGTTCAGCTCGGCATTAGGTGAAGGCCAGAATATAGAACTAAGGAACTTGGAGACCACAGACTTGCCTGTCTTGATTACTAAGCCAGAGTTTATGCGAAGGATGCAAGAAATGCAAGCTATGCAAGGAATGGATATGAGTGCTTTTGGTGATGTTCATAATATAGTCGTTAACACTAACCATCCATTAGTAGCTACTAAAATGCTAAAAATGCGTAGTGAGGAGAAAAAGCAAAAATTCGCAAACTACCTATATATGCTTGCCAAGGTAAACCAAAAGATGTTAAGCGGAGAAGATATGTCTTCCTTCATGGAAATGAGTGTCGAGTTTCTTCAGGACAACTAGAATTCCTCGGCAAAGTAGAAAACGCTCATATTTGATTAGCTTTGTCGCATTGAGCTATGCAGTATTTTATTGAGGGCATTGTATTCGGTGTTTTTTTAGCCTTATCCATGGGACCTATATTTATTATCATTACCCAAACGTCCATTCAAAAAGGATGGAAAGCAGGTATGACTGTAGGTCTAGGCATTTGGATGAGTGACATGCTATATATATCTGCATGCTATTATTTTATTCAATCTATAGGCAACACACTAGAAGATCCAAATGTCAGATTTTGGGGAGGTATTATAGGGGCTACGATTTTATTCATTTTTGGTGCCTACTTAGCGTTTAGTAAGAAAGACTTTGACCAAGAGGAAATAAAGCTTAATGCACGAAACTTCATGCAATATTTCACAAAGGGATTTCTGATTAACGGCCTTAATCCTTTTACACCTATTTTTTGGTTTGGGGTTACTTCGACCTATATCATTACCAGAGGACTAGACATGAATGATTCTTTTTGGTTGTTTAGTGGTATTATGATTATGATAGTGATGTCCGATTCTTTGAAAGTGTTATTAGCCCAGTTGATTAGGACTAGACTAAAACCGCACCACATGAAGTATATCTCTTGGGTAGCGGGTGGTTCGTTGATCGCTATTTCTTTCTTTTTAGTATATCAAGCATTTTACCCAATTTAGAAGTAGTACATATTTCCATTTTTATCTAACCATTTTTCATGGACTTTATATTCGGGGCAGTGTTTTTGTACCAATGCCCAGAATTTTGAGGAGTGGTTTAATTCCAATAAATGGCATAGCTCATGGATAATCACATACTCGCGAACGTCTGCAGGCAAGAGCATGAGTCGTACGGATAAATTTATATTGCCAGTATTACTGCAGCTACCCCAGTTACTAAAGTTATCCTTAAGTTTTATGCTTTTAATTTGACCTTTTACCGTTTGCTCATTTAAGGTAAACACCTCTGTTTCAATTTTTCTTCTATACTTTTTCTTAAGACCCTCAATCACGGCTTTTCGAATCCCTTCAGGATCTGATGGAGTTGGCGTGGTTATTATAAGAGTATTTCCATCTACTATACTTGAGATGGTTTTTCGATTGACTTCTTTTAATTGTAGTCCAATGTGATCTCCCATAACATTCAAAATGCTGTCTTGGTCATAGTCTTTGATGATGTAGCGATTTAGAAAACCCGGGTGCTGTTTTTCAATTTTTTCAAGCCATCCCTCCAATTTTTTAGTGATTTTTAAAAAATCTTTTTTTCTATACCAAGACGGAATTTGGACAGACACATACTTTCTTCCTGCAGAAAAACGCTCAGTGAGACGAAATTGCTTTTCGATTTTGAGCCGTATTTTTTTATCCTTTAAGGAGATATACATTTCGTTTTTTTAATATGTAAATCGGATTGATTTTTGTTTAAATCTCAAGGCAAATTTGAGGCAAATTTTTTACTCTTAATTGTGGAAAACAATTGTTTTGAGAATTGATTTAGTTATCTATATTTGCAGTCCCTTAGAAATGAGGGAAAAAGATAGTTCATTGACATAGATTAGAGAAAAAAGTAGCACTCGAAAG
>JAHDDO010000072.1:6103-8870 GCA_020629315.1 Saprospiraceae bacterium | reverse complement strand
ATAGATATTCACCCCTGACAGATTCTGTCATTCACATAGAATACTTTTGTAATGAACTTTTAGATGTAAAGAGTCGTACCTATAGTATACAGCAGCAAATCTATTTTTATTCAAATAAAAAACAGCAAAAATGACAACACAAGAAATTGCAAACAAATGGGCAGAGTACTGCCGTACTGGACGATGGGATTTAGCACATGCAGAATTGTATGATGACAATTGTGTAAGCTTGGAAATGGAAGGGGCAGAAGGTTTTCCTCCTCGGGTGGAAGGTATGGAAGCCATTAAAGAAAAAGGAGAACGATGGAATGGTATGGTGGCCGAGTTCCACGGTGTAGAGATCGAAGGACCGATGGTGGCTGGTGATCACTTTACAGCGACCATGAAGATGGACATTACTATGAAAGGACGAGAAAGACAAGTAGACGAAGAGGTAGCTATATTCAAGGTAGCCAATGGAAAAATTGTTTCTGAGCAGTTTTTTTACCCCATAGGATAAAGCAAAATTTTAAGGTGTATTGTCGCAAAACAATACACCTTTTTTTTTTTGCCCCTCTTCCATTTAGGCAATAAGAGTATTTCCTTATGCGTATAAAAGGAAACCTAATCATTATGCCCAAGGTATCCGTAGCACTCCTCATTTTGTTATTTCCTATCTATTCGTTTTCACAAGATAATTGGTCTTTAGACTTTGAAGCAAGCATTAAAGAATCCTTTCGCACCATAAGTACGAATGATCCAGATGCTCAAGTAGTGCTAGATGCCAGAAATCAAAATGAAATCCCTTTAATAACTCCTGCAGTGAAAATTGGAGCCAACCGCAGGATTGTAGCAAACACATGGTTTAGCTTTGGTATAGGTCTTACTAATGATGGATATGTATTAAAGGAGGAAGGCAATATTCTTTTTCCAGATGGCGGTAATGGAGGTTTGGATCGATTGAGCATTACTACCAACTATTTGATGATGGATGTTCCTTTGAGTGTTCGCTTTGTAAAACCCATTTCAAAGACTTGGGAATTATTTATAGACCCAGGTATATCTTTATCTCTATTATTTATTGAACGTACGACTACCATAAGCGAGCCGGGCACTTCCATAAGTATTTCAAATCGCCGTCTTTTACAAGCCTTATCTTTTGGTACCTTAAAAACTGGCTTCAACTATAACATCAATAAGCGCTTGCAGATTTTTGGTCAATTAAAAGGACAGTATGGCTTACATCCAGTTAAGAGTGCTCCTATTAAAGAACATTTATACCATTTAGGTGGTGGGATCGGCTGTCGAATGCTATTAGGTCCTATGTTTGTGCACCCTGCCGAATATTAATTATCAACTTGCCGAACGGTACACTTGCATTCCAATTGTTGAGTAATGGCATCGTATGGCATTGAGCCTGAAAGCCTCGACGTACTGTAAGGACTTCCATCCATTTCTTAGATTAGCAAAGTTGTCGATATCGATACGATTCCGATGCGTTATTTTAATTCCAAAACCGCTTGTCGAGGTTTTCAACCTCGATACTATATGCTTGTAAAAATCTCTAATAGCTAATACATCTCATTGCAACATGAGTGTGTTTTGATTTTTTTGAGCGCAGCCTATTTTTGAAAATGACGTACCAGTGTGATGAGTATAGTGTCAAGATTGTAGTGTATGGCATCGAGGTTGAAAACCTCGACGAACATCTTTTTGAAAATAACCGGGCTATTGGGAAACGTGTGATATCTTTTTGTGGCGTATGGCATTGCAGTTGAAAACCTCGATGAACTATAAGGACTTCCATCCATTGCTTAGATTAGCAAAGTTGTCGATATCGATACGATTCCGATGCGTTATTTTAATTCCAAAACCGCTTGTCGAGGTTTTCAACCTCGATACTATATGCTTGTAAAAATCTCTAATAGCTAATACATCTCATTGCAACATGAGTGTGTTTTGATTTTTTTGAGCGCAGCCTATTTTTGAAAATGACGTACCAGTGTGATGAGTATAGTGTCAAGATTGTAGTGTATGGCATCGAGGTTGAAAACCTCGACGAACATCTTTTTGAAAATAACCGGGCTATTGGGAAACGTGTGATATCTTTTTGTGGCGTATGGCATTGCAGTTGAAAACCTCGACGAACTTATTAATAGATTTCGTGCACTCATTTCAACCCCTTTATTGAATTCCAATAATCTAATTAGACCTAGAAACCATCAGCTTCTTTGTCACTATTTTATTATTTACATGTACTTGTAGTACATAAACCCCTCCTGTAAGCTGTTTGGTATCTAATTTATGTAAACCAGGATTATAATCAACATACTGCGGATTTCCAAAGGCATCATAGAGCATAACTGAATGATTTGATCTTGGAAGCCCTTTTATAAAAAGATAATCGTCGACAGGGTTCGGAGATATAGTAATGGGATCCTCTAATACGCTAGAACTGCTGGAGATTATCGGTGAACACATAAAGATTGAGAATGAAACCCCTAATGGTTGACCGCTTATAAAGCTATCTAAAACCGTCAATTCTTCAATAGGTCCCTCAACCTTAACCAGGCCTTTAAAATGGCTTTCTGTATTAGGCCCGGCGAGATCGCCTTCTGCATTCACCACAGCTAGATCCTCAGAACAAGCGGCATCAGAAAAGACTTCTGGGATGGTAAAATGGCTACCATTTCTATAGATTCGAATTATTTCTTCTGTGCCATTCTCTGCATTTATGTAAGAGAAATTCAGATATACAGTATCTACTGGTGGTGAAAATTGGAAGGTG
>JAHDDO010000072.1:0-6003 GCA_020629315.1 Saprospiraceae bacterium | reverse complement strand
TATGTAAGAGAAATTCAGATATACAGTATCTACTGGTGGTGAAAATTGGAAGGTGTAGGAGCCGTCGTGATGAGGCATAGGGTCAAAGCTCCACCCTACCCAATAGGGTTCTGACTCGCTACAGAGGTTGAAATAATCAGCATAACCATCCGGCGTCACGGTAACATCCACCTCATTGATCGTTTGAGTACCAGAAGGGTGATCGATTTGGTTTAAGCATTGTGCGAGCAATGCATCTGAGCATAATAAAGAAAGTACAATAAAAAGAAATAGAAGTCGTGTATTCATGATATGATGTTAAAATTGTAATTCCTACTAATACAAGTAAGGTAGAAAACAATTTCTCAACATTCATAGCAAAAAAGCCAAAAATACTGCGATAGCGATGAGAGTCAGGCGAACTAGTGAGCGTCCGAAGGACCTGGCTGACGACCGTAGCGACCCTGATACGGTTGCTGCTTGCTAGCAACTGTATCAGGGTATCGCCCCAGTTATGGACTTAGGATAATTTAGCTTTTACTGCGGCTAGTGCTTGATCTATACCTGCTGAATTGGATCCTCCTGCGCTTGCAAAACTGGCTTGTCCACCGCCACCACCATTGATCATGGGTGCAAATTCTTTAACCAGATTTCCAGCATGAAGATCTGTGGATTCTGTCAAAGATTTACTCACTAAGATCATCAAATTAGCCTTGCCTTTCGCCTCAAAACCTAAGGCGATCACTCCATTAGACAGTTCTTTTTCAAGATTGTGCATCAGTGTTTTCACCATCTTTGCATCAGCGAGATCCACCTTTTGCACGATACATTCTCCCTGCGAAAAGACTTGTTTTTTATCGAGAAGACTACCTTGCATCGCCATTGCATTTTCAATCTTGAATTTTTCTAATTCCTTCTGCAACTCCTTATTCTGCTCTTGCAAAGAAACGATTTGGCCGCTTACATCTTTTGGATTTTTGAACTGTGCTTGAATCGAACGCAATTCGTCTAATTTCTCATTTACGAACACTTCGGCAGCATCCGCAGTCAAGGCTTCTATACGCCGAACGCCGGCAGCAATAGCTGATTCTGCCTTTATCTTAAATAGGCCGATCTGCCCGGTGGCCTTGACATGACACCCTCCACAAAGCTCGACAGAATACGATTTGTCAAAGGTTATCATACGAACATTGTCTCCATATTTCTCGCCAAAAAGCATCATGGCTCCTGCTTCTTTAGCTTGATCCAGGGGTATACTCCGTGCCTCTTCCAGTGCAATATTTTCCCGAATCTTTTGATTTACTCTTGCTTCTACTCTTTCAATTTCTTCCTTTTCCATTTTCTGGAAATGTGAGAAATCAAAACGCAGATAATCATCTTTCACTAAAGAACCTTTTTGTTGGACGTGGTCACCGAGCACCTCTCTTAATGCAGCATGGAGTAAGTGTGTCGCAGAGTGATTATTTTCAGTTAATGCCCTTTTTGTAGCATGGACACTAGCTTGTCCTGCCACTTCGACTTGCTCTGGCAATTTATTTACATGATGAATTATGAGATCATTTTCTCTTTTCGTGGTCAAGACAGAAATTTTCTCATCGCCAAACTGTATGGTACCGCTATCACCTACCTGGCCACCTCCTTCTGCATAAAAGGGCGTTCGATCCAAAACCAACTGATAAATAGACTTGTTCTTTTCTTTGATCGTTCGATACTTAACAACCTTGACTTCCGCTTCCTCTAGACTATCGTACCCTGTAAACTGGATATCTTTAGTATCTAATAGATTGGTCCAATCTCCCGTCTCTCGCTGGGCATCGGCACGTGCTCTAGATTTTTGCTCTTCTAACGCTGCTTGAAATCCAGGAATATCTACTTTCCAACCTTTCTCTTCTGCAATCATCATGGTAAGGTCGATTGGGAATCCATAGGTGTCATACAGTTCGAAAGCCACTTTTCCATCTAACATTTCTTCACGAACTTCCAGCGCTTCAAAGCGTTTTAGACCACTGGATAGTGTTTTAAGGAAAGACTTTTCTTCTTCCAAAATTACCTTAGCCACAAAACTTTCTTGCTTTTTCAATTCTGGAAACACATTCTCAAAGGCATCTGCCAACATTGGAAGTAAGGTATGGATGTAGGGTTCTTTTTGATTTAAAAAGGAATAATAATACCGCACCGCTCTTCGCAATATACGCCTGATCACATATCCTGCACCTGTATTACTAGGCAATTCTCCATCGGCGATAGCAAAAGCTACGGCTCTGACATGATCTACAATCACACGCATAGCAATATCTGATTTGGCCGCTTCATCGTATGTAAAGGTGTATGTAACGCCCGTGTCTTTTTCGATTTTTGATATGAATGGCGTGAAGATGTCTGTATCATAATTGGACGTCTTGTGCTGCATGGCCATAACAAGACGCTCGAAGCCCATACCTGTATCCACATGCTTTGCGGGCAGATTTTCCAGGCTACCATCTGCTTTACGATTGAACTGAATAAATACGAGATTCCAAATTTCTATCACCTCTGGGTGATCCATATTTACCAAATCTTGCGCTGGCTTAGCCGCTCTATCGGCATCATTTCTGAGATCAATGTGAATTTCGCTACAAGGCCCACAAGGACCGGTATCACCCATTTCCCAAAAATTATCTTTTCTATCAAAGTATAATATATGATCCTTGGGTACAAATGCCTCCCACATTTTTGCTGCTTCATTATCTGCTTCTAGTCCATCAGAACTGTCCCCTTCGAATACGGTGATGTACAGTCGCGATGGATCGAGTCCGTATTCTTTAGTTAGTAATTCCCAAGCCCAGTCAATAGCTTCTTGTTTAAAGTAGTCTCCAAATGACCAGTTACCTAACATTTCGAACATGGTGTGATGGTAAGAATCACGTCCAACTTCTTCCAGATCATTATGTTTTCCAGATACTCTGAGGCACTTTTGAGTATCTGCAATACGGGTTGCCGACGGTGTCGCATTACCTAGAAAAAAGTCTTTAAATTGATTCATTCCCGCATTTGTAAACATTAATGTGGGGTCATTTTTAACTACGATAGGCGCAGAAGGCACAATTTTGTGTCCTTTTTTCTCAAAAAAGTCAAAAAACCGTTGTCGAATTTCACTTGATCTCATGGATTACTTCTTATTCTCCTTAATATTTAAAAAACTATATATGGGTAACTCACTGAGTATAAATCCCTAAAAAGAAATTGCTTGAAATATCTTGCAGGATGCTTATAATCAATGTCTTACGAAACAAATCTTAACTAATAATAATATTTATAATATGTTAAAATATGTTTGGATAAGCTCGGTTCAAATTGTAAATTAGCCCCCGCAGATACCTACCCGTAGAACACATCCGAACATTTATTACCGTGCAAAGGTAATGAAGGTAATGTTTTAAACACGACGGAGAATGAGTAAAAAGACCTATGTGTACAATGAGAAATCCTTGCAATATGAGGAAGTCGTTGTAAACAGAAAAGTTCAATTTCTAAAACTAGGCGGCCTTGTTGGTATGTTCCTATTTTTTGGTGGTATGTCCTATGCCATCTACACTGGAGTGATCGGATCACCTCAGGAGCGAATCTTAAAGAATGAATTATCTCAAATGTCTCGACACTACGAGTCATTAACAGGTGAGCTTGATAAGCTTACAGATGAGGTAGAAAATATTCAAGAAAAAGACGCTAATGTTCATAGAATGATCTTTGGACTAAGTCCGATAGATTCTAATATGTGGTATGGAGGTATTGGTGGTCACGATAGATTTAAGTATATCACCAAATATGATTCTTCGTCTGATCTTATTGAAGCGTCCATAGACAAAGTTTCGAGCCTACAACGAAAGTTGGCTATTCAAAAGAAATCATTGGATACAATTTTGAATCTAGCTATGGTAAGAGAAGAAAAATTAAGATCAATACCTTCTATTAAGCCTATTCAAGAAGATAAACTAAAGCGAAGCATTAGATATATGTCGGGATATGGATTTCGAATCCATCCTGTGCATAAGGTAAAGAAATTTCATAAGGGTATTGATTTTACCTGTCCTGTAGGAACAGCTATTCAGGCTACTGGAAATGGGACTATCAAAACGGTTGCTACAAAAAGAAATGGGTATGGAAAATATGTAGTTATCGATCATGGCTTTGGCTATGAAACACTATATGCTCACATGAGCAAAATAGATGTAAAAGAGGGTCAAAAAATCATGAAAGGCCAGAAAATAGGTGAAGTAGGTAGTACAGGAACATCTACGGCGCCACATCTCCATTATGAAGTGCGAATAAACGGAAAAGCTGTAAATCCAATTGATTATTGTTTAGATGGTTTATCTGTTGCCGAATATCAAGAATTGGTCGAACACTCCTCAGTTGAGAATCAGAGTTTTGACTAGTCGAACTCAGCTTCCAAAATCAATACAATACTAAAAACAAAAGGGTATCACTCATACGAGTGATACCCTTTTTCAAAAAAGTACTAACTTTTATTATTTGATGTGAATCATCTTTCTAGTACTTGTATTGTTATTACTATCTAATTGGTAGTAAAGAACGCCACTAGCATCTAGATCATTTCCATCGATAGTCACTTTATTTAACCCCTTGTTGAAACCAGCATTAATGCTATACACAATTTTACCAGTCATATCGTATACTCGTAAAGTAGCTTGTTCAGCTTCCGGTAATACAAAACTGATCTCAGTTGTATTTTCAAATGGGTTAGGAATATTTTGCATTAGCGCAAACTCTTCCACAATCTCTCCACCTTTGATGTAGTCAAGACTTACATCACCAACTTCAAGATTCTTATTATAATTCTCAGAACTAATTACACTTGAGTTGATCTGTAAGGTGTTGGTTATGGTCGATGTTGTTTTCGCTACAACATTAATTGTGAAGATTACTTCGTCTTTGCTCATGCTTATTCCTTCTACATTATCCCAACTTAGGCCAATGTATCCATCTTTTGCACTTGCAAATCCAAGGTTAGCTTCTGTAATATTAGCAGCAGCTCCTGCTACATTTATTGCTTCGAAAACTTCTGTGTCATACTGTAATGTGAATTGCATTCCCACTAGATCTGTATCAGCAGATACTCGTACAGGTAATTCGTAAGCCTGTCCAGCTTCTACTTTGATATCATCAATTAATAGTTCTAGTGTTTGTGCACTTCTTGATTCAGTAACATCTTCATCCAAGTTCACAGAGGCGTTATTGGTAACATCACCAATTTTGATCGCCATGAAATCTTGGTTGTACATACTTCCATTTAAGTTAGATACATTAATTGCATCAACATATGGGAACGGAGAATTAGGATTAGCGAATGTTTGTGTCGCTTCAATTAATCTCCAGCTTTGTTGTCCATTAGGGAACTCAGAAATTATTCCAAGAATCGCTTGTCTAATGTTTACAAGGTCAGCTGCAGTTACTGTACCTGAGTCATTTGCATCAGCTGCAATTAACTTATATGGAGAATCAAGGTTCTCTATACTTAGTATGTGTCTTTGAATCTTAACGATATCTAGAGTAGATACACCATTTAATATATGAGTATCATACGTCGCAGATACTGCGTAATCCATTCCATTCATTAAGCTATCAAACCAGTATTGTCCAGTAGCTGTAGTAAGCATGTCATTAGGGAATTCAGACTGGTTACTATTAATAGAAACCATAGCATCCTCAACTTTCTCATTCATTTCACTGAATACATCACCCTGGATTCTTGAAGCACCATTACCTTCATCGCAGATACCATTGTTTTGTACGATCAATGTCACTGTACAGAAAGCACCATTACCTGCTTCGTCGAATACCCACATTTCTAATTCTTCTGTAAAGAAGTCCTCACCATTAGGGAAGAAACTACAGTCATAGTAAAGTACATCATCGATCATATTAGGATCAAAGAAGAAATCTAAGTTATCATCTCCTTCACAACCTAGACATGGGTCCTCACTCTTCTGGTTGAAGTCTTCAGCCCAAATCTCTGCCTCTCCT
>JAHDDO010000030.1:15660-46308 GCA_020629315.1 Saprospiraceae bacterium | reverse complement strand
ATTGATGAAGATTGTGATGGGCAAGACTGGATACTATCCAGTACTGATGACGAATACCTCTTCAATATTCAAATTAATCCTAATCCAGCTACTGATCAATTAACCATTGAAAGTCCTATACCTATTAAATCTTTAAAGGCTTATACGATTGAAGGTTCGCAAATAGCCATTGATAATTTAGCAAATGAACCAATAGTAATATCTCACTGGAGGCCAGGGCTTTATTATATACGAGTAGAACTCAGCAATGGAAAAAGTGTAAGCAAAAAAGTAATTAAAGAATAAAAAGATTTGAGGCCGGATAAATTCCGGCCTTTTTTATTAAAGGCTTCCTAATTTAAATCTGAGTAAAACTTTCTAAACTCACGCCACAGCTTCGCTTTCGTTTATTAAAAGAGATTTTGTTGATTAACAATAATGGGTATACCCTCACCTAAATGTGGGATAAATTTGTAAATTAATATCCAGTAACTTTTTTTACTCAACAATAAAATCAATCATATGAGAACATTTTTTACACTCAGCCTGCTATGGCTACCTTTTGCCCTTTTTTCACAAAATGTGTGTAGTGATGCCATTCTATTAAACCTCGATGGTGATTGTGAATTCAGCATTTATAATAACACCGGACTGACACCATCTGGGGAGGAACCCTTTCCGACCTGTGGTTTTTTCAATGATGGAATAGATATGTGGTTTAAAATTGAAAGTGCGACTACCACATTAAATATAATTGAAGTCGCTGAGGCATCTGGAGGGATTGGTGATATGGCTATGCAAGCGTATACCGGTTCTTGTGGTAATCTGGAACGACTGGCTTGTAGCGATGATGCTAATGGTCTGTTCCCATACTTAGAACTATCAGCACAAGAAGGCGAGGATATTTATCTGAGGATATATGGATATGGAGGCGATGACGAAGGCGAATTTTCAATGTGTGCTACCCAATTAGCATTTGATAATGAAGCGGGAAATGAATGCTCGGACGCTGTGGTACTAGATGTCGGATTCGAGTTTATGTTTGATCCGTATACAACAACAGGATATACGCAATCCAACGAATTGCCTTCACCTGACTGTGGTTTTTTTAATAGTAATGCTCCTGATATATGGTTTACGGCTACTGTGCCATCTACCGGTATTTTGATAGTAGAAACCAGAGAACAAAGTGGCGGTCCGTCAGATATGGCTATGCAAAGCTATACAGGTGAGTGTGGGAGTTTGGAACTAGTCGAGTGCGATGATGATGATGGTCTGGGTACGCACCCTCGTTTAGCCTTTTTTGACCGAAGCCCCGGTGAAGTACTTTATTTTAGAGTATATGAATATGGGGGTGATATAGAAGGGCCATTTTTTGCCTCGGCTTGGACCATCGAATACGGTGAAGGGGATCATTGTCCTGATCCGATAAGATTGGCTGTAGAGCAGGAATGCATGCTTGAGTCATTCACCACTGAGTCACTGAATCCTTCGTTTGCTAGCACCCTTTGCATCAGTGACGAATTCAATGATATTTGGTTTGATTTTGTCGTGCCCTCGTCTGGCAACGTAATCATAGAAACACAATACATTGATAATGGGGCTAATGGTTTGACTCTTTCTGCCCTCGAAGGAGAATGTGGGAATCTAAATACGATTGCTTGTATATCAGGAAGTTTATTTGGTAATTTCCCAATACTTCCTTTATATGATCTAACCCCGGGTCAACGGATCTATGTGCAAGCGGCAGTGGAATATGAAGGACCTGGCCCTTTCGATATTTGCATCTACGAAGTTACGACCAGTGAAGGGGACCTTTGTGAATCGGCTATTGAAATTCCTGTGTTAGACAGTTGCGAACCTCAGGTGTTTAACACAGAAGGATTTAATCCATCAACAGGCTTTGATTTTTCTTGTGCTAATACAAACTTAATCGATCGATGGTTTTATGTTCAGGTTCCTGCTAGTGGAAATGTGACGATTGAAACGACACGCATCGAAAACGAGATTTCGGAAACGGCATTAGAATTATACGATGATGATTGTGTTTTTCCATTCAGAATTACCTGCGCCACAGATAATCTACCGAATGGCCAAACCCAAATTACTGTCGGTGGACGAACACCGGGAGAGGTGCTACGCATTCGATTCTCGGCAACAGTGTCAAGTATAGAAGGAGCGTTTGGTATCTGTGCATATGACCCAGTAGTTCCTGAAGGAAATTATTGTGATGATGGCTTTTTTGTGCCCCTAAGAGATTTTTGCAATCCCGATATCTATGATAATATAGATTATCTGTACTCTGGTCAAGGCGGTCCCTTTAATTGCGGCTCGAATGGCTTAAGTAATGATGTGTGGTTCAATACGGTCGTTGCACCCAGTGGTAATGTGACCATAGAAACGCGGTTTGTAGAAGACGGCATTTTTGATGTCGTATTACAAGCGTATAATGGTTCTTGTGAAAATCTAAATTATTTGGATTGCGATGATGATGGCGGTGAAGGAAATCACTCATTAATTGAATTAACTGGAATGATTCCAGGTGAAACGATTTTGTTTAAAGTGATCTCTTATGGTTCGTCCGCTATAGGTGAATTTGGGGTTTGTGTCTATGATCCATCAGCTGAAGACAATGATGGCGACGGCTTTTTTGCTTCAGAGGATTGCGATGATGATAATCCTAATATAAATCCAGGTGTCGAGGAAGAACCGTATAATGGCATCGACGATGATTGTAATGAAGCTACACCAGATGATGATTTAGATGGTGACGGCTTTGGTATCGATGAAGACTGCGATGATGAAAATGAAGATGTATATCCAGGTGCCGTAGAGTTAGCTGAGAATGGGATTGATGAAGATTGTGATGGACAAGATTGGATACTGTCTAATACTGAAGATGAATACCTTACCCGTATTAGCATTGAACCGAACCCAGCACATGATATTATAAAAATCCAAAGCGAACAGGCGATTCATACGATTCGCGCATTTACGGCTTCTGGGGCTCAAATACATACGAGCACATTGGAAAATAGGCAACTAGATATCTCTCAATGGCCAGCGGGATTATACTATGTAAATATTGAGCTGATCGACGGCAATAGAGTAACAAGGAAAGTTATCAAAGAATAAGATTTATGAAGAGGCCGGGTGAAAATCCGGCCTTTATTATCCAGATTTTCTAATTAGTAGAATCGCATCTTTCAAGCGCTTAATAAGATTACTATTGTTTTTTGCTATTTCTTTTCATTCTAGGAATCCACAAAAACCAAAACACTTTTTTAGTTTATCTTAAGCTTAAATGAAATTCTACGAAAGCCCTTTTGCATACATTGAATTAGATGAGATAACAAAAGAGAGTATTTCATTGCCATTGGTTAGTCCAATTCAATGTAGTATCAATAAAGACTTGGTTGCAGCCAGATTTTGGGATTTAGCAAAAACATTGCTGTTAAGAGAGGATTTATATGAGCTTATAAAAGACAATATAGCTGACCATACTTCTGTAGATGTCGTTAATGTAGGGCGTTCAAAACATTCTTACGTTTTTATAGAATTTAGCCACTTCTTTATTGAAAAATTAAACACACACCAAAGTAATTTTCAAATTACATCTTTAAATTATAAAGACGGTACGTTTGGTCAATTGATATCAGATAGAGTTACGTACAATAGTGTTGAGGATTATTTGAGAAGTTATAGTGAATTACGATATAATAATTATCAAAATGTTGAAATAACTAAGTATAGTATAAATTCTAAATTGGTACATCTGTTCTTTTATAATTCAAACCTACTCCTTATATCGTCAGAAATGAAAGAGCTACTAGCTAAGTTGGGACACTCTCCGCCGTGGATGTCTAAATTTGGTGAAATAGAATGGCTCGACAACACGCCATTCACATCAATTAGCGAAAAAGATGTAAAAGAATTAGAAGTAGAAATTGACACCTCATATATATTGAGTGTATCAAGTGTTAAGAGTTCAATCTCGAGCTTACTAAATAGTATTTCTGATATAAAGCCATCTCAATTTATAGAAAAAGAGTTTAGATCAGATGATACTATGATCAGAATTGAAGATTTCGCAAAGAACATTATGGTTTCAATAAATGACTGCGTAATTGATTTGATCAATATAGATTTTGAAAAGGATTTAGTTGAATATAATGAGATAGATAGTGTTGGTAATGCGCTATTTGTAGAAATAGCTTTTGGAAGAGGTTTGATGGTTTTTCATTCCCTTGATATTCCATTGAATAAAAGTAAGAGTGAGCTTTCTTATCATTTGTCAAATGCAGGGAGCAAAAAGAAAAGTACTATTGCTATAGATAAGATTAATCAAGTTTTAAGCCGTACAGATTTTTTTGATGATATTATTGAAAGTGAATTGGCTTCAAACAATCATTATAAAAATATTGGGAACGTATTCTATCATTCAATAATTCTTAATATTCTTAATTCTTCAACCACTATTGGCTATGATATAGTTTGCTTTGAAACGGATTTACTTTATGACGATTCTTTTAATAATTTGATAGTTGTCCAACGTTAAAGAGTGGGTTCTGAATTTTTGTGTGTTTAGTAAGAAGATCAAATAGTGATTCAGCTTTTTTAAGTGATCATGAAGCCTGTAGATACATGGAAAATCTCACAAAAAAGTAGTCTGTCGACCTGCTAAAGTGATTGACTATTATTAAATAGATCTGGTGCAAACCCATCTTAGCGAACAAGGTATAGTGGACATTGGACCGCCCCTAAAGAAGGATTACCTCTGATATAATAGATGCCTGAAGGTAAATGAGACACATCAATTACGGGAGCAAATGATTGTGAAAGGACGATTTGTCCATGTATATCTATGACTTGGATTGATTTGATAGTAGCGCTGGAAGACAGGTGCAGATGATGCGTCGCTGGATTTGGATAGATTTGAATGGTCAGTTCTGTCAGGTCCTCTGTAGAACTAAGTGTGCATAGATCATCATTAATAGCACTTAGCCCCGTGTTAGGATGATAAAAACAAAGTAATGGACTTACATAGGTGCCATCACAAAATCCTGTATCATAGAAGTAAAATAAATGATCGGTACAGCCTACACCATCAATCACATCATAACTAAAGTTTAAAAATTCTATCACACCATCTTCTTCAAGTCCAATCTGATACCTAAGCAATCTAAAGTCTTGGCCAGACAGATTGATATTGGAGATTGTGTCTAAGCGGAAGTAGGCATAGTCGTAGTTGCTGGCGTGACCCTCCCAGAGTCGTAATTGGAGGGTGTCGCCGATTGCCATCCCAAAATCATACAAAGGATAAAAACTCTGGTCCTCTTGATGAAAGAAGAATACCTTGTCACCTTCTTGATAGATGATATCTCGCACGGGTCGCATAGTGCAGCTATAGGTATCATGAAGGATGAGCTTACAGTTTATGCCATTTACAAGGGTATCTTTCAGTACCTCAATGCTAGAAGTGCCAGATTCTGGATCGCTAAATGTATAGCTTTCATATTCCCATCGGGTACCATTCTCCCAAACAACTTGGGCGACTGAGACTGACGAAGAAATTAGGATAGAGAATAAGCAAAAGAGAAGCTGTTTCATGGAAGTTGATTGGTATTGTCTATTATAAAGCGGCTCGCTTGGCTTTGAAAAACTCAGTCAGAATCTGGCTGCATTCTTCATGCATGATGCCAAACTCTAATTTGGTTTTAGGGTGCAGCATTTTCTTGCCAAAGCGCATAAATCCACCTTTGTCATCATCAGCAGCATATACTACGCGTTGTAATCTTGCATGAGCAATAGCGCCCGCACACATACAACAAGGCTCCAAGGTCACATAAAGGGTGCATTCGTCTAAGGTCTTGCTACCTAGGAAGTTAGTTGCGGCAGTAACCGCAATAATTTCAGCATGAGCTGTAATATCTCCAAATTGTTCCACTTGATTATGCGCTCTTGAGATGATCTTCTTGTTTGATACTACAATAGCGCCTACAGGAACTTCATCTTTTTCTGCCGCCTTTTGAGCCTCTTTAAAGGCCTCCTTCATGAAATATTCGTCAGTATATATTTCTATCATAATGCGAAAATGATAATAGCGTCAATATACTGTAAAGTTTTTCAAAAAATTTTAAAATAGATATTTCCTTTCTATACCTTTGCACATGGAAAAAAACATTTCTACCTCTTTCCCGCAAATAGAAGAAGCATTAACCTTTGATGATGTACTACTCGTACCTGCATACTCAGAAGTATTACCGAGGCATGTAGACATCAGCACACAGTTTACCAGAAACATACGATTGAATGTGCCCATGGTATCAGCGGCTATGGATACGGTTACAGAATATGGTTTAGCCATTGCAATCGCTAGAAATGGAGGCATTGGTATTATCCATAAAAATATGCCTGTAGAAGATCAAGCCGAACAGGTGCGTAAAGTAAAGCGTTCTGAGAGTGGGATGATCATCGATCCCGTAACCTTGATGGTGGATGCGAATATTGGCGATGCCTTAGCGCTTATGAAAAGCTACAAGATCGGAGGGATCCCTATCGTGGATGAAAACAACAAACTGATTGGTATTCTGACCAACCGGGATCTTCGTTTTGAGACGGATCATACTAAGCGAGTGTCAGATTTGATGACTACGGAAAACCTGGTTACAGCTCCTCAAGGAACGACATTGGAACAGGCCACTGATATCTTGCAACAATATAAGATTGAAAAGTTGCCCGTTGTAGAACCGGATGGAACACTAGTGGGATTGATTACCTATAAGGATATCATGAAGGTGGAGAATTATCCGAATGCAGCTAAAGATTCTAGAGGTCGGTTGTTAGTGGGAGCAGCTGTAGGTGTAGGTGGTGATCTTCATGAGCGATTAGCTGCTTTAGTAGCTGTTGATGTAGATGTAGTTTGTGTGGATACGGCCCACGGGCATAGTGCAGGGGTTATTGAAACCGTTCGAAATATTAAACAGCAATATCCAGACTTAGAGATAGTAGCTGGAAATGTAGCTACGGCCGCGGCTGCAAAAGCACTGGCCGATGCAGGTGTGGATGGGATTAAGGTGGGGATCGGTCCAGGTAGTATCTGTACCACTCGAATTGTAGCGGGTGTAGGGGTACCTCAACTCAGTGCCGTGATGAATGTTTTCCATGCCGTCAAAGATCAGGGGATACCTATTATTGCCGATGGAGGTATTCGATATACGGGCGATATTGCTAAAGCCTTGGCCGGTGGTGCAAGTACCATCATGGCAGGCTCATTATTTGCCGGTACGGAGGAAGCCCCAGGCGAAAATATCATTTATGAAGGCCGGAAGTTCAAGATATACCGAGGTATGGGATCGATCGGCGCCATGAAACTAGGATCCAAAGATCGCTACTTTCAGGCTGAGGAATCTAATGCTAAAAAATTGGTTCCTGAAGGTATAGAAGGACGGATTCCTTATAAAGGAACGGTGGCTGAAGTGATGGTACAATACATTGGTGGATTGCGGGCCGGAATGGGTTATGTCGGGGCAAAAGATATAGCTTCTTTACAAGGTTCGAGAATGGTGAAAATCACGAATGCAGGTATCATAGAAAGTCATCCTCATAATATTACCATCACAAAAGAGGCGCCTAATTATTCTCGAAGATCATAGGTGCATTTTTATGTATTCTATATCGTAGCCTTTTTTTTGAATATAGCTATGAATCAAGGCGATAAACAGGTATTTAAGATTAACCATCCGATAGATCATGTCCATGATGTCATATTTGATCTCAAAAAGTTTGGTCACTATCATCCATTAATCGTAGATGTTGAGGAGTTGGCCCAATGTCATTTTCGGGTAAAAGAAAAGCCATTTTCCTCACTGCCTTTTGTAATGCATTATGAGGCTAAGGCTGAGGGTGTCGACGAAAAAAATATCCGTTACAAAGTTACAGGTATACCACTACATAAGCCTGAATTATACTTTAGCTTACAAAAGCTCAGTGAAAATAAAACACAAGTTGACGTATCGATTTACTTTCTAAACAAGGGCATTGGGCAAAAGATACTAAAGAAAAAAATGATGAAGGCTCAGCAGGAATTATGGGCCGCTGTGAATGAGTCAAACTAAGCTAATATCTCGTGAATTTCTACAATCTAATGATGTGTTATCCTTAGCCAGCTCATTGTTAGGCATGTATGTTTGTACTCGTGTGGATGGTCATTTTTGTAAAGGGAGGATTGTAGAGACAGAAGCCTACCGAGCACCGGATGATAAAGCCTCTCACGCGTATGGGAATAAGAAAACGGATCGTACTACGGTTATGTTTGAAGCAGGGGGCATATCATATGTATATCTGTGTTATGGTATCCACAATATGTTGAATGTGGTTACAGGTTCAGCAGGGAATGCTCATGCTATATTGATCAGGGGGGTAGAACCGGTGGAAGGTTTAGAAATAATGCAATCGAGACGTAAAGTGGAAGCACAAACTCAATTGATGAATGGCCCAGGCAAGCTATGCCAAGCTATGGGTATTAGCAGGGAACATAACGCTCGGCCTCTATGGAAACGGGATGGTGATATTTGGATCGAAGAGGCGCTTGGATCTAGGCAACAATTCGAAATCTATGCAGGACCTAGAGTAGGCATCAAATATGCCCAAGAATGTGCACATTGGCCTTGGCGCTTTTATATTGAGGGCAATAGATGTGTGAGTAAACCATTGCAAGTAAGATATTAGAAGTATCGATTTCCGCTTCCTCGAATGTAACATAAGTAACATTCAAAGTTTGGGTAACACTATACATTAGATAGTACTATGCATTTAATGTTTACGTAACTACAGCGTAATTAGGAGTATTTAACGTAGATGAATACAAGCACATAAACGGAGTAAAGGTCGGCAATGTGTTTTATGAATATATAATTTCAAAATAGAATGTTATGGGATTTTCATTTAGAGCTATGTGGCAAAACAAATGTCCAAGGTGCAGAGAAGGCGATATTTTTATAAAACCATTGAATCTATCAAAGCCTTTAGATATGCCACATTCGTGTTCTAATTGTGGTCAACTAACAGAGCCAGAACCTGGATTCTATTATGGTGCAATGTTTCTCTCTTACATTATTGGAAGTTGGTTGGTTCTGCTGCCTACTTTATTCCTTGTCTTTTATCTAGGTATGAATGTCGAAAAAGCTATGCTTGTAGCTATAATCTGGGGTTTAATTATGTATTTGAAATTAATGAGAGGTTCGCGTTCACTTTGGTTGCATATGATGGTTAAGTACAATGCTGGCCTTGCAAAAAAGCTTGAGAATTCAAAAGTAGACCATCAAAAGGAGTGGAAGCCTAGACAATATTCGAATTAATTTTAAGTAAAATTGCATTTGTAGATCATGATATGAAAATCTGTTTTTTTGAATTTTACTATCCAATTTGGCTAATAGTCATTTTACTTTTCTTTTCAAGTTGCTTTGACAACAGTCAGAGACAATCCACTGTCCATCACATTGGAACCCTAAAAAATATTATGCATAAGGGTGATTTGTCTGCCAAAATAGATTTGTCAGAACTATACGAAATGGATCACATTTACGCGTTAGGTGCATTGGAAAATTTAAAGGGTGAAGTGCAAATATTTGCTAGTCAGGCATGCAACAGTTATGTTGATGGAAGTAAATTGAAAATGGATACCACTTTTCATCAAAAAGCTTGTTTGCTTGTATATGCTAGCGTGGAGGAATGGGAAACTATAGCTATACCTCCTGAAGTAGAAAATCGTAAGGACCTTGAAGACTATATTGTTGAAAAAGCAGCATCCAAAGGAATCAGCAGTAATACTCCTATACCTTTTTTGATAGATGGCATAGCCAAGAAAATTGATTGGCATGTAATAGATTGGCCGGAAGGTGATACTGAGCATAGCCATGAAAAACACATTCGATCAGGATTGCATGGTCAATTAGAAAATGTTGACGCTCAGTTTTTAGGTTTTTATTCAGATAAGCATAAAGGCATATTTACCCATCATACATCAAACACTCATATTCATATGAAGCTATCAAATGATAGTATAGCGGGTCATGTGGACGATATTTTACTTGGAGACAATATGATCCTTAGCCTACCTAAGCTTAATTAAGTCTACTTTAGTAATTGTGGATTATATTAAATGACTTCTTTTATCTACTAACAATTGAACATTGTGCGGTTTTGAACCTTATGTATTGTATCCATGCGAAAACTGATTGACATATTGATCTTTATTGGGGCCATAGCTTTTGGTCTTTACCTCATCTTTAATCTTGTTGTTATGCTGCCACAATTTGGACAACCGCCTAAGGGAGACCATCTTATTAAAATCAAGAAGTCTCCCAATTATGGTGAAAACAGTTTTGTCAATTGGGAGGGGATACACATGGAAATGACAGCTAGAAAGATGTCAAAAATCATGAAGCAACAGTTTAAAAGAGGTATCGAAAAGATGCCAGACGTACCTCGTGATATTATCGTAAGAAATCCAGAGGAATTTCAAATGGACAATGATACTTTAGTTCGTTTAACTTGGTTTGGACATTCTTCTTTTTTAGTAGAAATAGAAGGGACTCGAATATTATTAGACCCTATGCTGGGTTCAGCGGCTTCTCCCTTTCCGTTTGCAGTAAAGCGTTTTTATGATAAAACACCCTTAACCGCTGAAGAATTGCCGGCGGTTGATGCTGTTATACTATCGCATGATCATTATGATCATCTGGATTATAACACCATCATGGCCATCAAAGATAAAGTGGGTTGTTTCTACACACCGCTAGGTGTAGGGTCTCATTTAGAAAAGTGGGGGGTACCTTGGGCTAATATAAAAGAGATGGACTGGTGGGATGAGCTTTCCTTTCAAAATATCACCTTGACCTGTACACCTTCGCAACACTTTAGTGGACGTAGAGGTAACGATAGAGATAAAACCTTATGGTCGTCATGGTCCATAAAGAGTCCCAACTCAAGTATTTTCTTTACAGGTGACTCCGGTTATTTTAAAGGCTTTAAAGAGATAGGGGAAAAGTTAGGTCCTTTTGATATTTGTTTGACAGAATGTGGCCAATATAATGTTTTATGGAAAGAAAACCATATGATGCCGGAAGAGTCCTTACAAGCGTTTTTGGATCTTAAAGGACAAGTCTTAGTCCCTATTCATTGGGGCGCGTTTTCATTATCTCCCCACGCTTGGGATGAGCCTATTAAGCGATTGCTAAAAGCAGCAGAAGGTAAAGATGTTACTATATCAACACCAATGATAGGTGAGAGCATAGTATTAGGGCAAGCACTCCCAAATACCACTTGGTGGGAGTAGATTAGTCTTGTTGATTTTTAAGATCTAAGGCTACATCCACAATCATGTCTTCTTGGCCACCAACCATAGCTCTTTTACCGAGCTCATTTAAGATATCTCTGGTATCTAAGCCATAACGCTCGGCTGCTTTTTCTGCATGCAAAAGGAAGCTAGAATACACGCCGGCATAGCCTAGAGATAAGGTTTCTCTATCCACTTGGACCGGGCGATGTTGTAATGGACGAATCACATCATCTGCTATATCCATCAAGGCATTAAGATCTATATCATCTACATGACCCATCCGTTGTAAAACAGCGACCAATACCTCTAATGGGCAATTACCCGCACCAGCTCCCATACCTGCTAAGGAAGCATCCATGCGAGTTGCTCCAGCTTCCATAGCAATTACCGTATTACTGACCCCAAGGGATAAATTATGATGACAATGGATTCCGATTTCTGTTTCTTCATCTAAGATGTCTCTAAACGCCTGAATTCGATCTCGGACTTCATGCATAAGAAGGGCACCAGCCGAGTCGGTTACATACACACAATTAGCGCCATACGATTCCATGAGTTTGGCTTGCTCCGCTAATTTGTTTGCTGTATTCATATGCGACATCATTAAAAAGCCAGCGACGTCCATCCCCATTTTTTTTGCCGCTTCAATATGTTGGGCCGAAATATCTGCTTCGGTACAATGGGTAGCTACACGCACAGAGCGGACGCCCAGATCATAGGCTTTTTTAAGATCGTCAATGGTGCCTATGCCAGGTATAAGTAGGGTAGTTAATACGGCATGATTTAGCTCTTCCGCCAAACCATTCAACCATTCCCAATCTGAATGAGCACCGAAGCCATAGTTGAAGCTACCACCAGACAAACCATCACCATGGGCCACCTCTATGGCGTCTACCTTTGCGGCATCCAAGGCTATCGCGATATCTCGAATTTGTTCAGTCGAATATTGGTGGCGAATAGGATGCATCCCATCTCGCAGCGTAACATCTTGTACATACAATTTCATTAGGCTTGATTTTTTGTGCTTACCCATTTCTCTGCGGTGGCTAAGGCAGCACTGGTCATGATATCTAGATTACCAGCATAGCTAGGCAAATAATGACCGGCTCCTTCTACCCGTAAAAATATCGACGTTTTCAAGCCATGACATTGGCCTAAACCCTCTATATATACTGGACTATCAGCTGGAATTTCTTCAAACTGAACTTCCTGGTGAAGACTGTAGCCAGGCACGTATTTTTGTACTTCGCTAACCATCTTTTTTATGCTTTGTTCAATGGCATTCTGATCGCCCATTTCACTTAAAGTAAATACCGTATCCCGCATCACAAGTGGTGGTTCTGCTGGATTGAGAATAATAATGGCTTTGCCTTTTTTTGCTCGTCCCACTTTTTCTATGGCATGTGCGGTGGTTTCAGTAAACTCATCAATGTTGGCTCTAGTCCCTGGTCCTGCAGATTTGCTTGAGATGGATGCTACTATTTCCCCATAGTGGACATTGACACACTGACTTACCGCGGCTACCATAGGAATGGTGGCTTGTCCTCCACAAGTAACCATATTGACATTACGTACATCTAAGTGCTGTTCAAAATTTACGGGTGGCACCAGGAATGGGCCTATAGCGGCTGGTGTTAAGTCTATGATCCGTTTATCAGCATATGGTTCAATGGTCTTCCAATTATACTGATGGGCTTTGGCTGAAGTCGCATCAAAAACAATATCAATGTCCTTCCAAATATCCATTCCAATCAGTCCATCGATGCCGGTGTGGCTGGTTTGGATACCCATCTTTTTTGCACGCGCTAAACCATCAGAATTTGGATCGATACCGACTAGGGCTCCCATCTCCAGGTGGTCTGAATTTCGAAGCACTTTAATCATCAAATCTGTACCAATATTTCCTGAGCCAATAATCGCTACGGTAGTTTTACTCATGTGAATCTATTTTTATTCAAAGGCTACGTGTACTTCACCTAGACCTTCGATCCAACCATCAATACTATCGCCAGCCTGTACATTTACCATTTTTCCTAAAGCTCCAGTTAAGATGATTTGTCCAGCTTTTAGTGGTTCACCTCTAGAAACTAGCGTATTTACTAACCATTGAAAAGCGATCATTGGAGAGCCCATACAGTTGGCTCCAATACCGTCTGAAACAAGTTTATTGTTTTGCTTCATAGTCATACGACATTTACTGAGCTTGATTTGGTCCAATGTAATTTTTTGTTCACCAATAACCCAGTGGCTAGCTGAGGCATTATCTGCTATCGTATCGGCTATCTTAATATCCCAATTTTCAATTCTACTACCGACTACTTCTATTGAAGGGGTGGCATAAGCAATGTAAGAAGCAAGTTCATTCAAGGGTATCTCTACATCAGTAATATCTTTATTGAGGACAAAGGCCACTTCCACTTCTGCCTTAGCTTGCATGATATTTTTTATAGGATGGCTTTCATTATTAGCTATCTGTGTGTGTGCCCATAAGACACCAAAATCAGGCTGGTCTACCCCGAGTTGTGTTTGTATAGCTGTAGAAGTCAATCCTATTTTATGTCCTAAAATTTGCCCGCCTTGCTCTTTTTTTAGCTGTGATATTGCTTTTTGGATACGATAGGCTTCCTCGATATTTTGCTCCCCTATGTAATGTCGGATTGCAGGACAAGGTATGCTATCTTGTTCGGCTTGCCAAAGCGCTTCCATAGCCTTTTGTCCGTTTGTTGTAAGTGTTATCATACTACTGAAAAAGTTATTTCGCCCATAGAATCCCAAACGCCTCTCACTTTGTTACCGCTGGCTAGGTAACTAGCCGGTGTAGCAGCTCCAGCTAATACAATGCTCCCTGCGGGAATTGTACATTTATATTTTTCCATCATTCTGGAAGCTTCGATGAGAGAATCAATTGGATTACCTAGTATGGCATTACTATTCCCAGCTTGTACACGTTCTTCATCGATCCACAATTCAATACCCATATCTTGAAGTTGTGTACTTGGATCATGCCATGGACCTACTACAAACCCTGATGACGAACAGTTATCAGCAACCACATCTTCTAAGCTAAAGGAGAAGTTTTGATACCTTGAATCAATAATCTCCAGCGCTGGTGCCACAGCATCGTAGTAATCTGCAATGTTTTCCGCTGGAATGTGTTGGTTTATATCTTTATTAATTCTAAAAGCAATTTCAGGTTCAACCCTAGGATGAATATATTTTGAAAAGTCTAGGTTCCCATTAGCTTGAATTTGCATAGATGCGGTTAACCTACCCCAAATGATATCATGGACACCCATTTGTTCCATTTTGGCTTTGCTGGTAAATCCCATCTTATATCCAATAATAGAATCGTTTCGTGTTACCCTTCGTTGAATGGACCTATCTTGGATCTCATACGCTTCACGTAAGTCTATCGATCGGGTCTTAGAAATTTGATCGATGGATCTGGCTTCCATGGCTGCCGCATCCAAAATTTCGGCTATGGAGTCTAATTGGTCATTTTTATGCACGTAGAAATAGTATTTGAGTATTAAATTATCAGCAAAGCTATCATAAAAATAACCAACCAAAATTTGGTTTTTGTTCCTGTTATTGAAGCCTTATTACTTTGGCAGCTGTGTCGACCTCTAAAAATTGCAAAAGATCAAAACTTACAGAATAAAATACTGTTGAATTAAATAATAATGCTTTGTTAATGAATATTAAATAAGTAAAAAATAAATGAACAAAATATTGTTTTGTAACGTTTGTTGAAATACATTTGCAGTATTAAACGAGATTACATTATGTTTTTAAGAAGATTTAGAAGACTTTCGCAGGTGAGTGCGTTAAACAGCCCTGCGACCAAGAGAAGATTTTAAGCGCACTACGATCTACAGAAATTTTGATTAGAGTCCCGCATCGATGTACTTCGATGCGGGTTTTTGTTTTTATGTAGCATCGCTACGCTATAGGCTTTGTATATTTATTTTTCTAATCTGAAAATAATAATCTATGCCTGATTTTTGTCATCTACACTGTCATACACAATTCTCTTTGCTGGATGGAGCTTCAGATATTCCAGGTATGATGAAAAAGGCAAAGGAAGATGGCATGAAAGCTATCGCTTTAACCGATCATGGAAACATGTTTGGCGCGTTTAAATTTTCAACGGAAGCGCAAAAAGCTGGCATTAAGGCCATTTTGGGCTGTGAGTTTTATCTAGTTGAAGATCGATTCAAACAAAGCTTTAGTAGAGCGGCAGGTGAGTATGATAATCGTTACCACCAATTGCTTTTAGCCAAGAATAGAACAGGCTATCAAAATTTAATTAAACTGTGCTCGATTGGCTTTAAGGAAGGGATGTACCAAAAGTATCCTCGGATTGATAAAACACTCATTGAGAAGTATCACGAAGGCGTTATTGCGACTAGTTGCTGTATAGGAGCAGAGGTTCCGCAGCTCATTGTAAAAGGCAAATTGGATGAAGCGGAGAAACAGCTTAAGTGGTGGTTAGATATTTTTGGGGAAGATTATTACATAGAATTACAAAGGCATCGCGGTTTAGGAAATTTGGATATGCGTAATGATCATGGTCAGAAAGTGTTTTCAAATAAGAGTCAGGAAGATGTCAATCAAGTGTTATTAGGCTTTGCCAAAAAGCATAATGTCAAAGTAATTGCTACTAATGATGTGCATTACTTAGAAGAGGATGAAGCGGATTTACATGATATATTGCTTTGCGTAAATACAGGTAAGAATCTGAGCGATACGGATCGCTTTAAGTTTCCTTCCTCTGATTTCTTCTTCAAGACCAAGGATGAAATGGCACAATTGTTTAGTGATGTGCCCTTTGCTTTAGATAATACAATGGAGATTGTTTCTAAGGTTGAGCCACTACAGTTGGCGCGCGATGTAATTTTGCCTGCTTTTCCTGTGCCTGGAGGCTTTGATGATCAAAAGACTTATTTGCGGCACTTGACTTTTGAAGGGGCGAGACGGCGATATGGAAATATATCTGCTTCTATTGAAGAGCGGTTGAATTTTGAGCTAGGGGTCATTTTTGATTCGGGCTATCCAGGGTATTTCTTAATCGTACAAGATTTTACTACGGCTGCAAGAGATATGGGCGTTATCGTAGGTCCAGGGCGGGGTAGTGCTGCCGGTAGTGCTGTGGCCTATTGCTTAGGTATTACGAATATTGATCCCATTAAGTATGATTTACTTTTTGAGCGTTTCTTGAACCCTGAGCGGATATCCATGCCCGATATCGACATTGATTTTGATGATGAAGGTCGATCTAAGGTTATTGATTATGTTATCGATAAATATGGGAAAGAAAAAGTAGCACAGATCATAACCTATGGTACGATGGCTGCTCGAAGTGCCATTAAAGATGTGGGCAGGGTTATGAATATTCCATTGTCTGAGGTAAATAAAGTAGTGGGTACTTTTCCTAAAAACTTGGGCGCTTCCTTATCAAAGGTTTTAGAAGAAAAAGATATCAATTCAAAGCTGAAAGATGCTATGAATAAAGATGATGTCAACAAAGCATACAGTTTTAGGAAGTTAGCAGAAGGAGATGGTGATATCTCGGAGATGATCAATAAGGCTAAAAACCTAGAAGGATCCATTCGGAATACGGGTGTCCATGCGTGCGGCGTGATCATCACAGATGAAGATATAACCCAGTATGTACCCGTATCTGTGTCAAAAGACTCAGATCTTCAAGTATCTCAGTTTGATAATAGTGTTGTTGAGGATGCAGGTCTATTAAAAATGGATTTTCTTGGATTGAAGACCTTATCCATTATTAAGGGATGTGTCGAAATGGTAGAGGAAATTCATGGGGTTAGTTTGGATATGGATGATGTTTCTTTGGAAGATGAGAAGACCTATGATCTTTTCCAAAGGGGAGAAACAGTGGCCATATTTCAGTACGAGTCGCCGGGTATGCAGAAGCATCTCAAGAATCTGAAACCAACCAATTTTCTGGATATCATTGCCATGAATGCATTGTACCGTCCAGGTCCCATGGAATACATTGATGACTTTATTGCTAGGAAACATGGGCGGCAAGAGATTGCCTATGATCTTCCTGATATGGAGGATATATTAAAAGAAACCTACGGGATCACAGTATACCAGGAGCAGGTGATGCTATTATCGCAAAAGTTGGCTGGCTTTAGCAAAGGTCAAGCAGATCAATTGCGTAAAGCCATGGGTAAAAAGAAGAAAAAGATCATTGATGAGCTTTTTCCGTTGTTTAAAGAAGGCTGTGAGAAGAATGGTTATCCTGAAGATACCATCGGTAAGATTTGGAAGGATTGGGAAAAATTTGCGGCATATGCATTTAACAAATCACATTCGACCTGCTATGCTTTTGTTGCCTTTCAAACAGCCTTTTTAAAGGCGCATTATCCGGCGGAATTCATGGCATCTGTCCTCAACCATAATAAAAGTGACATCTCCAAGGTTGAATTCTTTCTTGATGAGTGCCGCCGTATGGAGATTGAAGTGTTGGGACCTAGTGTAAATGAGAGTTTTGAAAATTTCATGGTAAATAAAGAAGGTCAAATACGATTCGGTTTGACGGCTCTTAAAGGTGTAGGTTCTGGCCCTGTGGAAGAGATAGTACATGCAAGGAAAGAAGGCGCACGCTTTGAAAGTATTTTCGATATGACTCGAGGCTTAAATCTTAGGGTTTTAAATAAGCGATGTTTAGAAAGCTTAGCCTACGGGGGTGCTTTGGACGAATTTGGAGAAAGTCGTGCGCAGTATTTTCATCCATCGGAAAAATATGATAGCCTAATTGAGCATGCCATCAAGTATGGGAATGCTTTTCAAGCGCAAAAGGAAAGTTCCAAGAATTCATTATTCGGTGATTTATCTGATCAATTAATTCAAGAGCCAAAGATCAAACAAGTGGATGATTGGAGTTCTGTGCAGCGATTAGAATTTGAGAAGGAAGTCACAGGTATGTACTTAAGTGGCCACCCTTTGGATGATTATAAGTTCGAGTTAAAGCATTTTACAAATTGTCCTCTTTCGCATGCTGAAGATATTCACGGCACTTGGTTGAAGATGGCAGGTATTGTCAGTCGAGCGGATCATGGCGTTTCTAAAACAAGAGGCACGGGTTACGTTAGATTTACAGTCCAAGATTATAAAGGAAGTTTCGAAACGGGTTTATATAGAGAAAACTACATGAAGTGGAAAGATCTTATTGTGCCTGGACAAGTCATATTTATTGAAGGGATTCATGAGAAGACGAGAGATGACCGAACATTCTTTAAAATACGAGATGTTCGATTATTGGAAACAGTAGGTAAACAATTAGCTAAGTCTATTACCTTAAAAATGCCATTGGAACAGGTTAACAAAGAGACTATAGATAGAATGAAGGAAATTTGTGTTGCATTCCCTGGAAACACAATCTTAAAGCTATATATAGAGGATTTGGATGAAAACTATGCGCTTGAGATGAAATCAGATTCTTTAAGCATCGACATAAATAGTAAAAGCATTAAGGCATTTGAACAATTACAGCTAGAATATACGTTGAAGTAAGTATCATGCGGAATATTACATATACTATTGGAATGCTGTTCCTTTTTTTAGGATCTAGTTTATTGGCTCAAGATATCACCTTGACAGATGTAAATGTAGCCAACACGTTTGATGAAATGGAAGGCTTACTATCACCCGAAGATGATAAAATCCATGTCATAAACTTTTGGTCTACATGGTGTAAACCTTGTGTGGCGGAGTTGCCTTATTTTGAACAACTACATGATTTGGTAGATACAGAAAAAGTGTGCGTTCATTTGGTGTCCCTTGATTTTGAAAAGGACATTGAAAAGAAATACATACCTTTTCTAAATGCAAATCCTTCAAGAGCGGATCAGTGGTTGTTATTAGATGGAAAGTACAACGACTGGATAGATAAAGTGGACCCAAGTTGGTCTGGAGCAATTCCAGTGACCTTATTTATTCAAGGTGACAAAAAGCATTTTCATGATGGCGATTTCCATTCTGCTAAAGAAATATTAGACATTATTCATAAACTATAATTACAATGAAATACCTTTTTCTATTATTAATCTCTTTTGCTAGTATTAACTGCAGTATATCTCAAGTAGATGGCTTAGATATAGGTGATACGGCCCCTGATTTTTCACTTAAAAACATAGATGGAGATATGATCTCTATGGCCAATTATCCAGATGCTAAGGGTTATATCATCGTCTTTACTTGCAATCATTGTCCTTTTGCGGTGATGTATGAAGATCGCTTAAATGACTTGTATAATAAGTATAACGAGGCAGGTTATGTATTGATAGCCATCAATCCAAATGACCCTGAAGTAAAACCTGATGATAGTTTTGAAAATATGATTATTAGAGCAAAAGAAAAGGGCTTTGCTTTTCCATACCTTATGGATGAAGGGCAACAAGTGTACCCTAAGTATGGCGCTACAAAAACCCCACATGTTTTCTTATTAGATACTGAAAGAACAGTTACGTATATCGGAGCTATTGATGATAATGCAAGAGATGCATCCGGTGTAGAAGCGAAATTTTTAGAAGATGCTATTGCTTCATTGGAGAAAGGAGAGCCCGCTGATCCAGCAACAACAAAAGCGATAGGCTGCTCAATTAAAACAAAATAGTAGCTTTAGGATCGAAAACGGAAGAATATGAAAAATGGGTTAATCATAATAGGACTTATTTGCTTGATAGCTTGTAACGCATCAGAAACAAGTAGCAAATTTGACCTGATGAAATACGGAATGCCAATAACCATTGCAGCACCAGCTGATGCAGAAGTGGTAAGTGAAGATCTTGGCTTTATGAAAGATATCACAGTGAAGCATGGCGATGACTATTTCATTCAAATTCTTTCTGGTGCGGCCATTGAATTAGATCCTACTCGAATTTTAGCAGACAAGAAAAATGAAGTAGTAAAAGGCCCATTCTTTTCAAAGATGATCCATGAAGAAGATAACGGCTTTATATTCGAAAAGAAAATTGATGATCAAAACATCAATTATGACTTTCGCTATGTAAGGATTCAAGGAGATAAAGAATACACCTTTCAAACAGGATTGATAGGCAGGTTTAGCGAAGCTGCCGTTCGAAAAATGTTTGAATCTGTTAAATAAAAAAGCCCGCGTTCAGCGGGCTTTTTTATATTATTTCAATATAATTTTTTGGGTTTGTTGGCCACTCCTAGTAGTGAGTTGAATAAAATACAAGCCTGGCGTTTCGGTCGTCAAATCTAAAGCCAACAAATCCGAGCCCTTAAATCGCTCTTGCTGACTCACTTTACCCATCATATCTATCACAGAGAGAGTAACCCACTCTGTAGGCACTGTTTCAAATTGAATAAACAATTGCCCAAAGCTTGGATTCGGATGGACCGTGTATTGAATACCATCAATGTCTCCTGTTAAACTAGGCCCATCATTATTGATATTAAAGGTGGTATAATGCTCTTGAAAATTACCGGTCCCATTAGGCACTCTGGCCATCGGAACATCGGTATTAGTGACGCCATACTCGATAGAATCTATTGTTGTTCCATCTTTATGCGTTAATAATATAAATTCTCCGTCTTTGGCCAACTTGAAATTGGTGTGCAAGCCGGGCTCATTTGGCTCTTCATCTGCCCAAACAATCAAGTATCCATCACTCTCTACATGAGCTCCAGGTGATAGCCGCCATTTGAATGGATTGGACGGGTCATCGGACAGATAGAAGTCTTTTAGATCTACTCGTTGGTCTGTATTATTATATAATTCAATCCAATCTTCTGATTCACCGTTTTGATCTTTGATGCTAGAATCCTCACTATTAGAAGCCACAAACTCATTAATTACTACATCATGCCAGCCAATAGGGCTCACTAAGGCTTCGCATGAATGTTGCAAATCTTCAAGTTCGGTAGTAAGCACAGGAACTCGATGTGCCATAAATTGTTTTACAGCCGGTATGGACCGCCCAGTAGTATCCGAACCTTCACTGCTATCAAAAAGATAATCTTCATATGGGAAATTGGGGAAGCTTTCTTCACTTACCGGTTCATTAGTGAGTATGGTGTTGTAATCCACTATTTCGGCAATTCTGTCATAGTCAAAGTTGCCATCTAAAATTTCGCAAGCATAATTTAAGTACAAATCTCGGTAGCGAGGAATAGAAAAGATCTGCTGGACCAAACGCTTAGATGGATTAGAATACAATAAATTCATATCCAGAAAGTTGACACCAGCGTTTACCCACTCTGACAAATCTTCAAAGAACCACTCACATTCACTATCCCAAGTGCCACAGCAATTAGGCGAAAATATTAGGACAGCATGAAGTACAGGATCATTAGGATCATGAGGATTCGTGCCATCTAAGATACTCGGACACTGATCAAAGGTTAAGCCCGCTGAAAAGTCATCATACAATTGCTGACAGGTAAAATCCCATTCACCATAGCAACAAAAGTTGTAGATATTTACCACTTGCTGATAGATCGTATCTTCTGGTGGGTATGGACAAGAACCATTCTCAATGGTAGGACATGTGAATGGGTCTTCTGGTGGATCTCCTACACCGATATTGGAGCCAGCATTACTGAAGCTACCTCCCATCGCTAAGTTGTAATCCCATGGAATCCAAAAGAACTGATCGGAGCTTGGTTCATGGTACATATAGAAGTTCCTACCGTGTTCGAAATAAGAATCCCAATTGTCTGTCATTATATCAATGGCCATCACTCGTAAGAAATAGTCTACGTTGAAATAGTCTTCTATTTCATTTTCGAATTCACTGGTGCTAGCCTGCTGTACAAAACGCACAAATTCAATGTAATCCGTCCAATCGTCCTCTTCCTCATTTGATCGTTTACCAATAGTAGTTTTATACGATTCAGGATTTTCTCCTAGATATTCAAGATTAGACCACCCAATATTTTTATACAAATTACCAGAGGCATCTGCAAAATTTTTGTTGACAAAGCCTTTATTTACTTGTTCGATTATGACATATACACCCCAAAATTCATCGTTTAAATAAACTTTTGCATGAGCAGTACGGGGCGCTCGTACACCCACTTCCCGCATCATGTCAAAGCATACAAAGTCTCTATTCATAGAGGGATCACCAACCCCATTGGCTAGATTAAACTTCTTGATACCGTCTATATTCTTGCCTGATACAAATTCATTAAGATCAACTTTTAATGATTTCTTTAGATCATTGGAAGCAAAGTAAGACGAAAAACCTTTTTGCCTGAGTCCAACAGAATCAATTACTTGACCATCAAAAGTCATTGTGCCTCTCAAATATTCTGTGTCGGTGGCCACTCCAGTAGCTGGATCAATGGAATTGAAATAATTGCTAGTAAGGATATCCCAAAAATTAGGGCTATCAAAATCAAAGCGAATTTCATGAATGATATTCTGATCAAAAACAAGATCCCCATTTTGGGCATACATGAAGGTAAAAGGAAAACTAAGTAGTAAGCAAAGGATGGTTTTTTTCATAATGGTATAATTGATTGTGTTGTTCTCTTATAAATATCGTTGATTATGGCAGTTTATTATTAAGAAAGTGTCGATTTATATAATAATACAATCAGTAAGTGTCGGCGCTGCATATACGGCATAAAAAAAAGATCGAGTCCGGAGACTCGATCTTTTTACGTTCTTTCTAGTATTCTGTCGCCGTAAACCAGCATCAAGAATAACACAAAACTGAATATGATCATGGGACTGTAATTTTCTTAATTACAAAAAATATAACGCAGCAAAGTCGATTTCTGTTTTATTTTTTTTTCACAAAAATATATTATAAAAATTTATAATATGTAAGGGTATAAAAAAAAGTCGTGATCTAATCACGACTTTTAACGTTTAGTCTTGCTTAAGCACTAGGTCGAGTTCTGCTTCGATTTCTTTGTAGAAAGTGATCTTCGCTTTATAATCACCTAATGTCTTAATTTCTTCTGGCAGACTTATTTTCTTACGTTCTATATCCATACCCAACTGCTCTTTTAAAGCATTTGCAATTTGGATATTTGTAACGCTACCAAATATTTTACCACTCGTACCGGCTTTTACTGGGATAGTTACGCTCTTTCCTTCCAGTGACTCAGCCATACTTTTGTATTCTGCAGCTTTTGCCGCTTCCTTAGCTTCTTCCGCTGCAATCAGCTTATCTAGTTTGCCAAGGTTTGTTTCATTTGCTATTACCGCCAATCCTTTAGGGATCAAGAAATTTCTTCCGTATCCATTTTTCACATTGACTCTGTCATGCTTATAGCCTAAATTATCGACGTCGTTTAAAAGTATTACTTCCATTTCTTATCTGTATTTAAGACTATTTCAATAAGTCAGTTACATATGGCAGTATCGCCAAGTGCCGAGCTCTTTTGATAGCTACAGCCACTTTTTTCTGGTACTTAAGTGAGTTACCAGTAATACGTCTTGGTAATATTTTTCCTTGTTGATTTACAAACTGTAAAAGGAAATCCTCATCCTTATAGTCGATATGCTTAATACCGTATTTACGGAATCGGCAGTATTTTTTCTTTTGTTTTCCAATGCTAGGATTGGACAAAAACTTAATATCTTCTCTAGAAGCCATGTTTCTTACTTTTTTGGTTGATCAATAAATTACTCCTCTTCACTTTTACCAGCCGCGACACCACCCACTAGGGTCTTTTGGTATCTGTGCAATTCATTCCATTTGCTGTCAGCTGCATACTTTGCTTGCTCTGGCCATGAAGTAGGATCGTGGATTTCATAGGTAGAACCCGCTTTAGACAAAATATCTCTAATTGCCTTTGGCGAAGCCTCTGTTAAATCCTTGTAGGTAATAATCCCAGCTCCTTGAAGTAATTGTGCAATTTTAGGCCCGATACCTTCGATCTTCGTTAAATCTTGCGCAATTTTCTTCTTCACCTGGTTTTTCTGACCATCGTCTTTCTTTGGTCTTTCTTTCTTACCGATCAATCCGCTCCTTTTGTCATTGTTATACTTAACGCCGTACTTATCAAGTCCGATAGTTAAGAATCGCATAATTCGCTCATCTCTTTTTAATGCTAATTCGATTTTCGAATTAATCGAAGGATTGTCTGTCGTATATTCTATACAGTAGTATACTCCAGAATTCCTTTTGTTAATTGGATAAGCTAATTGTCTAAGACCCATTTCATCCGTTGCTGTAATAGTGCAACCTTCTTTTCCAAGCATATCTTGGTAGGTCTTTGCTGTCGTTTTAATTTCATCGCCTGACAGAACGGGATCGACGATAAAAGTCACTTCAAAACTCTTCATTTAAAGCTATTCGATTTTTAATTTGTTAAAAAGGAGTGCAAAAATAGTATAAATACTGAATAAGAACCACTAATTCTTTACTCATTTTGGGCTTTTTAAGGACCGTTTTTAGGCCTGAGGCTCGTTGAATATGGTTACTTTTGAGTCATATTATAAAATTAAAATTATGAGATTAATAGCTTCTATAGCCATCGTTATTTTTGCTTTTGCCAGTTGCAAGCAAACAAGCAAGACCGTATCTAATGACCCAAACACCTTTGGTGAGGACTTTAAAGTAAAGGAAATTACAGATTTTGATGCCTTGGTTTCTGCTTTAGAAACACAGGATACCGTTTTTACCGTTGTCCAAGCAAAGGTAGAATCTGTATGCCAGGTGAAAGGGTGTTGGATGAATCTGGTATCTCCATCAGCTAGTAGTGAGGATGAGATATTTGTAAAGTTTAAAGATTATGCCTTCTTCATGCCTTTGGATCTCGCAGGAAATGAAGTTATCGTGAATGGTAAAGCTTACAAAGAGATAACCTCTGTTGATGAATTAAGACACTATGCTGAAGATGAAGGTCAGTCACCAGAAGAAATTGCAAAGATTACGGAGCCAGCTGAAGAACTAAAAATTATGGCAGATGGGGTGAAGTTAGTATTGCCCTAAAAAAAAACTAGTGCCGAGCTAAACTCTGGCACTAGCCAATCATTATAGAACAACTTCCATTAGTAATACAAATATACTATTATTTTTTTCTTTTTATCAAATCTAAAATTGTTTCTATTTCGACATTTTCACGTATTAGGTCGATAGCTTTAGCAATTTTCCACGGTGTACGCCTATTTATCTTTACTTCAATGGTACTTATTTTGAGTACGGCACCATAGGTGTCTAAGGGTGTACGAATTAAAGGAATCCGATTGCTCTCAATGTACTTTATACTAAAATTTGAGATCTTGTCCTTTCCAGTCACGACAATTCCTGATAAAGGGGCAGACTCCAGTCCTACACTTTTTGTGTATTGCTTTAGTTTTTTAATAGAAGCATTCAAATCTCGAGGTGACACAACCAAGAGCATATTTTCCGATCCTTCGAAGTCATCATAATTTAATAATGATCCAGCTATGATCTTTTCTACTTTCTGATACCCTTTTTCATTAAAGTATTCTATACTTCCAGCAATGGCATTGTTAACTGTCCAAATCAAAGGATAGGCTAGGGTCTCATCATAGGGAACTACGCCAAGAAGTTCAATATTTTGTTGTGTAAGCCACTTACCCACATATTCTTTGACTTTGTCTAATTTGGAAGGAATCACCTTGTTTATTATAACACCTATTACGGTTACGCCTTCTTCACGGAATAAGGATAAGCAGAGATTAAGCATGTCGATAGTACTACCAATACCACCTTCCACGATCATGATTACCCCTGCGTCCAGTAATTTGGCCACTCGCGCATTGGATACATTGCCTATGCTACCTACTCCTGGATGTCCGGTACCTTCATAAATAACCAGATCATGATCTTTATTTAGTTCATTAGCCGCATGCTTGATCATACTATCTAAATCATACTTACCCGGATTATCAATGAGTTCAGAGGTAGCTCCTTTACCTAAAATAACTGGCGAGTGCACCTCCGGTACGATATCTACTTTCAAGAGATCGGCAAACAGGACCGTGTCTTTATCTACTTTTTTATCATTGACAGTGAGATGTTTTTGTCCGACAGGTTTACAGTAACCTACATTTAATCCGGACTTATGGTATGCAGAGACTAATCCTAAGGTAGAGGTCGTTTTTCCTACATGTTGGCTTGTTGCGGCTACATAAATATTCTGATAAACCATATTTTTACTTTAAACCCTGAGGGCGTGAATATAAACATTGTGAAGAAAGGTTTGGAATTTCTCCAGTCAAATATCTATCAATACAGAAGACTAGCAATCATTATGGTCATGCTGTGCATTTTTTCAGAATTCCTTGATGCTCAGAAAATGGATGGCATCACAGTTGTGGCGCCACCGAGTCCTGTAACCACAAAATGTATGGATAAGGTCGCTAATGTTGGTGCTGACTGGATATGCTTAGTGCCGTATGGGTATAATCGGCGGGGTGAAACTTTTGTGAAATTCGATATGGCATTTCAGTGGTGGGGGGAACGATCTACTGGTATACGTGAGTGCATTAAAATGGCTAAGGATAATGAGCTGTCAATTATGCTTAAACCACAAATTTATGTGCCTGGAAGCTGGATTGGCGAAGTTGCCTTTACTACAGAATCAGATTGGTTAGCGTTTGAAAAAGAATTCAGAGCCTTTACCCTTTTCTGGGCTGCATTGGCAGAAGAAGAAGGGGTGGAAATGCTGTGTTTGGCTACAGAATGCAAGGCTTTTGTCCGAGAGCGAAGCGATTTTTGGTTCAGGCTAATTAAAGAGATTCGAGAGGTATATTGTGGTAGTATAACATACAGTGCAAACTGGGACAGTTATCAAGATATCCCATTTTGGGAAGCACTGGATCACATAGGCATTAGTGCTTATTTCCCTTTATCTGACGATGCTACACCTACATTAGAAGACTTGCTTGCCTTGTGGAAACCTAAAACAAAAGAACTTAAGAAATATAGTGAACGAATTGGGAGGCAAATCCTGTTTACGGAATATGGATACCTAACTGTCGACGGGTGTGCGGGTAAAACTTGGGAAATAGAAAAAGAAATTCGACAAAGAGCTAGAAACGAACAAGCCCAAGCTAATGCCATAGAAGCCCTGTTAACTACCTTCAGTTCGACTGATTTTTGGGCAGGTGGGTTTTTATGGAAATGGTTTCCGGAAGGCAAGGGACACGAAGGGTATCCAGAAAAAGATTATGACCCGCAAGGTAAGAAAGCGGAGGCAGTCATTAGAACAGTGTATAGCAAGATTTAATATGAAAATTGTAAATGATGCAAATGAGTTGCATGCCATGGCAAAAGCCTGGAAAGCACAGGGAAAAACGATAGGATTCACGCCGACTATGGGCGCGCTGCATAAGGGACACATTTCGTTAGTCGCCCCTTCTTTGAAAGAGAACGACATTAGTATAGTATCCATTTTTGTGAACCCAACCCAGTTTAATGAGTCCTCAGATCTGGAGAAATATCCCAGAACGCTAGATGAGGATGCTGCGCTTTGCGAGGCAGCCGGCGTAGATATTATTTTTGCACCCGGAGTAAACGATGTATACCCAGAAGGGGCTGATTATTCAGTGGATTTACCTTTGGGTAATATGGCTACAGTCTTGGAGGGTGAACACAGGCCTGGTCATTTTGAAGGTGTGATTCAAGTGGTCAAGCGATTGTTAGAAATATGTATTCCAGACCATCTATACATGGGTCAAAAGGATTTTCAGCAGTTTTCTATTATACAGCGGATGATTGATTACTTTGAGATGCCCGTTACCTTGCGCGTTTGTCCTATAAAAAGAGCCTATAATGGCCTCGCATTGAGTTCTCGCAATCAGCGACTCAGCAAGGAAGGTAAATTACTTGGATCAATAATTTATAGCACTTTGTGCTATGTTAAAGAAAACTTTGAAGAGAAGTCCATTGCAGAGTGGAGAGAATGGGCGATGCTGGAGTTAACTAATGATTGGTCAACACCGGAATATTTCGAGTTTTCTGATGGACAAACATTAGAAACTGTACATGATACATCCAAGCATGATTACATCGTGGCATCGACAGCCGTTTGGATCGATGAGGTCAGGCTAATTGATAATATGACCATTAAACAAGAATTTTCTAACTAAACAAATCGTATTTTTGTCCCATGTTATTGCAGATACATAAATCGAAAATCCACCGGGCAACGGTGACACAGGCAAATCTCAATTATGTAGGTTCCATTACTATTGATGAGGATATAATGGATGCCGCAAAATTAATGGATGGCGAACGGGTTCAGATCGTTAATAATAATAACGGTGAACGTTTAGAAACCTATGTAATTCCAGGCGAGCGAGGGAGTGGAGTTATTTGTTTAAATGGGGCCGCCGCTAGAAAAGCAGAAATTGGTGATGTAGTTATTATTATATCCTATGCCTATATGACGCCAGAAGAGGCAAAAGGCTATAAAGCGACTACCGTCTTCCCTGATGAGCATAACAAACTTTCATAACTCCTTTTGAAAGGAAAGACAATACTCAGTTACGTATTTTTTGTTGGATTAGGTTTTCTAATCTTATACTTCCTGTATCAATCACAGCAACAGGCATATATTGAAGAATGTGCATTAAAAGGTATTCCGGAGAGTGACTGTAATTTGAAGGATCGAATCATTAATGATTTTAAAATAGTAAAGTGGCATTGGATCTTGATTATTTCTGGAGTGTTTATGCTGTCCAATGTCCTTCGTGCACTTCGATGGAATCAGATCCTAGAAACTGAAAATAATTCCATCAAACTCTTTAATGGAGTAGGTACTCTGATGGTAGGCTATTTTGCAAATCTTGGATTTCCGAGGATTGGTGAAGTGGTAAAAATTGGCTTATTAGCTAGGTATGAAAATATTCCTGTCGAGAAAGTAGCCGCCTCTGTGGTGATTGATAGGATTATGGACATTTTATGCTTATTGCTTGTTCTGCTATTAAGTGTCATGCTAGCCTTTCCCGTATTCAAGGATTACTTAAGCCAGAATCTAGACTTGTCCACCTTGCAGTTTTTAGGCGTTGCGGCCGTGGTCATGACGATCATAGGTTTGGCTAGTCTTTATTTAATTAACAGATGGTATAAAGCAGGACGTATTACGAATCGTTTTTTGTTGAAAGCTGTGGATCGACTCAACAGCTTTGTACAAAGTTTACTATCGATTCGACACATTTCTAATTTGCCGTTGTTTTTAGGCTATTCTTTAGGTATTTGGGTATGCTATTATTTAATGACCTATTGGTGCTTTTTTGCTTTTGACCCGGTATCACATCTTACGATGACAGCCGGATTAGTGGTCTTTTTATTTGGTACGCTGGGGATGGTATTTCCGTCACCAGGAGGGATGGGAAGCTATCATTTTTTGGTTATTCAAGCCTTACTATTGTATGGCATTTCTTCCCTTGATGCAAATTCCTTTGCGTATATTATCTTCTTTTCAATCAATATATTCTGCAATGTATTTTTTGGCCTTGTCTTTTTGATCATGCTACCCTTTTATAACCAGAAGAAAAGTGAGCTCGCATAAAATATATTCAAATCTTGACGCCTTAGAAGAACGGTGTCGGACATTACAACAACAAGGCAAGACGATTGTATTCACAAATGGTTGCTTTGATATCCTTCACGTAGGACACGTTAGCTACCTGGAAGAAGCAAAGTCATTAGGTGATGTTTTGATTTTGGGTCTTAATGCGGATGCATCCGTAAAACGACTCAAAGGCGATACAAGACCCATTAATACATATGAAGACAGAGCTAAGGTCTTAGCAGGATTATCTTCTGTGGACTGCATAATCTCATTTGAAGAAGATACTCCCTTGCCATTGATTACTCGATTAGTACCTAATATATTAGTAAAAGGTGGCGATTATATTTTAGCGGATATTGTTGGTGCTAAGGAAGTTATAGCTGCAGGTGGGGAGGTAAAGGTACTCCGTTTTGTAGAGGGCAAGTCTAGCAGTGTTATCATAGATAAAATCAAATCATTATGAAACGGTTTAGTGTATTGCTATTGTTTATTTTTTTTGTTTTTGGCTTACGCGGTCAGACAAGTACTGATAGATATATAGATACTCAAGTCATAGACTTTGGGCTTAGAATAGGTAGTCTAAGTTTAGATTTACAAGATGATTCTTACATCCCAGGGTTAATGATAAATCTTGGCATTAACCCAAGAAAAAGCAAGGATTACAAACTACAGTTAAATGCAGGTATTGGAAATCAAGTTGTTTTTCCTGCTTCAGATTCATTATTTATGAATGGCATGAATAATCGATTACTTGGTGTAGAATTATTATTTGGAAGATTTTGGGAGCCTGCACTGCCTTCAGGAGAACGGTTTAGCTT
>JAHDDO010000030.1:0-15560 GCA_020629315.1 Saprospiraceae bacterium | reverse complement strand
TATTATTTGGAAGATTTTGGGAGCCTGCACTGCCTTCAGGAGAACGGTTTAGCTTGGGCATTTATCCAGGTATATATTTTTCTTCATTTAATGGATTTGAAGAAGATGAAGATGAAGCCTTCTTTTTCCCAAGAATTAATAATCAAGGCGGATTTTTAGTTCGATCTCGATTTGGTTATATAATGGAGATACAGGAAGCATTAGAGTTAACATTGTGGTTTTCTATACAAGTTTTATCGGCGGGAATTGACTATCAATATTATGATAATCCTACTATTGATGAACGATTTAGGACTAACTACGGATTTGCTTTTTCAGAGTTAAGGTTTCCTGCATTTGGTATCACGTGTAGTTTGTTTAGATACTAATTTTATAGTGGCTTAGAAAACTAGTGCGATACATATTTTTTAAGCTCCATAAACTTCCTTTTTCAGTTATTTCTTAGTGGGCTTACATCGTGTAATGCCCATAAAGTAGATCATGAAAGTGTAAAAAATACGATTTCAGATTTGACAAGTATATAAATATCTTATTGTCGGCATTGGGTTCCTGCAGCAAGGATAGGAATGATGCCCCGATGATCCTGATTTGGTATCAGGATATCGGAGGCAGTCCGAATGCTAGTAAGCTAGCAGAAGGACCTGGTCATGGATAGCCTGGTCGTGAGGAGACATATTGTCGACGATGAGCTGCCCCAATAAATCTACTGGGCCTTATCTTTACGGAAAAAGAAGCTATGGTTTTTGACGATTTGATCCAATATTTGCACGAGATTGCGCCAAATCAACTACAAGAAACGTACGATAATGCGGGCTTGATCGTGGGCGATGCGAAGACTCCGATTACGGGCGTTTTAGTGAGCTTAGATGCTACAGAAAAGGTTATTGATGAGGCTATAGCTTTAGGTTGTAATCTGGTGGTATCCCATCATCCCATTGTATTTACGGGCTTGAAACGTTTTACTGGGGCAACCTATGTGGAGCGAGCTGTGATTAAAGCGATCAAACATGATATTGGCCTTTTTGCGATCCACACTAATTTGGATAATGTATTGGATAATGGGGTTAATCAGCGCATTGCCCATCAATTGGGTTTAGAAGACCTTGACATCTTATCTCCTAAACCAGATGTTTTATATAATGAAAAAAAGGTGGGTGCCGGTGTAATCGGTCGATTAGCTAGTCCAATGTCCAGCATGGATTTTTTACACTATCTTAAAAACCGGATGGAACTTAGCACTATAAAGTATACTGATCTATGTAAATCTCACATCGAAAAGGTAGCCATTTGTGGCGGTAGTGGTGGTTTTTTGTTGGCTGCAGCGAAGGCGAGTGAGGCTGATATTTTCATCACATCCGACTATAAATACCACGAATTTTTTGATGCTGATGGAGCGATCATCATTGCGGACATAGGGCATTATGAGAGTGAACAATTTACGATACAGTTATTACAAGAGCTTATAAGTCAAAAATTTAGTAATTTTGCAGCCCATTGCACAAAAATTATAACTAACCCGGTACATTATCTATAGATATGGCTACAGCAAAAAAAGAAGTTAGCACCGTTGAGCAAAAATTGAGGGATCTTTTTGACCTTCAGACGGTAGATTCAAATCTGGACAAAATCCAAATCTTGAAAGGGGAGCTTCCTATGGAAGTAGAGGACCTTGAAGATGATATCAAAGGATTAGAGACTAGAATAGCTAAATTAAATAAGAAGATAGACGAGATCGAAGGTGAGATCTCTAACCACAAGAATAATATTGCGACATCAGAAACCTTGATTGAACGATATAAGAAGCAGTTGGATGAGGTAAAGAATAATAGGGAGTTTGAAGCCTTAACAAAGGAGATCGAGCTACAAGAATTGGAAATTCAATTATCCAATAAGAAAATTGGAGAACTGCAAGGGGCAAAAGAAGCAAAAACGGACATTAAGGCTACTTCGGATGAGCGATTAGCAGGAAAGCATACGGATCTGGAGAATAAAAAAGTGGAGCTTGAAAAAATTATTGCAAAGACGGAGAAAGAGGAAAAGACCTTACATAACAAGTCTGCAAAAGCAAGAAAAAGTATTGAGGAACGCTTACTTAAGTCTTACGATAAGATTCGCAAGAACTACAGAAACGGTTTGGCTGTAGTGACAGTAGAGCGTAATGCTTGTGGAGGATGTTATAATAGAATTCCACCCCAAATTCAAATTGAAATCGGAATGCGTAAAAACATTGTTGCATGTGAGCATTGCGGACGTATTTTGGTTGACAATGAAATAGCAGGTATTGAGCCTCCTGAATAAAAAGTAAAAGGAAAATTTCGTTATAGCCTTGAATACCATTCAGGGCTATTTTTTTATGAGGATATTGCAATGCATACTAACTGGTTTGTTTTTAACCCTTGCGGTTAATTTATGCAAGGCAGAAACGGCTTATTTTGATTATAACCCTGCCATCCAATCCTTTTATCAAAAGTTACTCCACTTACAATTTGAAGAGGCTAGCCATGACTTGGCGATGCTAGCTAGACAAGAGCCTGATAATCTAGCTCTTATTCATCTAGAAAACTATGCGGATTTCTATCAAATTTTCATTTTGGAAGATAGAGAGGTATTTGAACGGCAATCTTTTAAAAAGAAGGAAAGGATACGAGAGATTGAATCAAAAGCAAGCCAGTCAGATCCGTATACCGCCTTTGTAATTGCGGAGATTCATCTGCAATGGGCTTTGGCCCGATTAAAGTTTGAAGAGTACTTGAAGGCAGCTAATGAATTGTACACAGCCTATCAACTCCTTCAGGAAAATGCCAAAATGTTTCCTGACTTTAGCTTGAACATGAAGAGCTTAAGTATCATTCACAGTCTTATTCAGTCTATTCCATTACCTGATATAGTTAAAGATCTAGGTGGCTTATCGGGGACCATAGATCAAGGCCTTGCCGAAATTTCAGCATTGCTAAGAGACGAGCAATACCAAGATCAGTTTTGGCACCAAGAGGCTGAGGCTATTTATCTCTCAATATTATTTTTTCAAGCCCAAGAAAAAGAACAAGCAATTCTTTATTTAGAAGATAGTGCTATTGCTTCATCCGAGGATCCTGTTTCATTGTTTTTGAGATGCACGTTACTGCAGAAATCTGGGCGAAATGATGAGGTCATTGATTTGCTTGATAGCTATCTAAAGGATCATATGGATACGCCATTCATTTATTTATATTTTATGCTAGGTAGTGCCAAATTAAATCGCCTAGATACGGATGCGAATGATATGCTTAGCAAATATGTCCAAGATTTTCAGGGGCAACATTATATAAAGGAAGCCTACCAAAAATTAGCTTGGCACAGCTTGGTCCAGGCCAATGACATACCGGGCTACAAAAAACATATGCATGCTGTATTGCAACATGGGAAGAGTGTAATAGATGGAGACAAGCAAGCTGAATCCGCAGCGATGGATAATGAAATGCCACACCCGGTCTTGCTGAAGGCTAGATTATTATATGATGGGGGCTATTATAATGAGGCGTATATTTTATTAATAAAAGAAGCCGCCCAGTTCTATCAAGAAACCCGTTTTTATTCAGATTATTTTTATCGTTTAGGCAGAGTTACTCAAGCCTTAGATAATTATTCGGAAGCTATTGATTACTACAGCACCTTATTGGATGATGCAGAGGGAACGCAAGATTATAGAGCCTGCAATGCGGCACTGCAGTGTGGGATTATTTATGAAAAGCAAGGGAAGGTAGATATGGCTAAAGAATACTATACTGTCTGTCTCTCTATAAAACCAAAGGTATATCGTTCTAGCATTCATCAAAAAGCAAAGAGCGGTTTAGTACGATTAGCGCAATAACTACAGATTTTATTTGCTCTACATTGTATCTTAGGCCCTTTCCAAGATCCTTATTTACATGATTAAACAACTGGTAATCTTTTTAATTGCATGTACTGCTGTGTCCTTATTTCTTTCTTGTCAAGAAGGGCAAGATAGGAATAAGAGTCAAGAGCAAAATAATAGTTATACGCTTCCTAAGGTAGATACCATATTAACGCTTCATCAAAGCATTACTGAAGCTTCAGGATTAGCCTATGACGTTAGAAATCGGCGATTGCTTACCCACGATGATGAGCGTGGTCATTATTACTCGATGAATCCGGATAAAGCTAAGGTCAAAAATAAAGTGATAGTAGGGCCAAATGAAGACTATGAAGGTATTGCCTGGCGTGATGATGTGGTTACAATGATCAGTTCTAGAGGCGTGATTCGTTCCATTGACCAACAAAATAGGATGAAGCATACGTTCAGTTTGATAATGACTGCGGATCAAAATATTGAAGGCATGTGTTATGATAGGACTAATGACCAGTACTTATTGGCTGGAAAAGGTACATCCCTATATAAAAATGGGGGTAAAACTATTTACTCTTTGTCCTCTAGTTTAAAAAGTAATACCTTATCAGAGTGGGTAAGTATTTATCCTAAGACTCTAGAACTTTTTGAAAATGGACGTAGAACTATCGGGATGGAAGAAAAAGTGCGGTTGGACCAATTTGCTCCATCTGGCATAGCTATTCAGCCAAGCACTAATAAAGTATGGGTTTTATCTAGTAAAGGGCATCTCCTTATTATTCTCGATAAAGATGGTGTCTTACAAGATATTATATATCTAGATGAAAAAGCATTGCCAAAGCCTGAAGGGATTTGTTTTGATGATCAGGGCACCTTATATCTAGCTACTGAGGGTGTTAATGGTCCTTCTAGAATATTCAAGTACAACTTAAAATAATGGATGATGCCAAGCCTTAACCAATCTCTTCAATTACCCTGTGGTGCTAGCTTGAAAAATCGTTTGGCTAAATCTGCCATGAGTGAAAATATGGCTGACGCTACGTTTGGCCCTAATAAACGATTTAATTCGTTATATAACACCTGGGCTAGAGGGGGTACGGGCTTATTGATCAGTGGAAATGTTATGATTGATCAAGAAGCGCTAGGTGAACCTAATAATGTAGTTATAGAAGATGATCGCCACCATCATGCCTTGCGTGAATGGGCTGAAGCAACTACCCAAGAAGATTGTCATCTATGGATGCAAATAAACCATCCAGGTAGGCAAGCCTTTAGCTCTATCAACAAGGAAGTCTACGGACCTTCAGCTGTGGCTGTAGACATAAAAGGTAGGAAGTGGATGTTCCGCGAACCGAAGGCATTGACTGAAGATCAAATCGAGGAAATCATTGTCCGTTTTGGAAATACAGCACGCATTGCAAAGAAATCGGGGTTTACTGGTGTTCAAATCCATGGCGCACATGGATATCTAGTTAGTCAGTTTTTATCACCAATAAGTAATATTCGCAAGGATAAGTGGGGCGGCTCATTAGAGAATAGAATGCGTTTTGTGTTATCTGTTTATCATAGGATACGAAGCGAAGTGGGTACCGATTTTCCTGTTGCTATAAAAATTAATTCGGCCGATTTTCAACGAGGTGGTTTTACTGAAGAAGAGTCCTTAGAAGTGGTGAGTATATTGTCTAATCTAGGTTTGGACCTTATTGAAATTTCGGGAGGTACCTACGAGCGACCGGCTATGATGGGACATAAAAAAGCGAGTACAAAGGCTAGGGAAGCGTATTTCTTAGATTATATAGTTAAAGCAAAGGAGAGCGTTAAGGTGCCATTAATGCTTACGGGAGGCTTTAGATCTGGCAAAGCCATGAATGAAGCATTAGCAACAGGGGCATTAGATATGGTTGGATTAGCAAGACCTCTTGTTATTTATCCTAATCTAGCCAATGAGTTATTAGCGGGGAGCACCACGACATATTCAGTTCCTCATGAGGCGGCAAACGATATAGTTTGGTATACGGACCAGATACATAGATTAGCAGATAAAGGCAAAGCAAATGTCAAATCATCAAAGCTATTAGCCTATGTAAAAACCATGCGGAATATGTTTACTGCCAGAAAATGAATGGAGTTGTTTATCTTACTTATTCTCAATGAGATAGTATATACAATTAAGTAATGGACGAAGCGCATATAATTGAAGGATTGCGAAAGGAAGATCCCGATATATTGGAGGATGTATATTTTCAATATGTCGACAGTGCGGTGGAGCAGGTCGTGAAAAAGCAAGGTGATGAGATCGACGCTCGTAAGAACTACCATGAATCACTAGTGGCACTAATAGAAAATATCCGTTCGGAAAAGTATGAAGGTCGTCCTCCTATCCAAAACTATTTAGAAGGTATAGTTAGGTTCAAATGGTTGCGAGAACTAAAGAAAAGAGGAAAGGTAAAGTCTGCATTAAATAACCCCAAATTTGATCATCAAGAGCAGGAGTATTTAATGGAGGAGTTGTATGAAGACCCGTCAGGTCAGCCAGTGATTAATGAGGCGTTTGATTTGTTAGGGGAAGATTGTAAACGCTTTCTGATTGGCTACTTCTATAAGAAATCTAAGCCTGCAGAGCTTGCTAACGTGTTCAATACTTCGGAAGAAGATATAGATCGAATGAAATGGGTTTGTCTTACCACCTTTACAAATAGGATCAACAAACTATTGGGATGAGTCCTTTTTCGGATAAACATATTGTTTTGTTTTTGGAAGGTAAACTCTCTGATAGCGAGGCTGATCGATTGATTAAGGAAGTCAAGAAAGACAGTGATCTGGCGGAGCGTGTGGTGCTATTTAGAAATATACTGCTAGAGATTCAATATAGAGGACGACAAGAATTGTTAGATACGATCAACCAAATTTCCCCTCAAAATGATATGGAAGCCACCATTACTCATATAAAAAAGAGCGTGAAGAGTAAAGGAAAGGCGATTATTCCCATTTGGATAATTGTGGCTTCTATACTATTGCTTTCCAGTGCATTGTTTTTATTCAGAGTAGGGGAGGCTTTCGATCCAGAAGTTATTTTCAAAGAACAATATAAAGAGCAATCCATTTATGTTAAGTCATATATTAGGGATTTGCAGCTTAGACGAGCAAAGTCCTCCAAACCAAATAAGCAAAAGAAAAGCAAGGTTTATTTGTATGGAAAAACGATGAGTGCTTACGAAGCAGCAAGTTTTGAAAAAGGTCGAATGGATTCACTGATTCGTGGTTTACAGCTTTTTGAGGATCGTCAGTGGGATATGTCTATACGGTATCTTGAGGGCTATGTTTCGGGTTATTTGCGACCAGAAGATGATCACACGAAAGCAATGTACTTCTTGTCAAAGTGTTATGTGAATCAAGGCGATTATCCAGCAGCCACGGATAGTTACCTGGAGTTTTTACGTTCGAATACAAGGAATCCAGAATTGAAAGATTTAGCTATGTGGGAGCGGGCATTAAGCTTATTACATACGAATCCAATGGAGTCTAAGCGAGTTTTACAGACCATATCTGAACGAGCTGGCCACACCTACCAAGATAACGCTAGGGTCCTTTTACATTCATTTGATTAATGCCATCATACTTTGTTAACATAATCTGTTAACTCTAGTCAATAAAAAATCTATTTTTGCGCCGTTCTAAAGGCAATCCAAGGGTTTGTAGAAAGATATATATGCAAGTAAAGCAAACGATCGCAAAATTGATCCTGCGTTTAACCGGCTGGGATTATAAGCAAGTAAGCGTTCCGCCAGAGTCCAAAAGATGTATGTTGGTGTATGCTCCACACACGTCTAATTGGGATTGGTTTTATGGCACCTTACACATGATTGCTTGGGGCTTGCCTTTGAAAGTGGTTATAAAGAATGCTTGGCTAAAATTTCCATTTGGCTTAGTTTTAAAACCATTGGGTGCTATCGGAATTACCCGTGATATTGATAAAAAGAAAAGCAAGAAAAATCAGGTATACAGACTGGCGTCTGTGTTTAAAGATCATGAAGAAATTGCTTTTGTAATCACACCAGAAGGAACACGTTCACCTCGCGATGAATGGAAAACGGGCTTTTACCATATCGCCAAGCTTGCCAATGTTCCAATTGTCCTTATATCAGCTGATGCACCGGGTAAAAAGGTATGGTTTGGTCCCACCCAATATCCTAGTGACGATTTGGAAACAGTAATGAGGAACATGATGGATTTTTACAAGACAGCTGTGGCCTTTTATCCTGAAAATTTCAAGTTAGACAAGCGGTATTCTGACCAATAAAAGTGGATTATTTTTACCAATAGTACCTGATTAGCAAAAGTGGCGTTTTGCTTAATAGTACTCTATCTACGTTTGCCAAGCGGTAACTTTCACTTGTTTCTTTAAAATCAATATAATATTCTCTATCGAAGATATTTTCTCTATTAAGGAGGTTGATCAATGTAAACGATAGATCAAGACTTGATTGATTTCTTTTTTTGAAAGAATGTTTATAGGCTATACTCATATCTAATCGAAAGTAATAGGGTAGTCTAGCGTTAGTAAGCTCGCCATATTCTATAAAATATTGAAAAGGATGTTCTGCATTGGGGTCTTCAGAATTAAAGCTAAGATTAGGGCTTGAATAAGGTAAACCAGAATGATAGTTAGCCTGGAGTCCGAGGTGGACATTTTTAAAATCGTAGGTATTCATTATACGCAGATTATGCCTTATATCATTGGGAGCAAAAAAAGATTGGCTTGATATTTCATTGAAAGTATATTCAGCTTTAGATAGTGTGTAATTGGTTGATGTTTTAAATGCACCAAATTGTTTTTTTATTAGTACATCAATGCCATTAACGCTTGATTGCCCCTGTGAAAAACCATAAAGATTGGCTATAAATCTCCTTGATGGAGAAAAGGTACTGATTCCATCAATTTGATTTCTATATGCATCAAGATCAATTAACCAACCATTTTTATCAATAGAAAATCCAAATGATATCTTTCTAGCTCTTTGAGAAAGTTGAGCATTCTCAAAATTTAAAATCCATAATGGATTATCGGGGATAATTTGTCTGTCATCAAAGTTGTTTAGTTGGCTTATGAACTGATGATACAAGCCATAGTCTGATTTTAATTTTAGCGCTTCTCCTAGTTTGAATTCAATAGTAGCGCGGGGTGAATGAAACCATTTATTCTGTTGTAGGTAGAAACTGGATCTATTGCCCGCATTAATTCTCAGTTTATTTGATGTGTAATTAGCCGTTTGAAAAATAGTATGAAAAACGGCTGTTTCATTGGGGTTAATTATCAGCTCTTGATCTATTAGAATGGGTTCTGGGACTACTAAGTTTACCTTTTTTTCATTTAATTCATAGCCTGCATCTACACTCCATTTGTGGGAAAGTTCCACTTTATTGCTCAGTGTAAAGCTCTTTTCATTGATATTGTTTATTTGATCAAAAGAGTTAATAATACTATTGTTTTCAGTTTCTAATTTTTCATATTCATTTCCATAAAACGAAGAGTAAAAGGATGCTGAGCTAAGCCAGTTATCGGTTAGTTTAAATTTCGAATCGATATTAAAAATCCTGGTGTTTAATGTGATTTTATCGTTTGATAAAAAAGGGTCATTGTCAAAGGAATACGAATAGCTAAAGTCTTGATTATTAGTATAGCCTCCAATGCTAAACGTTATATTTTCTGAAGGCTTAAACATCCATTTGGAATGAAAGTCATAATAATTAAGTGATTGTTCAGTATTCAATAGATCAAGATCAGGATAGGATCTTTGATCATCAATTAAAGAAAATTGAAATACTTTGTCAGTATAACTTTTTAAGGCATCTGATTGGTAAATAGAACCAAAGCTATGTCTTCCGGCAAGTTCTATTTTGGATTTATCTTTTATTATTGGAATATCAGCTTTAGCGTGCATTTCAGTGAGGGTACTTCCTATACTTCCATTAAAAGAATTAGTTATTGAATCGGATAGAGAAATATCTACTACCCCGCCCACACGATGGTCAAATCGTGGATTGTAAGCACCCTTATATAAGGTCACATCTCTGATTGAGAAAGGGTTTATTGCCGAAATCATTCCGAATATATGACCTGTGTTATATAAAGGGACGCCTTCCCACATGACCAGATTTTGATCGGGAGTGCTGCCGCGAATTTGCAAACCTGTGGCACTATCATCAATGCTTTGAACGCCGGGTAATACTTGAAGGGTTTTAAGTATATCATATTCAACACTAGAATGTTGCTGCGCTATGTCAGCGTAATTGAGATTAAATGCACCAAATGGATCACCTTGAGTAACACCAGATAAAATGTAGTCAGAAATAACAATTTCACTACCTAAAACATCCGGATCTATTTGTAAGGCGTAGATTGGGCATTCATTTTTTTCTTGATTAGATACAGTGAACGTTTTTGATTTATAGCCGATATATCGTATTTCAATTTTTTGGTTCTTTTGAGATACGATGTCAAAATCAAAATAACCTTCTGCATTCGTTTGGCTACCTACATTTGTATTGAGTGCAATTATATTACAAGCTATTAATGCTTCATTCGAAAAACTATCTACAACAAAACCACAAATTCTGTAGTTTTTTGGTGGCTCCTCATACACTATAATAGTTTTATTATTTTTTTCGAATGTATACGGACTCTCTGATAAAATGGATTCTACAATTTCATCAATATTGTCATTTGTGAATTGGCCTGTAAAATTATACTTAGCTAAGTCATCTGGGTTATAATTGAAAATATAAGGTGTTTGGGTTTCAATTTCTTGAATGACCTTGTCGAGGGAGCTTTGATTGAAAATTAAGGATTGGTTCTGACAATGCAGCCTATTGTTCTTCCAAATTATGGTGAATAAAAACAATAACAGTAGGCAATATTTTTTTTTACTACTACTCAATAACAACTGAATTTTTCTCAGTGTTAATTTCAAATGATAAGCCTAAAGGTTTACAGACGCTCTCTAATGCAGCTCGGAGGTTATCATGGACAAAAGTCCCTGAAAATGTCTTCTCTTCATTTGATAGAGAAATAACGGTATTATATTGACGCTCTAGTTCATCGCAAACGGCACGCAGGTTTTCGTTAAAGAATCTGGATTGCCCAATTTGCCAATCGGGACGTTTTTTAGTACTAATCTGTTTCGCCTGCAAGCTGTTGTGTATCGCAGAAACTTGCTCACCTTTCTGCAAAATCACGGTTTCTTTTTGTACTTGAACCTTAACTTTTCCTTCATAACATTCCACCCGTAGTTTATCATCCCAAGCTCTAACATTAAATTTTGTACCTAAGACTAAAACAGTTCCATTAGATGTATTTACAATAAACGGACTTCCTTTCTCCACCTCAAAAAATGCTTCTCCAACAAGATCAAGATGCCGATTATTGTCCCAGGTTCTTTCTGTATAAGTAATTGACGAGCCATCATTTAACATCACTTTGGTACCATCACCAAACATATGAGTTTTGGTTTCTGCATAACTCGAATAAATGGTAACTTTTTTAGTATACTGTGTGTAAGCAAAAATAAGGAGTAGAAAACTAGCGGCTATGCTTGATAATCGAATCCATCTAATTTTAGATGTTGGTATTGTCTTCCGGCTTTGTTTGTTTTTAAATTTTTCATACCCGCTTTCTGTATTATAAGCAGGCATTTCCCATGTATCTATAGCATTAACTATTTTGTGCAGCTCATCTAATGAATTCACGCCTAATTGACTAATAATCTCCTCATCACTAATCTCTCCACTTAGCCATTTTGCATGTAATATTTCTTTGTTATTTGAATCCATATAAACCTAAAACAACTATAGCAGTAAAAACACTACAGATTTTTCGAAATTTTTCTTAATTCTATGAGTGTTTTACCCATTCTTTTTTCCACCGTTTTTATGCTGATGCCTAATTTTTCGGCTATTTCTCTGTATTTCATTTTATCAATACGATTCATTAAAAAAATCGTACGCTGGTTATCTGGTAGCGCAGAAATCGCCCGTTCGAGTTTTTCTTTAAACTCAGCTTCTTCCATCAGGTATTGAGGTGAAACCTGACTTAATTGACTATGGCCTTTCTGTTCAAATTTTAAAACTATTTTCTTGTGCTTCACCACATTAAGAAATGCGTTATTTGCTACAGTAAATAAAAAAGACTTAGCTTTCTCAAAAGGCACCTTCCTGCACTGTTCCCATAGTTTTGAAAACGCATCTTGCATCAGATCTTCTGCTTCAGCATAGTTGCCAGACTTGTAAAAGATAAAATTAACAAGTGCTTCAGCATGTTCACTGAAAATAGATTTAAAGGTTTCTTCTTGACATACGGATTTAGTCACATCCATTTAATCATGTAGTAAGACACTAAATTAATCATTAAAGCTACTCTTTCTTTCAGTGTTTTTAAGCTATCCAATTAGAGTTTCAAATTTTTTCGTAGGGTTTTTATTAGTTGAGTTGTTGAATAAGTAGGCAGGCGATTTTTTTGGCTGCTTTGTGATTTGTTAAGAAGATTCAATTAATACTCATAAAGATTCTAACAAGCTATATGGTAAGTGACGAATTACAACATTGCTTTAAATACTAAAATATCTATCAATGAAATGCATTTCAAAGACTTTGATTTTCAGGATTACATTTTTAATGGCTGTTTTTGGGATCGTATATCCACAAGCTCAAATAGCTGATTTTACATTTACTTCTGATTTTGATGATGACATTAATGGATATTCACCTACTATCTACGGATCCCCATCTATAGAGACTGTGGATGATGTACAAGTTGTTCGCTTAGAAGGCGATGAGTTTATGAGTTTACCCATTGAGTTAAATGAGTCGATAGATGAAAATCAAGATGTCGAAATTCATATAAGATTCAGGATTACTGATACCTATTTAGAAGAACCTTATTCTGGAACAGGAGAATATGGAGAATTGGGAAGGAGGGCACTAGTCAGTAATAGGTATTTTGATTGGGGTGCTTTAGGCTTTGACATATATACTGAATTTGATGGAGAAGATCTTAGGATAATTATGGGCTTTGGCGATGGCGATAATTTTGGGCAACGAATTTGGAACGTCACCATTCAAGAAGATGAGTGGATAGACTTACGTATGACTATGCGATTAAATAACCCTAAACCCAGTATTGTATTTAAGTTGAATGGAATATATAACCACACGACTTTAGTTCCTATGTATGTCGATCCTACCATCTTAAAGAGTTCTTTAAACGAGCAGCAATTATGGTTTGGGACTGCGATGGATGATGATATGCAATGGGGGAATTATGCGTATGCTGAAGTATTAGTGGATTATCTTACCATTTTTAATCCGCCATTTGTAGGTGACACTGAAGAAGTCTCTGACGCATTGAATATGTTGATCGATCATTTGACAGATGTAGCGCCACTTTCTTCCTCTGAACAGAAGGATTACCTTACAGTAATAGTAGATAATTGGGATGACAATACCTATGAATCTATTTCAGATGATGTTTTAAATTACATGACTACCTATGAAGAAGAGGAAGGATCTGTCTTTAGTTATTATACAGAATGGATTGACCCTATGGAAATAGAATCTCCGAGAGCATTGCAATTTATGCTTATTCAGTATATGATTGATAATTTATATACGAATGACTTTGTGTCAGAAATGGAAGGAATTAGTGTCTTAGACCATGAAATCCTACCTGGCCCTATCGACCAAAGTGCCCCTCGGATTTCAGGAACTGTGACCTTAGATGGAAATTATAATACAGATCCTGGTTTTTACTTGAATCAACAAGAGTTCGTGGTAAGACCTACTGGATATTATGTAGCGCCTGGGGAGCTAGCGACCGTATCTATACCAGAAACACTAATCAATGCAGGTGTAATGATTCATGTAGGGGCGCAATACATTGATTTACGAGAAGATTTTAGAGGTTTTCAACGTTTCCCCAAAATGGCTACCCAGTTTCCTATTGATAATTCATCGATGACGATTACTAGCCCTTTTGGTGGTGCTATTTATGTTGTGTTACCAGATGGATCTAACTTTAATGATATAGCCTTTACCTTTAGTAATGTTATTAAATCACCTTACTATAGTACGAAAACAGGATATTCAAATTCGCTATCTGAATGGCAATCAGATCTTGAAAATGCCTATGTCAATTGGGTAGATATTGAATCAAATAATTTCCAAGCTACCTTTCCGAGAGTCTTAGCAGAAATAGAAACAAATGCTGACCTTATTTTAGACCCTTTTGATGAAATAATGGCCCAGTTTAATATAATGACAGGAAGGCCTTTACCTAAAATAAGAGCGGAGTATATGATCAGTGAACCGCAATTATATTCCCAAGGAACGTATCCGGCCTCATACCCGATCTCCATACCTAATGGAGACTTATATGAAGCAGATGTAGAAGCCTTGCCTATATCTGTAATAAACCCAAGTATATTTATCAATACCTACGACGCCACTACGCTCATCCATGAACTAGGGCATTTACATGGCATTCCGACCATGTATGAAGAATGGGAGACGAATATAGATGTCCCTAATGTAATGGCGTTCAATAACGTATTTGACATGTCATTAGATTCCTCCTTATATTATTCTTCTGGCTTTCAATATTTAGATGGGAACAATGCAGCATTAGATTGGATACTCGATCCTAAATTCAGAAAAAACCTTCCTGCAGATTTTAACCAAGTATCGTATCAATTGAGAGGTGTTGCTAAGTATACAGATGTGGGTAGATTATTTACATGGGATACCTTGGGTCTGATACACCAGTATTGGTACGATGCTCAAATTGATTTGGGAACCGCTTCTCAAGGTTCATGGGAACTTTCCCCAGACGAATATATACAGGGAGCTTCGGATCAGCTTGGGTTAAATTTTGCCCCACTCTGGCACATTTGGGGAAGCATTCCATCAGAAGAACAGATTACTGCATTAGATGACTATGAAAAAGAACATAGAATAAAAGACAGAATACTGCATTATAGAAATTTGGTGCCAAATAATCTTGAAGAATTTCAATCAGTTTATGATGACATAGTTCCGTTCATAGAAGAGCACCACCGTGAGCGATATGATGATATGCTTAGTTATTACGATTCATCAGTTGCTGATTCTATTTTCAATGTGATTGATGATATTTTATGCACATACTTTGATACTAATTGCGAATTGACAAGTGTGGACATTGAACTGGATGCGGATTCGATTACACTACTTCCAAATCCAACAGATGGGCTTTTTGAAATTATAGGATTAATGGAAAGTTATCAAATCCAAATTCTGGCACCTAATGGCCAAATTATTCAATCCATTCATTGCAGTGGAAATTCTCTTGTGATTGATATTTCAGAACTACCTGCAGGATTGCACTTCGTTCAAATTACGAATCTAAATAATGAGCTTGTTAGTCTTGAAAAAATAATAAAGCAATAAAAAGACGAAATCTACTTCTAATCCAAATTTAGATTTTTGGTTTCTCAATTGATATGCTTGATTTACACCGAAGTGCTTCCATTTTTATACGCCTACCCTTAGGATATAGATTTGGGGGCACTTCAAGCTTTTCCTTGGAGATGAATTTGTAAGAGGCTTACCTTCTTTAAAAACAGTTTAATTTACTGGACTTTTTTTCCTATTAAACTTCATGGCCTTTAGCATCCAATTGGGA
>JAHDDO010000029.1:41863-46702 GCA_020629315.1 Saprospiraceae bacterium | reverse complement strand
GCTTTCGGACTAGGCTTTCAGCCTACCTTCCATATCCTTGGTGCAAAAAATAAAACCTTCGGCAATATTGATATTTGCTAAGGCAACATAATATGATGAAGCCTGGCGGCCAAATTGGGGGGGGATTCTTAAGTGTAGTAATTTGTAAGCTGCTTTTGATGATTTTTTTTACGTATTAGGCTAAAGCTAGCATAACACATACATAGTCAAATCAACATATCGTGGCTTTTCGTATTCATGAATTTTTGTCGAGTCAATAGCGATATAGGTTTTATTTGAATGTCTTTACTTTGATGTCAAATTATTGTATTTCATCTAAATCACTACGTTCAGGTGCACAATTCGCATTTCCCTCAAATTCAATCTTTTCTCCATTTACCCATTGATAATGCTTTAAATAATCTCCATGTATGGTTTGTAAAGACTCACTTTGGATCTTGTCCTTGTTGTATACTCTAGTGACATGACTCTGCCCATTTCGGTAGTACTCTACATATCGACCTGTGATTTTGCCATCAATGCATTGATATAAATAGGCTGTACGTCCATTGTCATGAAAGCCAACTTGAGTGCCATGTAGTCGATTGTTTTTGTACACTAATTTGGCTTTGATTTTTTGACTGTGAAAACGTTCATATAAGGTATCTTGTTTTTTCCCATTAATCAGTTTCACTCTACTTTTTTCGGTACCATCAAAAAACCGTTCAATTAAGTAACCGTTAGCTCTTTTGTGTTTAAACCAATAGGTATTCGATGTAAGAAGAAGGTCAGAAGAATTATACTCTTTATTAGAATGCTCATTCATAGAGGAGGGCATGCACGAAGTAATAAAGATCAAGATTATAGGTATTATTCTCATGAATACTCTGTGTATTGCGAAAGTAGCTGAATACCTCCAAATTATAAAATCATCTTTTTCACAAAGACAAATGTTAAATACCAATAATTGGGTAAATACTTTTAGTATTCGATATATGAATCTTTCATATATATATATTTTAGTAATTCTTTTTTAAATCAACCAAACCTGGGGTATGAAAAACTTACAACGCTTCTTAAGCGTCTTAGGGCTATTGCTATGCTCGTGTTACTCTTTTGCGCACTCTACACAAGTAGCTTATTGTACAGTAGGTAGTTCAGCAAGAGTTTACATTGAACATTATCATGGGAATATCACCAACTTTAATGCAGCCACTGTATTTATCACCTTGACAATTGATGGAGTCGCCATGCCAACTATGGTTGTGCCTGCTTCTGGCTTTGTACATGATACACCAGCTAATTTGTTGCCTTGTAGCACCCCAATAGTACAGGTAGCATTTTCTAGTCCTGGACCTTTCCCTGCATGTTCGAATCCTGATACTTACGGGGACTGGGCTTATTTTGATTTTCCATTACCGGAATGTTTCCAAACCTTAGTTGTCACAGTGGAGGATATCAATGACCCAAGCAATGTTTTGGAACCATGTAATGGCTTGTATCCTGCATCTACAGATGAAATTTTTCTAGAAGATGAGACAGCACCAGTGGTTGACTGTTCCATTTTAATGGATATGGAGGATTTGGTCTGTGGTACTGACATTCCAGAAGCTTTTGATGTTAATGATTTTGACATAGATGATGATTGCACACCAGTAGAGGATATTTTTCTTGTAGTTAGTGATGTAGTTTCGGGTCAAGTGAGTTGTCCAGATCAAGTTGCAGAAATCACAAGAACGTATAGTTTTTTTGATGATTATGGTCATGAATCAACTTGTGTTCAGATTATCTCTTTTGCTGATGATACAAGCCCTCCAGTTTTAATGGGTGCACCTCCAACTAATCAAATAATAGAATGTGATGAATCGGCGCCAGCAGTTCCTGATCTAAATTTTAATGATGATTGTGATGACGATGTTGAAGTCAACTTTTTTGAAACCTTTTCGCCAGATCCCAGTTGTCCTGGCGCTTATATTTTGACCCGAACGTGGATTGCTGTGGATGATTGTGGTAATGAATCTAATCCGATTGTCCAAACCATAACTGCAACAGATTCAGAAGATCCATCATTTGATGCTACGCCTGCAAATCTTGAAGTGTCATGCGAAGATGAAATAGCCGGTCTTGTGGCCAATTGGCTCGCTAGTGTAACGGCATCTGATAATTGTGGTCCTGCATCTGTGACCAATGATTGGGATGGAAGCTACCCTGATGTTTGTGCAGGCGGATCGATCACGATCAATTTTACAGCTGAAGATTTGTGCGGAAATACGGATATGATTTCAGCGATGCTTATTGCTGAAGTGGATAATGAAGCACCTATGCTTACCATACCTGATGATCTAACCTTAGGTTGCGGAAATAATATTGAAGGTACTATTGCACTTTGGGTTTATGGTGCAACAGCCACCGATAATTGTGATGGTGTGGCATTGACCAATGATTTTGATCCTTCAAATATTCCAAACACTTGTGACGGAGGAACAATGACTGTTACATGGACAGCTGAAGATGCTTGTGGCGAAACGACAGAAGCAGACGCTGATGTGATCATCATTGCCGATACGGAAGGTCCCACAATTATCTGCCCAAGCGATATGACTGTAGGTGTGGATGTAGATGCTTGCGATGCATTTGTGATTTATAGCACTCCTGTCGCTGAGGACTGCAATGGTGTTGCTAATGTCAGTTTGACGGATGGTATAGCAAGTGGGATGAACTTTCCATTAGGTGATACAGATATTGAATTTACGGCGACAGATGATTGTGGAAATGAAAGCGTTTGTACGTTTACCATTACAGTCATCGATACAGATATTCCTGAAATTCAATGTCCAAGTAATTCAGTGATAGTTTGTGCAGATGCTGGAACTTGCACCTGGTCTAGCGACACAAGTGTCGATTTTATTAGTGCAATGGAAAATTGTCCTGACTTTGATATTACTTATGAAATTACAGGAGCAACAGTTGTGCCAGCGGGCACGTCTGGTTCAGCTTCGGGATCTATATTTAATTTGGGAATGTCGACTGTGACTTATACCATTGAAGATGATAATGGGAATCCTGTCAGCACTTGTAGTTTTGAAGTAATTGTGGAGGATTGTGAAGCACCTATAATCGATTGTACAGATGAACTTGCGGTAGAATGTGGTGAAGAAGATGTGGATGGGTGGATTGCTTCGACAATTGCTGCAATTATTTCCTCTGGAGATGCGGCGGATTGTTCTGATCCCTTAATGGTTACATCAACGTTACTTTACGAAATATCTGGGTGTGGTTCATCTTTTGAAAGAGCGTATCAATTTATAGCGGTGGATCAAGCAGGAAATGAATCTTCAGTCAGCTGTTTATACACCACAGAAGATACAACAGATCCCGTCATTACAGCCGCTTCAAATCTCGAATTAGAATGCAATGGTACGAGTCAATCCCAAGAAATCGTAGAATGGTTAAACTCAAATGGAGGAGCCACACTCAGCACAGAAGCTTGTGGAGAAGTGACTTGGACACATAACTTTACAGCTATCATACCTACTTGTGAAACGGTAGGAATGACGACAGTAATATTTACCGCGATGGATGAATGTGGCCTTACCGCAACAACTATGGCGGATGTGATTATCACGGATACAACAGCTCCAAGCATTTCTTGTCCTTCATCGATAACACTTGAGTGTGGGTCTGTTAATAATGAATCTTTCGTTAATGTGTGGTTGAATAGTGCAATAGCCACTGATAATTGTGGTGCAGTTACGATCTCGAATGATTTTACCAGTTTACCTGATTGTGGCGCTATGACAATAGTGACATTTACCGTTGAAGATAATTGTGATGGAGAGGTAGTCGATTGTATGGCGGATATCACTATTGAAGATAATATCAAGCCAGTCATAATGGTTCCTCCTAATGATATTTATGTAGAGTGTGATGGAACAGACGATCCTGCTGGAGCTATTGCTGCTTGGGTGGCAAGCTTTGGAGGCATGATTGTGGTAGATCAATGTGACCCTGCACCCGTTTTATCTTTCGATGCAGGAGCACCAGCAGCTCTTTGTGGAGCTACTTCTAGCACACCTTACACCTTTACTGCGATGGATGCTTGTGGAAATCTGAGTATTAGCGAAGTAGCCTATGCACACATTATTGATACAACGCCTCCTGAAGTTAGCATAGCAGATGATCCAGGGCCCATCGAATGTGATGTAGCAGATCCTGAAGCTTGGGCAGCTAGTGCTGTCACTGTGGATTTAGAAGCATGTGGTGAGACTATCGTAGAATACGCTTTGATGAGCGTTGATAACACTTGTGATGATGCAATAATCTATACATATAGTTTTACCGTAATTGATGAGTGTGGTAATGTGCTTACTGAGGTAGGAACCTACTCCACACAAGATGTGAGCCCACCTAGTATTACAGTCCCAGCTGATTTAGAATTGACTTGTGAAATGGATGTAGAAGTGGCATTAATAGCATGGTTAGGATCTGCAACAGTCACTGATAATTGTGATGCTGATCCTCAATTAAGTCATAACTTTGAAAGCTTGCCAGATGCATGCGGAGGTATGATGGAAGTAGTATGGACTGCGGAAGATGATTGTGGTAATATGGTGATGGAATCCGCTAATATTATAATGGCTGATGACACCACACCTCCTAGCTTTATCAATTGTCCAGATGATGTAACGGTCGGGGTAGATGTTGATCAATGTGATGCTTTTGTAACCTATAGTACCCCCGTAGCTGAAGATTGTAATGATGTGGCTTCTGTCGTATTTACATCAGGAATACCTTCCGGTGGCTTATTCCCATTAGGTGCTACAGATATCGTATTCACTGCGACGGATGGATGTGGGAATG
>JAHDDO010000029.1:0-41763 GCA_020629315.1 Saprospiraceae bacterium | reverse complement strand
AGGTATGTAGTGATGTGGTATGGACGAATGATTATACGGGTCCATTGGTGATTGACTGCGGGATTACGGGTAGTATCGAGGTTGTGTTTACAGCGACGGACGACTGTGGCAATTCAAGTGAAACGATGGCTGTATTTACGGTAGAAGATACCACGCCACCAGTATTGACAGTGCCAGACAATATCACGATTGCCTGCGATGATGATGAGGCGGGTATTTTAGAGGCTTGGGAAAATGGTGCATTGTTAGTGGATGTATGTGACAATACCTTAACACCAAGCTTTGAAAGTGCATTTGCAGGGACATGTGGCGAAGCAGGTGTATGGACGTATACCTTTTCAGGAGCTGATGAATGTGGCAATGCAGCGGCAGATGAGATTAGAACGGTAACCATTGTAGACGCACAAATCCCAGAAGTGTTAGTATCTCCATCAGATATATATGTTGAATGTGATGGTACAGCAGATCCAGGCGGAGCGATTGCGGCCTGGGCGGCGAGTTTTGGAGGCATGTTGGCGGTGGACAATTGTGGTGAACCTGTATTGAGTTTTACAGCGGGTACACCCGTTATACAATGTGGTACGACGAGTGTCACTCCATATACTTTCACGGCTACGGATCCATGTGGTAATGAAGTATCTGAAGTAGCCTATGCACACATCATAGATACTACAGTTCCAATGATCACAGCTCCGTCAGCTACGACGGTAGATTGTGCATCTCCAGATCCGATTGATTGGGCGGAGACTGCGATGACGACAGATGAAGGAAGTTGTAGCGAAGTGACGATCAGTTATGCATTAGTCAATGAAATGACTACATGCGAAGCAAGTGGTTGGACAAGTGTGTACACTTATATGTTTACAGCTATTGATGAATGTGGCAATGAAGGCATGCCAGTGACTTCGACGTATACGGTGACCGATACGGAAGCACCAGTCTTTGATGCTGCTGTTGGTTTAGAGTTGACCTGCGGAGATGATTATAGTGCATCGATATTAGCTTGGCTTCAGTCGATTACAGCGACAGACAATTGCAATGAGGTAACGATCACGAATGATTACGATGGTAGCTTGCCAGATTTTTGTGGAGATGCAGCGGGAATCACAGTAACATTTACAGCAAGCGACGGATGTTTAACAACGGATTTGATATTAAACATTACCGCAGCGGATGATACGACTCCTCCGAGTTTTATCAATTGTCCAATGGATATGACCGTTGGTGTCGATGTAGATGAATGTACAGCGAATGTAATCTATAGCACTCCAGCTGCTGAAGACTGTAATGGAGTGACGGTAGCCTTTACATCAGGGATCGAATCAGGCATGATCTTCCCATTAGGTGCTACAGATATCGTATTCACTGCGACGGATGGATGTGGGAATGAGGAGACCTGTGAATTCACGATTACGGTCATTGATACTGATGATCCACAGATCTTATGTCCGAGCAATGATGTGGTGGTTTGCAATACGGAAGGTTTATGCGCCTGGGAGAGTGATGCGAGTATATTCTATACGAGTGCGATAGAGAATTGTCCAGACTTTACGATTACAAATAATATAGATGGAGATGATGTTGTCGACTTGGGAACGGTCTTCGAAAAAGGGATGACCTTGGTTAGTTATACGATCATGGATGCGAATGGCAATCCAGTGAGCAGTTGCGACTTCAATGTAGTGGTTGAGGATTGTGAGGCTCCAAGCTTTACCTGCCCGGCTGCCTTGGTTGTTGAATGTGATGGTGCGGGTAATGCCGGTGATTTAGCTGGCTGGTTAGCAACAGCTTTAGCTGAGATGGATAACTGTCCAGACATTGTGATCAATGATCCGATATTGGTGAATAACATCAGTGGCTGCGGAGGTACAGAAGGCTTTGATTATATGTTCAGCATTACAGACTGTGGAGCTAACACGGTGAGTTGCGTGAGTACCTTCACGATCGAAGATACGACGGCACCGATCATCACGGATGCGGTGGATGAGACGGTTGAGTGTGATGGTACGGGACAGAGTGCTGACTTGTTGGGATGGTTAACCAATAATGGTGGAGCGACAGTCACAACGGAGGTATGTAGTGATGTGGTATGGACGAATGATTATACGGGTCCATTGGTGATTGATTGTGGAATCACAGGAGCTATTGAAGTGACCTTCACAGCGACGGATGCATGTGGTAATGCAGAAACGACCTCAGCAATTTTTACGATTGAGGATACCACTGTACCTGTTATTACCTGTCCAGCTAACATTACTCTTGAATGTAATTATAGTAACAATGATGCCATCATTAGTGCCTGGTTAGAAGATGCAACAGCAATTGATCAATGTGATGGATCTTTATTTGTCACCAATGATTACCCAAACATATTTGCCCCAAGTTGTAGCGATGCAGGCGAATATACAGTGACTTTTAGTACGGAAGATGATTGTTCGAATCCTTCTTCATGCATTCGAACAATAACAATTGAGGATACGACTGCACCAGAAATCACTTGCCCAGATGATATAGTTCTTGAATGCGCAGATGCCAATAATGCAGCAGATATAGCAGATTGGTTAGATGATGCTGTTGCTACAGATTTATGTGATGCTGATGTCATGATTACCAATACTTTTGATGCTGGATTTACCGATGGCTGTGGAGATACAGGTGAACAAATAGTGACCTTCACAGCAACGGATGCATGCTTGAATGCAAGTATATGTACGTCAACTATTATTATTGTTGATACTACTCCTCCAAGTATAGATACCCCAGCTGCAGACGAAACAGTAGAATGCGATGGTAGCGGAAACTTAGCTGAACTAACAGCTTGGTTAGCAAGTAATGGAGGTGCTGTTGCTTCAGACCTCTGTGGTATGGTGACTTGGGCAAACGAATTATTGATTATCGAATCTGGATGTGCAGCTACGGATACGCGGATGTATAGATTTGTTGCTACGGATGAATGTGGAAACTCGATTTCGACCGATGCAAGTTTTATTATCATAGATACTACAGTACCCGTCATTGATATTGAAGCCATGGATATTGTCCTTGAATGTGATGGTTCAAGTAATGCTGCAGAATTGTTGGATTGGTTGAATAGTAATGGTGGAGCTGAAGCTTCAGATGTTTGTGGAGAGGTGACTTGGTCCAATGATTATGGAAGCTTTGATCCAGGGGCTTGTAATGGAGACGAAAGTGTCACGGTTACATTCACAGCAACTGATGACTGTGGTCTTAATTCAACGACAACTGCGACTTTAACAATCAATGATACGACTGACCCAGTTTGGGAAAAAACACCTGTTGATCTTATTATTGAATGTAATGGTTCAACAGACCCTTATGACCAAGTTCAGCATTGGTTAGACGCAGTCGGTTTTGGTGAAGCCGAAGATGATTGTTCCTTGATTATCTATTCAAATGACTTTACAGCGGTTGAAACAGAATGCGAGACAGCCGCTGTTGGAGTCGATGTAACTTTTAGAGCTACAGATGCTTGTGGAAACTTCTCAGAAGAAGTGGCCAATATTCAAATAATCGATACCTATCCGCCGATCATTACTTCACCTGCCAAGGACACCATTGTAGAATGTGATGGTGCTGGCAATTCAGCAGATCTTGATTCTTGGTTAGGGAACAATGGAGCAGCATTAGCATCCGATGCATGTACAGATGACCTTATGTTAGTTTGGTCATTCACTTTAATGAATACTATTGACAATTGCGGTAGCACAACAACGAGTACCTACATGTTCACAGTAGAAGATATGTGTGGGAATGTCTCTTCTGCAAGCATTGCAGACTTTATTATAGAAGATACAACATCTCCAAGTATAGATACTGAGGCTATGGATATGGAGGTACTTTGTGATGGTGCTGGCAATCTTGATGAATTAGATGCATGGTTAGCTAACAATGCAGGTGCAATAGCAACAGACATTTGTAGCGAACCAATTGTTTGGACATATAACCTAATCGAAGATTTAGATGCGTGTGATTTGAATGGTAGTTCACTTTATCGATTCACCGCAACAGACGATTGTGGTAATATAACAACAACAGAAGCATCATTCAATATTATTGATGATGAAGATCCTGTATTAGATTGTCCGATGGGGGGTGGCGAGATTACAGAGACTTATACTTGCGATAGTAATTTTGCTTGGGATCATCCAATGCCGACTGATAATTGCGGAATAGAAGAATACAGCTACACTATCACAGACCCAGATGGTTCAGTCAATGGACCGTTTGATCTAGCCAGTGTATTGAGTTCAGGCACGACAGCAACAATTTTTGATTTTGAAGAAGGAACATCCACTGTGACTTATTTTGTAAGCGACTGCAGCGGTAATGCAGTCACTTGTGATTTCATGGTCAATGTAGTCGATGAACTATCACCTTATTTCGTCAATTGTCCTCTTACCCCTTATATATTTGCCAATGATCCAGACGAATGCGGAGCCTTCGTCAATTGGTCAATACCTGTTGCGCGCGACAATTGCGATGAGATTATGTCTGATGGAAGCATAGTCCAAGTAGCTGGACCTGTATCAGGAAGCTTCCTTGATGTCAATAAAGATCCAGGTTATACCATAAGCTATGAAGCTACAGACAATGATGGCAATGTAGCGACCTGCACATTTACAGTATTTATTGAGGATGTTCAAGATCCAATTTTGATGTCTGGCCTTCCAGAGGATATTACTTTATCCTGCGAATTAGACGTCGATACATTCCATTTATTGCCACATCACGTGATGGACAATTGTACTGAGGAACCGCTCATCGATGAGCTTTATGTTTCTGGAATGGGTGATGACCCAGACAGTTGTGATTACTATCAGTATGTGGATACCTTATTCTGGACGGTTACGGATGAGTGTATGAATGCGATGACCTGGAAACAAGTCATTTCTCACATCGATACTACAGCGCCAACAATTGTCCTTCCTCCTGATTTCACGGTAGATGAGTGCATGAGTATTGAGCCAGATCCAGATATCACTGGAGTTCCAGATATATTTGATAATTGTGCGCCGTTTGAGAATTTGGAAATCAGTTTCATGGATATGTTCATTGAAGAATGCAGTAAGGATACCGCTGGAGTTATATTCCGAACATGGAAGGCTACTGACCCTTGTGGAAATATGTCCACTGCTGTTCAAGCAATCACCTTACTTGATGATGCTCCACCAGAGATTAATTGTCTGGATACTGTAGTGGTAGATCTAGGAACAGATATCGTTTATTATCCAAATGAGGCTGATTTATTAGATACTTGGTCAGACTGTTTTCCAAATATTGACTTTAGCTTTTCACCACCAAAATTGGATTGTGGTGACTTAGGTGAAAATCCAGTGATTGTGACAGCAAGCGATCCTTGTGGAAATACAAACTATTGCCAAGTAATTGTGATTTTAGAGGATACTACGGCTCCAGTACTCGATTGTAGTACGCCAGATATTACCATAGATTTGTCATTATCTGAATGTGAATTATTATTTGAAGATTTGCCAATTGCAAGTGTTGACTGTGATGTGCAAATCACAACGGATCCTCCAATTTTTGATAACTTAGGAGAAGGCACACATACTATCAATGTGGTGGCCACTGATGCAAGTGGAAATCAATCCAGTTGCGATATAAACGTAACCATCAATAACCCAGATTTTGATTTTGGATCGTATATGGTTTGCAATAATCATATCAATGTTTCACTTGATCAATGGTGTCAGTTTGTCCTCGAACCTGACCATATCCTGGAAGGAAATGAAAATTTCTGCCCTGAGTTTCTATGCATTGAAATTGAAGATGAATCTGGCTTGCCACATGATAATTTCTTTGACGAAACAGATGTCAATCAAACATTCAATGTGTCCATTATTGATTGTAATGGTTCAGGTAACTCCTGTTGGGGAACTATGCTCATAGAAGAAAAGCAATTGCCTGAAATAGAATGTCCAGATGATGTCACCATCTTCTGTTCGCAAGATCCAGATGCTACCTATAATAATGTAAATAGTCCTGAATTTGGTCAACTAATTACAGGAGAAGTCACAGTATTGAATTGTGAGCCAAATGTGATTATTGACTATGAAGACGTATTCGAGGACTTTGGACAATGTTCGACTCCAAGAGGACGATATATTCGTACATGGTATGTTCAAGATGATGAAGGAAATGAAGTTAGCTGTGAGCAAATTATTACGATTTTGCCTTGTGACTTAGACTATGTAGTTGCACCACCAGATTATGGATTCGACAATCCATTTGAGTGCTATGAAGTGTGGGAGAACCCAGAGATTGTCGATCCTGAAGCATTGGGTTATCCGACATTAGGTGGAGTTCGAATCGACTCTTTAGGTTACTTATGTGATGTGAGCTATGCTTATTCTGATGAAATATTTTGGCTGTGTGGTGGAAGCTATGAAATTATTCGAACATGGAAAGTTCGAGATATGTGTGAAGATTATGTGCCATTCGAAAATCCTAGAGAATTTTACCAGATTATCAAAGTCTTGGATTTAACAGCTCCTGCTTTGCACCCTTGTCCTAATGATATCACTATAAGTACAAATCCATGGGATTGTCAAGCAGAATTAGTATTACCATCCTTAGGAGATATAACAGACCATTGTAGCAATTTTGAATTTGAGATATATAGCTTATTTGGTGAATTATCAGATATTGAGGACGAAGCGGGCGAACCTGCTTATTTGTTGTCAGGCTTAGAAAAAGGTGTTACCACTGTTCGATATTTTATAACCGATGAATGTGGAAACAGAACCATCTGTGAGTTTGACATCACAATAGTAGACGATGCCCCGCCGACCCCAATCGCGAAGGAAGATATCGTCATTGCCTTGACCGGAGGCGGTAGTTCCAATGTAAATGATGCTAACGGTGTTGCTAAGTTATTTGCCAACACAGTAGATAATGGAAGTCATGATGGAGATTGTGGTCCTGTCCGATTTGAAATCCGAAGAGTAGATGATTCGGATGCTTGTGGCAACTTAGGACTGAATGATTATAACAACAATATTACCTTCAACAATAATGGTAATACAGATGATAATCTAAACGATACTGACAATGGAAATTATGTAAAGTTCTGTTGTGCAGACTTAGACCAGGTTGATGAAATAGGTTCGCAATTTGGGATACATGCGGTGATTTTGAGAGTTTGGGATAATGGATCAGACATGATTCCAAATACACCAGATGATAATTACAATGAGACCTGGACAAATATTCGTGTCGAAAGTAAGCTTAGACCCACCATTACTTGTCCACCTGATGTGACCGTCTGTTGTGGATGGGATCCTGAAGATTTAGATAAGACAGGTTTTGCATCTGCTCTAGGAGTTTGCGATAATTTTGAAGTAGCCATCAAGCGTGATACGCCATTGAGTTTCGATGATGTATGCAATGAAGGAACCATCAGACGAACCTGGGACATCGTTCTAAGCAGAGATGAAAGTACTGGGGAAGTAACAAGTTGGTACGATATAGAATGTGATCAGTTGATTACCGTAGAATGGGAGAGTTGTTGGAATCCAAACTGGGCAGGAGGACCATTTGATGATGGTACATATCAACCGATTGGATGTGTCAATCCGGATGAACCATATTGTGCGGATCGAATCAGCTGGCCGGATAACGAAACCATTGATTGCGCAGACTATGAATTAGAATTACCAACATGGCCAAACGAGACATGTGATTTGATTGGATGGAATTTGGAAAGCGACACATTTATGTTTGAGGATGGTGCTTGTATGAAAATACTACATCATTGGACGTTGATCAATTGGTGTGTTCAAGATCGATTTGGTGATGATCCAAGGATTGCGGGTGCAGATGGTATTTTTGGGACTAATGATGATATTGAAGTTGGGACGTATCGACATACTCAAGAACTCAAGTTTTATGATTCAGAGAAGCCTGAAATTGCCGCTGAAGATATTTGTATTGCCGTTGATAATACTTGTAATGGATTTGCAGAGCTCACAGCTGTAGCCTGCGATACGTTAAGTGATTGTATGAGTGACTGGATTAAGTGGGAAGTAATGGTTGATGTTTGGGGCGATTGGACAGTCGACTATGAATTTAGCAGCTTTGTTTCTGCATTCGACCCTAATTTTGGGACTCCAATAAATGAACTATACATTGCTCCAACAGCAAGTTGTGAAGCATTAACTATTACATTACCTGAAGAAATAGAAGGCAGTAAATATGAGCATCGAGTGGTGTGGAAAGCCACCGATGGATGTGGCAACGTCACAAGTGCAACCACCTTCTTTACAATAGAAGATAAGAAAGCACCAATACCATATTGCCTAAATGTGAGTACCGCTATCATGGAATTGCCATATGGGGATGTTACACTGTGGGCATGTGATTTCGAATTGGGTAGTAGTGATAATTGCACGGAAGAGACTTTCCTTCGATGGAGCTTTGGTCCGGCTGGATTAGATGACCCAATCGAATCAAACCCTAGATATGATAGTAATAGTCGCTGTACTAGCAAAAGATTTACTTGTGATGATTTGGCTATGTCGGAAAACGGCGTAATTGATGTTGATGTTTATGTATGGGATGAATGTGATAATTATGATTTCTGCACTATTCAATTGACACTTCAAGATAATAATGAAGCCTGTGACAATGTGGTAGAAGGATCAGCAAGAATAGGTGGTAACGTGCAAACTGACTATGGAATGATGGTAGAAAACGTGCAAGTCTTTTTAGAAGCTGAGTTACCTGAATTTCCAATTTCTAACATGACAAATGAAACTGGTAATTATATGTTCACTCAAAACGCCATAGGTGTTGATTACATGATCAAACCATCTAAAAATGATGACGTTGATAATGGTATAACTACACTAGATATTGTATTGATCCAAAGACATATTCTAGGGATTGAAGATCTTGAATCAGCATATCAAAAAATTGCTGCAGATGTAAATCACTCAGAGACTATAACAGCTGCGGATTTGGTAGACATACGACGAGTCATACTTGGCATGACTAATGAGTTTCCAGATAATACCAGCTGGAGGTTCGCGGTGCAAGGTGAAGAAGTAGATTATACCAACCCATTTATATTCGATGAAAAAGTCTATGTTTCTAATCTAAGCGATCATGAATTATTTAATGATTTCGTTGGAATAAAAATTGGAGACATCAATGGTTCAGCGGTCAATCCATCCGATGAAAGTGAGTCAAGAAATAACAAAGAAATTAAGCTAACAGCAAGCAAAGTTGGTAATGGTAGATTAGCCATTAGAGCAACAGAGGATTTACAACTATCTGGCATACAATTGCATCTTGCAATATCTGGAGGAAATATTACGCATCTTGAAGATGGAGCTTTAGAAGGGATACATTCGTTTGTTTCGAATGGTGCTATTCGATTCACTTGGAGCAATGCTATTGCACAGAATGTTCAAAAGGGAGAGATTTTATGTTATTTGGGAACCAATGAATTAGAAGACCATGCAATCATTCAAAGCGTAGATGTAATTCTTAATTCAGAGGGATACAATGAAAACTTGGAACGATTTAACATAAGTATAGAATTTGATCAGCCTAAAATTACTGTGTACCAAAATGAGCCTAATCCGTTTATTGATGAAACATTGATTAAAGTCTTATCAGATAAAAACAGACAAGTTCAGTTTGAGGTGTTGGATGCCAACAATCGACTAATTTTGAATAGAACATATGAGCTTTTCAGAGGAGGTAATATCATATCCTTAAACAGGGATCTAATCCTAACTTCGGGTGTTTATTATTACAGGTTCAGCGATGGTGAATGGAACGACACTAAAAAAATGATTATTCTAGATTAATAATAAAGGCGATTTGCATAGGCGAGTCGCCTTTCTTTTTTGTGCACAAATAGTTTAATCTTGTCCAATGTCTATAGTTAGTCGCCCATATTTTAAGGAAGGTTTATGATTATATGGGCACCTGGCTCGCTTTTCAGCGAGCCACCAGGCTATTACAGGCTTCCCGATAGTATATCGGGATCTAGCGACCGGTCCTACAGCATCTCATGCTTTCGGACTAGGCTTTCAGCCTACCTTCCATATCCTTGGTGCAAAAAATAAAATAGTTTGGACATGTTACTTTCGACAAAATCGTTCATTTTTATTGCAAGGCAATTTGCATGTTAATGATCTTTTCATTTCACCATATTTGTCTATTTTTGTTTGGCAATTATACTCTTTGCAATTCATCCCTTCAGTTACATTAGAGTCATTAGCTCAGTTGGTTTAGAGCGCTGCCTTGACAGGGCAGAGGTCACTGGTTCGAGTCCAGTATGACTCACATATTTTAGACACAGACTATGACATTGAAACACATCACCCTAACGTGGGTATTGTTATTTATTTGCCTTCATTTCAAAGGTACAGCACAATCCCATCAGCGTTGCAATACGGATCATTATATGGCGTCGCTTTTAGAAGAGGATAGCTTTAAAAAGTGGTATGCCTCATATACCGAATCTAGAGCTTCAATGACAAAAGAGGAGCGCAGCATAGCCTGCTCTGAAACGATAATAATACCAGTAGCCGTCCATTTTTATGGTAACATTGATGACTCCAATATGACGTGTCTTCAGGATGTTGTGGATGCTCAGTTGGCTGTTTTAAATGAAGACTTTTCAGCTACCAATGCTGACATTTCTAATTATGACGATTTTTCTACAAATTGTCCATCTGATTTTCCAGCAGATGTATTAGGTACAGGAACCTGCTTGGAGTTTTGTTTAGCAAAATATGACCATCCCAGTTGTTCTGGCTTGGTGGATGGTGATCCAGCTATAACGGTAGGGGCCGAGTCTTGGCCATCCGCACCTTGTTGGAGTGGTTATATGAATATTTTTGTAACAGACGAACTAGGCTTCTTAGGCCAAGCACCCGTAGCAGGAGGAGCAGATCCAGATGGAAATGGTGTCGTAATTGTTGCCAGTTCCTTTGGTGGTCCAGGTGTATCGTGTTCATCAGGGGCATCTCTTAATAATGATGGTACATACAATCTAGGAAGAACGGGAACGCATGAGGTCGGCCATTACTTTGGTTTAGAGCATGTTTTTTTTGGAACATGTAATAATGGAGACGGTATTGCCGATACTCCAAAACAGAACACAGAGAACTATGGTTGTCCAAGTTTAAGTGAAAATGACTGCACCACAGATGCAGAAAATAGTTGTAGCGAATTGGACTTTTTCTTCAACTTCATGGATTACGTAAATGATGCGTGCATGTGGATGTTTACAGAAGACCAAAGTACGGTAATGGAATCTACAGCTAATCATGACATGTGGGCAGACCACGCAGTGGTTTGCGAAACCCCTGACCCTCCCGTAGCTGATTTTAGTCCAGTCGAAGATCAACAACTATGTGCAGGATCTACGGTATTATTTACAGATTTATCTTCCAATAACCCAACGTCATGGTCATGGACATTCTCTGGAGCTGGTGTAAGTCCGACTAGTTCAACTGAAGAAAACCCGATCGTTACCTTGAATACAAGTGGTAATTTGTCGGTAAGTGTAACGGCAACAAATAGCGCGGGCTCTGATACAAAGTCTGAGGTTCTTTTCATTGACATACTTGATTCGTCTGATCCATCGTGCTTTGTTTGTGATTATGAGTTAGTATTGTGGGATACCAAGGAAGATGGTTGGAATGCCGACCAAGAAATTTCAGTAGATATAAATGGTATTGTAAATACATATTCAGGGCCCGTTTCTGGTACGACATCCGAAACAATTGTTTTATCAGTATCTGATATAGATGTGCTGAATCTTACTTGTTCACCTGGGTCAGGTTCCGAAGCAAACGAAATAGCTTGGCGGCTATTTGATGAAGAAGGACGAGTAGCTACTGGTGATGGGAATATGTTTGGCATTGGGCCTGTTGGAAATCAAGGAGCTAATGGAGTCCCTATAGAAGCACCTGGATCAAGTACAATAACAGCCAATGGAGATTGCGATGCTATCGCTGATTGTTTCCCATTTGAATTGAGTATTACCTTAGATGATTATCCAGAAGAGACAGCTTGGTGGATCACAGGTGCGACAGGCGAGTACCAATATCAAAGTTTAGGATATGCTAACCAAGATAATCAAACAGTTAGTATAGATCTTTGCTTGCAAGAAGGCTGCTATGATTTTACTATCATAGATTATTATGGAGATGGCATTTGCTGTGGGTTCGGTACTGGATCATATACCTTAACAGAGTTGAACACAGGTGAAATAAAAGCTTCAGGTGGAGATTTCAATGGGGAAGAGATAACTAATTTTTGCGTCACTGTTGAAGACGAATGCCCAGAAGAGTTGATAGTTACTGGCAATATTAATTCTGAAACCTATAGTGCTATTAGTAAAATAGAGTCTGATGGAAATATGGCTGACGGTATCAATGCAACCTTTATCGCAGGTGATACCATAAGTCTGCAAGCTGGATTTGAGCTTATAGCTGGTGCAGAGTTTTTAGCCGAAATAGGAGATTGCATTCCAAGTTCGAAGCCTATTCAAAATTCTGAAACGGAGTGGTATGATATAAATGGAACACTAAAATATATAGGTGATAAACCTAGTAAGGAAAAGATACCGTCAGGCGTGTACATTAAAAAGCATCGCACAAATACTGGAAAAGATATTATTCAAAAAATCATTATTAATCCGTAAACGGTACCGCTCACAAGCAACAATTGTTGATTTTTAGTTAATCTATTACAAAATGGGAATCTTGTTCCCTATCTTAAATGGGTAAATCGTTTAGAAATTTCTAAAAATCAAATATGAAAAAATTGCTACTATTTTGCCTTTGCACCGCATGGGCTTCTTTTTCTTTTGGACAATTAGCGGATGGTTCAGTACTAAATCAAACCATTACAGGAACAGATGTAGTGACAGGGGAACAAGTGGATATCTTCCAATGGTTAGATGATGATAAAGTCGTAATTGTAGATGTTTTTGCCACTTGGTGTGGCCCTTGTTGGAGTTTTCATCAATCAGGTATGCTTGAAGATCTATATGATCAATATGGACCTGATGGAGAAGATGTACTTAGAATTGTAGGAGCAGAAGCGGATAATACTACGACGCAAGCTGACTTAGAAGGAACGGGCACAAACACGACAGGTGATTGGTTGGATGGTGTTCACTATAATATGGTGGATAATGCGTCATGGGCTAGCTATTTCAGTGTTAGTTATTACCCATCTATTTTTGTGATTCGACCAAACAAAGGTGTATTCCATATGTATGGAGATGAGTACAGACAATTTATTAATGATCCGGCATGGTGGGATAGAGCCTTAGGATTTAGTGACACACCTAATGATATGTTAGCTTCAGTGAACGTGCCTTCTGGCTCCGTTTGTGATCCCGAAGAACGAGTCGTAGCTGAGATATTTAACTTTGGTACCAATGATATTGAGGAAGCCATCTTTGATATGACGATAAATGGGGAAGATGCTGGTCCAATTACATTCTTAGGCCCTATTGAGCCATTCAGAAAAGTAAGTACCTCATCTCAACCTTTTGCATTGGAACAAGGGCTTACTAATATAGAATTAGCCAGTACAAGTATCAATGGTGAGGCTATCCCTGAGGATAGGATCGTGAATGGATCGGGAACATTAAACTACTATCCGATCGAAGAGCCGGCCTTTACATTACGGGTACATACAGATGCAAACCCATCAGAAACCTCAGGTAAAGTATACGATGACCTAGGGGCGACAATCAAATCATTCGGACCATTCGATGAGCCCTTCACGACGTATAACTTTGAAGTCCAATTGCCATTCCCTCAAGAAGATGTAGAATGTTTAAAGATTCTAATCTTTGATGGAGGAAGTAACGGAATGTCTAGTTGGGATGGTACGGGCCAACAGCCAGGTATTGAATTATTGGATTGGACAGGAGACGTACTCATTAAGCCTATCATTGAAGGAAATGAGCCATTTTCTATATTGCGAATTGATAGTCCAGCGAATGCGTTTACTTCCAGCATAGTAGATACTGAGATTGTAACAGGCATTTCAATATTCCCTAATCCAGTTCAAGATGTAATGAATGTAAATCTTGAGTTATTGCAAGCAGAATATGTAACTATCCAATTAAGAGATGCGATGGGTAGACTATATAATCAACAGCGTATTATAGGACAAGTGGGTACGAATAATGTACAAATGGATGTGTCACAATTATCTAGCGGTTTTTACTTAGTAGAAACGAACTCTGATAAAGGAATACGTACAGAAAAAGTGCTTATCCAACGATAAGATAAACACTAATGAATAAAAAAGGGGATGCAACAATTGCATCCCCTTTTTTATGTTAACCCTAATTAAATTTTAACGTAATAATTTCATTGGGTTCTCCATATATTCTTTTAATGTCTGAAGGAATTTAGCACCGGTCGCTCCATCTATAGCGCGGTGGTCACATGACAGCGTTACCTTCATCGTATTACCAACTACAATTTGACCATCTCTTACAACGGGTTTTTCGACGATAGAACCCACAGCCAAGATGCAAGCATCTGGTGGGTTAATTATAGCCGTAAATTCGTCAATATCAAACATCCCTAAGTTTGAGATAGTAAATGTGTTTCCTTGCATTTCATCCAAGCCTAACTTCTTATTCTTAGCTTTTCCAGCCAAATCTCGAATCTCATGCCATATAGTACTTAGCGTTTTTAGGTCTGCATTTTTTACAACAGGAACTAATAAACCATCAGGAACCGCTACAGCCACACCGACATTTATTTCTTTATGGTAAGTGATTTTATCCTCTAGCCAAGAGCAATTAACATTTGGATATTTTCGTAAAGCAGCGGCACTAGCCTTTACAATCATATCATTGTAAGAAATGCGCTGATCTTCACCTTCATTCATTTGCTTTCTAGCAGCCATGGCTGCATCCATAGAAATTTCCATGGTTAAGTAGAAGTGTGGAGCACCAAATTTACTTTCGCTTAATCGCCTAGCAATCGTTTTCCGCATTTGAGAAACAGGCATATCACCATACTCAAAATCATTTTCTATGGCTTGAGCTATCATGGCTCCATTAGAAGGTGCCGTCTGTCCACCTGATGCAATAAATGCTTCGATATCTCTTTTTACGATACGACCCCCTTCACCACTTCCTTGGACTTGCCCTATGTTTATATTTGCTTCAGAAGCCATCTTTTTCGCAAGTGGTGAAGCTTTAATTCTACCATCACCAGATGTCATAGTAGGAATAGGAGCAGGGGCTGCCGCTTTTGCGGCTGGCGGGGCTGCCACAGGTGCAGGAGCAGCTACAGGAGCAGGCGTTTTTTCTTCTACTTTTTCCTCAGCAGCTGCCACAGGTTCATCCTTAATATTCGCTAATATTTCTTCTATATTCTCTCCTTTTTCTCCAATAATCGCAATAACCGAATCAACTGGGACTGGACCTTCTTGTACACCAATATGCAGAAGTGTCCCCGTTTCAAAGCTTTCCAATTCCATGGTTGCTTTATCCGTTTCTACCTCCGCCAAGATATCACCAGGCGCTACAGCTTCACCAACTTTTTTTAACCACCCCACAATGTTCCCTTCTTCCATGGTATCACTTAACCGGGGCATTCTTATTATTTCTGCCATTTGTATAGCTTTTGCTCAAAAATATAAACTGATTCTTTGCTTGTTTGTTTTTATTGGGAAAAATGTGTGCCAATCATTGCAATATAAACTATAATATCTTCCTTGAAACACACAAATGTGGCATTATTCATACCTTTAGTCTAGATATTTTAAGACATAACCAGTTAGCTTGAACTTATCATCTAAGATATTACAAGAGGCGGTTGAAGCCTTTTCAAGCCTACCTAGTGTAGGTAAAAAATCAGCATTACGCATGGTCTTGCACTTGGCACAAGAAGGGTATGGCAAAAAAGACAAAATAGCAACGGCTATGAAGGCACTTAAGGAAGATCTTCATATTTGTAAATGTTGCTATACTTTTTCGGATACAGAAACGTGCAACATTTGCGCAAACCCCAATCGTGATGAGCAAGTAATTTGTGTAGTAGAAAGTATAAAAGATGTGATTGCAATTGAAGAGACGAATAGCTACTATGGAAGATATCATGTATTAGGGGGTGTTATCTCACCCCTTGAAGGAGTTGGACCCGACGATCTTCATATTGAAGCCTTAGTTAATCGTATTTCAGCATTAGACCAGTGCGAGTTAATTATGGCCATAAGCCCTACTATAGACGGAGAAACTACCATATTCTACTTAGCAAAACTGTTAGAAGGCAAGAATGTCAATATAAGCACGATCGCTAGAGGGGTAGCTTTTGGAGGTGAAATCTCTTACGCTGATGAGCTAACCTTAGGTCGCTCTATATCTAATAGAAGACCCTATTCACAAAAAGCGGTTCAATAGCTTATCAAATGATTGATGTATCCATCATCATCGTAAATTATAATGTAAAGCACTTCTTGATGCAGTGTCTTCGCTCTATCCGTAATGATAGATCAGGCACTACTATAGAAATAATCGTAGTAGATAATGCGTCAACTGATGGTTCTGCAACGATGGTTAACAGCCACTTTCCTAATGTTCAGTACATAAAGAATACCGAAAATGTAGGTTTCTCTAAAGCCAATAACATTGGAATACAAAAAGCAAAAGGGAAGTATGTTCTGCTTTTAAATCCGGATACCATTCTAGGTCCAAACTGCATAAAAAAGTGTATTGAAAAAGCGGAATCGATAGAAAAGTGTGGTGCTATTGGTGTTCGTTTAATTGATGGGAAAGGGCATTATCTTCCTGAGTCAAAAAGGGGCTATCCAGGCATATGGACATCCTTCTGTAAATTTTCTGGTCTTGGAAAGTTATTTCCAAACTCGGCTCTGTTTAATGGATACTATTTAGGTCATCTGGATAAGGATGAGGATCACGAAATTGATGTTTTATGTGGTGCGTATATGTTTATTCCAATGTCCACCTTGGAAACCGTCGGCCTGCTAGACGAAACATTCTTCATGTATGGTGAGGATATCGATTTAAGTTATCGTATTCAGAAGGGCGGATTTACTAACCACTATATTTCTGGAGCAAGCACCGTTCACTATAAAGGAGAAAGCACTAAAAAAGCGTCTTTTAATTATATCCGATCTTTTTATGGGGCCATGAAGATTTTTGTAAAAAAACATTTTGGAGGCCCTGGATCCTGGTTGTACTTGCTGATCTTGCAGTTAGCTATCATTGTGTTTGGAACATTAAGCTTTTTAAAGAATCGATTCAAAGGAATCTTACCCATTTTAGCAGATCTGGCCTTAGGCTTGGGTGTGATCAAAGGAATATCAGAGTTGTGGCAATTTATAGTATTTGACTCGTCCGCACACTTCTCTCAAAACGGTTATTATGTATATATGATATCTGCCGTGCTGCTCTTGGTTCTTATTTTATATATGATAGGACATTATGATGTCAATGCAAAACAACGAAGATATATATGGATAAGCCTAGGTACCATCCTTTCCATGCTAAGTGTATATGCACTATTGCCAGAACAATACCGATTTTCCAGAGGTGTCCTCGTATTAAGTATCGCAGCCATGCTCATATTGTTTTTTCATACTAAGAAAGTTTGGAACTACCTATTGTATCAGATTTGGCGATATGAAAAAGATGGATATAAAAGGATAGTATTAGTAGGAAAGCAAAAGTCGATTACGCAACTTTCAAGCGTAATTGAGAATGGATATCCAGATGCGGCTATTTTAGGAAGTATTTACCCTTCTAAGGAATCTATAGATGAAGATGTGTATTTATCATCTATAGAAAACCTAGATTCAGTGGCTAGAAACATGGAAGCCAACGAAATCATCTTTTGTAGTAGCGATCTTTCGCATCAACGTATTTTTGAAGAAATGACTAAACTAGGATCTCGATATAGCTTTACAATAGCAGGATTGCACAATGATGGTTTATTAGGAGCCAGTGGCAAGAATGAAAAAGGTGAATGGATAACCGAACAAGTACAATACAATATTACGGACCCTTCAAATATGCGTTTAAAGCGGTGCTTTGATTTAATTATTGGTATTGCTTTTATCGTGTGCTTACCCTTTGTACTTATCCTAAAGAAAGGGCGAGGTTTATTGAATGAGGCTCCTACTGTAATTATAGGAAAGAAGACGTGGATAGGTTATGAGAATGACGAAAACTTGCTACCCAGTATTCGCCAAAAAGTACTCCCGGTCTTACCGCTTTCCAGATTTAATTTAAATTTGGTTTCAGAGCAACAAATCTTAGATCAACACTATGCTCGGAAATATAGTGTGATTATGGATTTAGAAATATTAATGAGCTACCTATTTGCCTAATATGATCGATACTCAAAAAATTAAGCAGCTTGCTAATCGCTATTATCCAGAAATAGTATCCTGGCGCAGGCATATTCATCAGAACCCTGAATTATCGTTTCAAGAGTTTAAAACGGCAGACTATATAGAAAAAACGCTTACGAAAATAGGACTTACATCCGTACGACGAATTGGCAAAACGGGTGTAGTAGCTTTACTAGGTAAAGAAGGAGGCGCTGTTCATGCATTGCGTGCTGATATAGATGCATTACCTATAACAGAAACCAATGAGTGTGATTATAAATCAAGCGTAGACGGGGTAATGCATGCCTGCGGTCATGATGTGCATACTGCTTGTTTGCTGGGAGCCATTCGCATTTTGAAGGAGAATGAAAATGCATTAAACGGTCAGGTAAAATGTATCTTCCAACCTGGTGAAGAAAAGTTGCCTGGTGGTGCCTCGATCCTTATAAAGGAGGGCGTATTAGAAAGTCCCGCACCAAGCTCAATTGTTGGGCAACATGTTCATCCACCTCTAGCTGTAGGTAAACTAGGGTTTAGGTCAGGAAAATATATGGCATCAGCGGATGAGATCTATCTTACTGTAATTGGCAAAGGAGGTCATGCAGCGCTGCCTGATAATACCATTGACCCATTGCTTGTAACCAGTCATATAATTACAGCATTGCAATCAGTGGTAAGCAGAAATGCAGATCCAAAAATGCCCTCTGTTTTATCATTTGGAAAAGTATATTCCGATGGTGGTGCGACCAATGTGATTCCAGACAGGATACACCTAGAAGGGACATTTAGAACTTTTGATGAGTCTTGGCGCAGGCAAGCGCACACACTGATAACTAGGATAGTAGAGCATACTTGCAAGGCTTTTGGCGCAACTTGCGAATTAGATATAAGGGTAGGATATCCCAGTTTATTTAATGACCCAAAGGAAACAGCCATGACGCAAGAATTAGCTGTCTCTTACTTGGGTAAGGAAAATGTTGTGGATCTCCCTTTGAGGACTAGTGCCGAAGACTTTGCTTTCTACTCTCAAAAAATCCCCGCTTGCTTTTATAGACTGGGGACAGGAAACGAAGAAAGAAATATAACCTCTCCAGTCCATACATCTAGCTTTGATATAGATGAAAAGGCATTGGAGATAGGTGCTGGCTTTATGGCTTATCTTGCATTGAGTCGATTACAATAATATTCCAAGTGTCATTTTATCAAAAAGTAGCAGATATCGGTCAACGATTCATTCGTAAGAGCACCTTATTTAAATATGGTTTTAATTGGTCGCCAATGTATAAGAGAAGCACTGGTAAGATCCAATATGTTAGCGATGATCTAATGGATGTACGGATAAAGCTACCCCTGAGTTATAAAAACCGGAATTATGTGAATTCCATTTTTGGTGGTAGTATGTTCTCCGCTGTTGATCCTATTCCTATGGTCCAACTAATAAATATTATTGGCAAAGATTATATCGTATGGGATAAAAGCGCAGCTATCAAATTTAGAAGGCCTGCCAGAGAGGATGCATTTGCCGTTTTCTCTTATACAAAGGATGAAATTGATGCGATAAAGAGCACACTATATTCTCAGGACGAGATGGAGATCATAAAGACGACCCATCTTACCAATAAGGATCAAACTGAGATTTTCTGCACGATTGATAAAACCATTTACATCGCAAATAAAGCGTTTTATTTAGCTAAAAAACGAGCGCAAAAAACTATGACTTGATCATCGTAGTTAGTCTAGAAACACAGCATAGCTCACCTTCTTCATCATGTATTTCAATATTCCAAACTTGTAAGGTTCTTCCAATCTTTACTGGGCTTACCGTTCCTGTCACAAGACCAGATTTCGCGGAGCGTACATGATTAGCATTAATTTCTACCCCAAATGATTTTGTCTTTAATGGGTTTTCTTGAATGAGTACCGAAGCGACGGATCCTAAGGTTTCTGCTAAGGCTACTGAAGCTCCACCATGTAGGACGCCATAGGGTTGTTTTGTTCGTTCGTCTACAGGCATGGTTGCTTTTAAATAGTTAGGGCCTACTTCCGTAAATGTAATGTCCAAGTGATTTACCAGCGTTGATTGATGAAAGCTATTTATTCCTTCAGGGGTTGGGTTGTTTTTCCAGATCATGGACATGTATTTTTTAGCAAGGTAACTAAACTGTCATCAAGGAAATAAAAGTGATGTATAAATAGTTCATGTAGCAATAGGTAATTTTTAGACAGCGCATTACATATTATAAAAATATTTAATGTATTTTTACTTGGTAATTAATTGAAGTATGGCAAAGATTTTAGTTGTTGATGACGAAAGAAGTATCCGGCGAACGCTTCGTGATATTTTAGAATTAGAAAAGTATGAAGTCGAAGAGGCTGCTGATGGGCTTGAGTGCATGGTGAAGCTTAAGCAAAGCAAATTTGATGTCGTTATTCTAGATATAAAGATGCCTAAGCTAGATGGCATGGAGGCGATTGAACGTATTCAAATTTTATCTCCAGATACACCAGTGGTCATGATCTCTGGACATGGTGATATAAATACGGCAGTAGAAGCGGTAAAGAAAGGTGCTTTTGATTTCATTCAAAAGCCACCCGATTTAAATAGATTATTAATCACATTGCGAAACGCAATGGATAAGTCTAATTTGATCACTGAGAAAAAAGTACTTCAGAAAAAGGTTCGGAAGAAGTCTACTCAAGAAATTATTGGGCAATCACAAAGTATCTTGAAAATTAAAGAAACCATCCAAACGGTAGCTCCAACAGATGCTAGAATATTAATTAATGGCGAAAATGGAACAGGTAAGGAATTGGTTGCTCGGTGGATTCATGAATACAGTAACCGAAAAGAAAATCCTATCATTGAAGTCAATTGCGCAGCTATACCTTCTGAATTAATTGAGAGCGAGTTGTTTGGTCATGAGAAAGGTTCTTTCACCTCAGCGCATAAACAACGGTTAGGTAAATTTGAATTGGCTAACGGTGGATCACTCTTTCTTGACGAGATTGGGGATATGAGCTTAAGCGCACAAGCCAAGGTGTTACGCGCGCTCCAAGAAAATAAAATAACGAGAGTAGGAGGGGATAAGGATATACAAGTGGATGTTCGTGTATTAGCGGCCACGAATAAAGATCTTCGAAAAGAAATCGCCAGAGGTAACTTTAGAGAGGATTTATACCATAGACTTTCTGTGATTGTAATTAAGGTGCCATCTCTTAATGATAGACTTGACGATATTCCTTTATTGGTGGACTATTTTACCAAGATGATTTCTAAGGAGTATAACATTTCGGAGAAGAAATTTGCTCCCGCAGCTTTAAAGGAGATGCAAAGCATAAATTGGACAGGTAACATTAGAGAATTGAGGAACGTTGTGGAGCGGCTATTAATTCTGAGTAAGAACTCCGTGACAAAACAAGATGTGTTGGATTATGTAAAACCAAATGCCAATAAACGTACTGAATTAGAAGATCTATTTGAGAAGTATAGCAGTTTTGATAAACTGAGTAGATTTTTGCAAAAGGAATTTGAAAAATACAAAGGCGTGCTCGTATAAGTGCGTCAATAATTAACAGGTGTTTTGCTCATCCTCTAATATAGCATGAGCCACTTTGTGTATAATAACTTGAAAAATTATGTCAGAAAATAAATTAAGTAAAGCGATAAATAGACAGTGGGCCGGATTGAAAGGTGAAAACTCTTGGACCATGTTCAAGGTGATGGCAGAATTTGTAGAAGGCTTTGAAACGCTAAATAAATTAGATCCTTGTATTTCCATTTTTGGTAGTGCCAGAACTAAACCGGATCACAAATATTACAAGCTTGCTGTAGATATAGCGGAACGATTAGTTCAAGAAGGCTTTGGAATTATTACAGGAGGTGGGCCTGGTATAATGGAAGCAGGTAATAGAGGCGCTTATAATGCTAATGGTTTAAGTGTAGGACTTAATATAGAATTGCCATTTGAGCAATCGCACAATCCATATATTGATCCTGATAAAAACTTGGATCATAGATACTTCTTCGTAAGAAAAGTAATGTTCGTTAAATATGCTCAGGCTTTTGTGGTACTGCCTGGTGGTTTTGGTACTCTCGATGAGTTATTTGAAGTTTTGACCTTGATTCAAACAAAGAAAATCGATAATGTACCTGTCATCTTAGTCGGTTCAGAATTTTGGGGTGGGTTAAAATCGTGGATTGTATCTGTTATGTTAGAGCGAGAAGCCAATATTTCCCCTAAGGATTTAGACCTAATGCCAATAGTGGATAACCCTGATGAAATAGTTCAAATTATTCACGACTTTTATCAGGAAGCTGGAAAACTCAAGCCGAATTACGAATTATAGTAAGCTCTTGATATTTCCATATTATCAAACTATAGAACAGATTTATGAAATATCAACTCTTCCTTTTATTGCTGGCATGTGCAGGATTCATGTTTACCTGTACTCAAGTAAATGATGATCTTACCGATGGAGTATGTTTTGGTTTTGATGAAAGACAATGTGGTGTAGATCCATTTTCTAAGACAGGTAATAATGCAGCAAAAACAGCTGCGGCTAAGCTGTTTATAGAAGAAAATGGTATCCAAGTTTTGGATATTGATTTCATCGAAAATTATTACGAGGCTGTTTGTGAAGCCTGTGAGGTTTGTCCCGAAGCCTATCGTTTTATAATTACTATTCCTGAAGATAAGTCTGAGCAAATCATGACCTTAGGGCTTTTCAATATATCAAAAGAAGGTTGTTAGGTGGAAGGTATTGTGGCGCGCTTAGCTGAAGTATTACCTTCAGAACAAATACTTCAAGGGGAGGCGTTAAAGCAACAGTATTATCATATTTGGCGGATGCATGAATCACTACATGCACTGGCCTATGTAATGCCTACCACCACAGCAGAATTATCTTCAATTTTAGCTATATGTAATGAATGGGAGCAGCCTGTAGTTGTTTATGGAGGTAGGACCAATCTAGTAGGTAGCACAGAAACGGATTCATCCGAGCTCGTAATTTCCTTAGAAAAAATGAATGCAGTTTTAGAGGTAGATGCATCCAGTCGAACTATAACTGTTCAAGCGGGAGTTATACTTGAGGAAATCCAAAGACAAGCAGATAATCAAGATTTATTATTTCCATTGAATTTCGGAGCTAAAGGCTCTGCTCAAATAGGAGGGATAATATCCACTAATGCAGGTGGATTACGAGTGCTCCGTTTCGGAATGACTCGTCAATTGGTATTAGGTTTAGAGGCTGTGAAAGCCGATGGGAGTATAATCTCATCAATGAAAAAAATCATAAAAGACAACTCTGCGTATGATTTAAAGCAATTGTTTATTGGTTCTGAAGGTACATTAGGTATAATCACAAAAGCAGTTCTAAAACTAGTTGAAAAGCCTATTTCTAGATGTTCGGCTTTTGTAGCGGTAGAAAGCTATGATAACGTAGTAACATTACTTAAACAGGCTGACAAGATGCTTGGAGGAACACTAAGTGGTTTTGAATTGATCTGGGGGCATACTTACAATACTATGACATCAGCACCTTCATTGAATAAACCACCCCTTCCACATGGTTCTCCTTTTTATGTTCTATTAGAATCACTAGGGTCTGACCCAGCAGGGGATCAATTGCGAATCGAGCGATTGTTGGCAAATTGTATTGAAGTTGAATTGATTACCGATGCTGTTGTAGCAGCTAGTGCAGCTGATCATACATGGTTTTGGAATATTAGGGAAGATGTACATGTATTGGTCTCGCAAATGATTGTAGATCAACATTTTGATATAAGCCTTCCTGTACCATTAATTGGTTCAGTTATTCAGAATATATGGAAAGAGCTTCAAACCATTGAAGACGTACGAGAAACACATATTTTCGGTCATGTGGCGGATGGAAATATTCATCTTATGATTGGTAAAACGCACAATGATTCTAACTTAACAGAAGTCATTAATGAAATCGTATATAGACCTTTACAAGCAATAGGAGGGTCTATCTCTGCCGAACATGGCATTGGACTACACAAAAAAAAGTACCTAAGTTTATGTAGAAGTGAGGCGGAGATTTCCATGATGCAATTACTAAAGAAGTCCCTAGATCCTAAGAATATTTTAAATAGAAATAAAGTATTAGATCTTTAGTCTAGCAAAATCCAGGACACCCCTAAACGAAAGGACCAATCATATTGGGGATATTCGTAGATATTATAAAATCGATCTTCAGTCAAAAGCCCTAGTTGGCCCTGATCCACATCTTGTAGTATCTGGTATATATTCTCAAATTTTAAAAAGAATCGGAACTGCTGGATCTTAGCGTTTGCAAAGAAATCAAAATATGGGTACCAAAGTCGTTCAGATAAAACAGGGTAAAAGGTACCATGTAGACCATTGAAACCCATGTGTTGATCTTGTACAGTATTTCTAAAGTAAAACCCTGATTGCAGTAATAGAGCCTTAGAAAAAGCAAAAGATTCGAAGAATAAAGAATGTTGTGAAACCCAATTTGGTTTATGCCAAATATTTTGGCTAAAGAATTGAAAACCCGCCGTGTTTTGGGACCTTATTTTCCATAAGGAAAAATCCTGAGACACCAATATTTGCTGAATATTTATCGCTGACTCCAGCTGAGTAGCTCGCTGTTCTTCATTAAAGTAAACTACGTTTGAAACACTTATATTTCGTAAGGTTACATCTGTATGGGTTTTTGGTATTCGAAGCCCAATGCTACTTTGTGTCCAAACTTCATTGGCCCAATCTTCATCAACAATTAATTCTTTGGAAAGTACCATCATGCGATGGTTGAGATCTACTTGTCGTCTTAGGATTGAGAAGTCTCCATGTAAATGTAAATAGTCTCTTAATTTGAAAAGACCATGAGTGGAAAATGCAAAAGTTCCTGCCGCGTCCCCAGAGCCAATCTTTATGGAAGCATCAGCATTAAAAAGCGGCAGAGGTGTCAATTGGGCACTTCCATGCAACCATAAATTATTTCTTTGGATTTTTAGTAAACCATCCAAATCAAACCAATGAGTACGTTGACCCACTCCAACCAAGAGCTTACCATATTTTGAAAATGGGAATATAAGCTCCAAGTTGTGACCCAAGTTTCGTTCAAAGTTGTAGATACGCAGACCTCTAAAATCCGTCAAGTATTGGGTCGAATAAAAACTCGTATCATAAGTGCTGAAGATATTGGAAGGGTTCTGATCAGTATACTTGTAAAAGCCACTATCATACTGACTATTATGATGGAGTTTAATGCCCAGGCCTTTCTTATTCACATAAGACAACCACTGATCGAAATGCAATGAAATGTTTTGGTAGCGAGATGAAGCACCGCCTAATTTTACCAATAAATCCAGTGGGTTAAGTCCTTGCTGATTGACATCTTGGATGCCTCCATTATGATTTTCGGTATTGAAGTGACCGAAATAGCTGAAGGCGGCGATATACTTGTCACCTGGATTGCCATATCTCATATGTGTAGCTATAGCACTGTGAATAGCTCCTTGAGATTCATAAACATCTTCGATACTTATACGATCAAAATCAATAGCAAGGTGAATATTGTTTTGGAAATTCCGAGCAAATTTCGCCTTAACTATGAAATTATTTTGAATGCCGCCATAGGGTGCAAAAAATAAATTAGCAAAAGATCTATTTGTATGTAACCAAGGAGTGTTGGCCCTGTTTTTCTCAAAGTATCTGTATTGATCATAACCAAGATCCATAAAGATATCTTCTCTGACCCTGACAAGGCTACTCGTTTGGGAGCCAGCATGATTCCCTAAATTTTGGCCGGGATCGCCCCACTTCTCTTGAGGTCTCTTTAAATGAAAATGATCTAATAAGGTATCACTGAATGTGAAAATCGAGTCTATATCATCCAGATAAAAAAAATCAACAATGGTAGTATCAAGTGTGATAGCAGATTCAAATAAAGTATCTTTTACGATAGTATCACCCACTGTATTCGCATCTGGAATAACAGGCCTTTGGCTATATGCTGCAGTATGCACATAGGCAAATAAGAGTAAAGCTACTAGGTATTTAATTGACACCCTCACATATAATAGAATCAATGCATGATTTGAATCATGGATTGAAACGTATTTATTTCATCTTCTATTTTTAGTATATAACTGCCAGATTCAAAAGGGAGCGATAATGTAAAGGGACCCTGGTAAGTCCTAAGGCTATGTAATAATAGTTTACCCTGAAGATCAAATACAGAAACATGTATTTGTCCATTTACATCTGCAGGTAATTCAATATTTACTTTATCAATAGTTGGATTTGGAAATACATCTACCTTGGCATTAAGGAAATTGTCTTTTGTATTAATAAACTCGCCTAGTTCTAAAACGAACAAACCATATTGCATATCTGAAACTAAAACAAGCCCCGAAGGGAGAAAAGGATACACGCCCCATGCTCCTTCATAATTAGCCTTGTGTTCATAGTCAGTGGTCGAATACTGGAAAGCAAGTATAGGATTAGCAGGATCAGACAATTCCCATGCTACAAATCCATCATAATAGTAAGCTCCATATAGATAGCCATCGTGGACGATTTGATTATGGGGAATGGTAAAGGCATTGTCACTACCCGCATTTATTAAAGAAGAGACAAAAATATCTGGCAAGTTTGTAAGGTCTAAAACCTTAATATCCATGCCCCACGTTTCATCAGCCATGTAGTAATAGTTACCGTCTTCACTGAGCCATCCTGAATGGTTATAACCAGACTGAGGATAATCTTGAGGACTCAATGTAGCTATTGGTTGAGGATTTGTCATATCGCTGAAATCAACAATCGCAAAGCCACTAGGCCCACAATTTAAATAAGCTGTATCATTACGGACATACAGATCATGCACTTGACCTACCTGAAAATCACCGAATGAATTATAGCTATTTATTTCTGTTGGATTCTCTGGATCTGAAATGTCAAACACTCGTAATGGCGAGTAATTATTTGTATTTCCTTGGCTAATGCCTGCATAGAGCTTATCTCTAAAGTCATCAATAAAAATATTATGCGTTCTACGTATAAGATCACCAGAATCGTAGACAACATTTATAGAATTCGGTAAATCCCGAATATCTACAATTTGTAAAGTGGATGCCCCACCTTCATCTGCTACAATATATAAATAGCCGTTTTTATCATGATAGTCCCTATGTATTATAGCTGGCCCTACTGTACCTCCTTCCACAAAAAAGGTCTCAACAGGTTCGGACGGGATGCTTAGATCAATAAAGTGTGTGCCAGCAGTAGTGCCTAAGATTGCGTATTCAACATCATTTACATATAAGCCCCAAATCTCATTATAAGCATTGTCAAATGCAGAAGAACCTACTAGCTCATCATCAAACCATCTTCCTACTAGATTAGCAGGTTGTTGTCCAATGGCCTCAAAAGAAAGGAAGCCAATTAAGCATAAAACATATAAAGAACGCATCTTCAAAATTTTAATTAAAGATACCACCTTTTAGAGCGTCTCCATGTTAATTGGAGACACTAAATCACGATTTATTTTTGCCCTGCTTCAAGCTTTCTCCCAGTTGCTGAGAGGCCGTAAATGAAGCAACCATTTGGCCTAACATATCTGAGCCCGAAGATGGAGAATTAGGTAGCATGATTAAATTGCTATTAGCATTCTCGCCCATACTTTGCAGTGTATCATAATGCTGGGTTACTACGATTAGCGCAGATGCTTCTTGCGAATTTATACCCACTTCGTTGAGTACCTTCACGGACTCTTCAAGACCTTTTGCAATTTCTCTTCGTTGATCTGCGATACCTTGCCCTTGTAGACGTTTACTTTCGGCCTCAGCTTTTGCCTTTGCCACAATTTTAATTCGCTCTGATTCACCTTCATACTCTGCCGCGGTCTTTTCCCTTTCAGCAGCATTGATACGGTTCATTGATATTTTAACCATTTGATCTGGATCAATATCGGTAACCAGCGCTTTGATAATATTATATCCATATTCTTTCATGGCTTCAGAAAGCTCAGATCGAATAGCAATAGCAATATCATCTTTTTTAACGAATACATCATCCAATTTCATTTTAGGTACTTCAGCTCGTACCACATCAAATACATAAGCTGTTATTTGATCGTGTGGATCTTGAAGTTTGTAAAAGGCTTCAAACACACTATCCTTCAAAATCACATATTGGACAGAGACCTTTAATTTGACGAAAACATCATCAAAAGTTTTTGTTTCTATAACCACATCAAGCTGTTGAATTCTTAGACTGACTCTACCTGCAATTCTGTCTATAAATGGAATCTTCAGATGTAAACCAGCATTTCGAACAGATTGGAATTTCCCTAATCGCTCTATTAGTACTGCCGTTTGTTGTTTCACAGTAAACAGTCCACTGGCGATAATTACAAAGGTTAGGAATAAGAGAATAAAATAAATGGGATTGATCGCGTCCATAGGTATATTAGTTTTGTATTAATTAGATAAACTCAATATGACAGAAAATAATTCATTACCAGCCAACATAGCGAGGGGGCTTTATTCCATTTAGTCGTAAGTAAACACTAAGTTGACCTCTGTGGTGAGTAGCGTGATCGTGCAATAAATGAATGATCTTAATTAAAGGCATTTCTCCGGCAAAAAAATCAACTTTAGTCTGCCATAAATGTGGGGGACAATTCTCCAAGGATTCATAAGAATAGGCCATAGCACGGGTCATTAGTTCAATGAGCGCATCTTTTTCGATATTTTCATCCTTATGAGGATTTTCAAAATCATTTCCTAATAAGTAATCTTCGCTCAACCATACCATGTTTTGAATGATGTGAATGCATAATTTGTCAAAAGGCATTTCATCTTCTGTGGGTTGATATTTATACTTGTCAGCAGGCATGAGTTCCATACATTCCAACATAAATTCACTTGAGTTTTTCCATTTTGTGAGGTGCGCTTGATGAATGTAGTTGAGTTCTTGTTGTGCATGTACATTCTGTGGTAAAAAGAACAGAATTAGAAGATAAAAAGGGAGTTTATGCATAATTTGTGGCTTTAGAAATAAGTTCTAGCTACTTATTGTTAATGTAAAGTATTTTTGAGTAAAATAAAGAGAATGAGAGTTTTTTACGCGATTATAGGTCTTGCTGTACTTTTTACAAGCATTTCTTGCGCTTCAGATAGCCAAGGCCAAGGGAAAGATTCGATAGAAAAACAAGCAACTGCCACGAGCAAAGAAAATTCAGCCCCTAAAGTACAGGCTGAAAATACAATCCAAAAAAGGACGATTGCGAAGAACAAGACAAATCCTAATGACCCTGAATGTCAAGATGTTCATGCTCAAGGACAAGTAGCTAGCCGTCCCACCCCAAGTGATGTAACGCTGCAAAAAGATGCTAATGGTCTAGTAAACGCATGTCGATTTGTTAGTAAGGCTGATCTATCAAAAATAATGGGTGTACCTCTCACTGCAATAAATGTAAAAGATGGAACCAGTAGCACATCAAAACATTCTAGAGCTTGTTTTTTTAGATGGGAGCAAGAAGGGATTCCAAATTCTGGCGTTTTACTCCAAGTCCAAATTAATCCTATACCTGATGAGTTTGATGGTTGGGCGACTTCCTTTGTAGCTTCTAAGAAAACAAGTGGTGAAAACGCATATACAAGTGGAGGAGGTGTAATAAAATATAAAGACTTTCCAGGCTCCTGGGATGATGGTGCATACAGTTTCGAAATGGGAAAATTTTTCTTTAGACTGGATAACACGTATGTATGTATGATTGCCTTTAATCTGATGGAATCAACAGAAAAGGAACAATATGCTTGGGCACAGGAAATTGGCCATATAATGCACGGTAAGCTACGTTAATGTTACGTCAGTTATTCATACAAAACTATGCCTTAATTGAGGAAGCGGATTTATCTTTTGGATCTGGCTTAACCATTATTACAGGCGAAACAGGCGCCGGTAAATCTATTTTATTGGGTGCATTAGGATTGGTCTTAGGCAATAGAGCCGATCTAAAAAAAATGTACGACCCAGAAAAGAAGTGTGTAGTTGAAGCGTTATTTGATGATTACCCAGCACGCATAAATAGTCTGCTTGAAAACCATGACTTGGATGTAGAAGAGAGTTTAGTGCTTAGAAGAGAAATTGCAAAAAGTGGAAAATCAAGAGCCTTTGTAAATGACACACCAACCACATTAAATGTATTGGCTGACATTTCAAAACAACTCATCGACCTAAATAAACAGCATGAGATTAATGATATTTTAGACAAAGAGTTTCATTATCAAATGGTTGATGCGCTAGCTGGAAATACACAACGAAGTGACGATTTTAGGGACCGTTTTAGAACCCTTCAGAAAAAGAAAAAAGATGTAGCCACCCTAAAAGAAAAACAAGCAGAAGAAATCCGAAAAAGAGAATTTGTAAAATTTCAACATGATGAATTAAGTGCTAGCCAAATTGTACCAGGAGAATTGACTAAGTTAGAAACTCAATTTAAGATGGGGCAAAAAGTAGAAGAAGTTAGAGAGGCTAAATCTATGGTATATAATGGTCTCACAGAAGGCGAACGCTCAATGGAATCCATGCTCATCGAATTTTCTCAAAAATGGCGAAACATTAAGGACATAGGACCTGATTTTCAAAACATAGATGAGCGCATTGATAATTTGTTGGAAGAAGTACGAGCGCTTGCATCCTCAGTTGAAGACCTTTCTATGGAAATAGACGAAAATTTATCCTTAGCTGACGTAACGGCAAGGATAGATCATTTAAATACACTTTTCCAAAAACATCAAGCTAAAAGTGAAGAAGGTTTACTTGAAATCTTCGAAGACCTATCCAATAATCTTAATGAAGGATTAGCTATGGATGGGAAGATTGAGGCCCTTACTAAAGAAATAGTTGTACTAGAAAAAAAGCTGGAAAAAGAAGCCAATACACTAAGTAAGAACAGAAAGGCCGTCGTAAAAAGTTTAGAAGAAAATGTAAAAGAACTGTTAGCTCAACTAAATATGCAACATGCTCAAATAAAAGTTGAAATACAGACATTTGATACATTAACAGAATATGGTTTGGATGATTTAGAAATACTCTTTTCACCCAACAAGGGCAGCCAATTACTAAAAATAAAAGAAGTGGCTTCAGGTGGAGAACGATCCAGATTAATGCTATGCTTAAAAACAACAGTAGCTGATGCAGTAGCTTTGCCAACTATGATTTTTGACGAAATTGATACTGGAGTTAGTGGAGGTGTTGCTGGTCGGATGGGGGAGATGTTAGCCTCCATTTCTAAAACACATCAAGTGTTGTCTATTTCGCATTTGCCGCAAGTGGCTTCTAGAGGGGAAACGCATTTTAGAGTCAGTAAAGAAGAAAATAAAAATAGAGTTAGAACCAAAATAGAAATATTAGAAGGAGATGATAGAATTTTGGAAATAGCGGCGATGCTGAGCGAAGATCCACCGTCAAATGCTGCTATCGCTAATGCCAAAGATTTATTAAAAAAGTAATTAAATTTCAATTTAAAATTGTTGTGATATGGGTTTATTAGATGGAAAGAAAGGAATCATTTTTGGAGCACTTGATGAAAAATCGATCGCTTGGAAAGTAGCTGAGAAATGTGTCGAGCAAGGCGCTAAAATTACGCTTACCAATGCACCAGTAGCGCTTAGATTTGGGGGGATTCAAAAATTAGGCGAAAAGATAAATGCACCTATTATTCCCGCTGATGCTACCTCTTTAGAAGATTTGGAAAAGTTGTTAGATGAGTCGATTTCACACCTAGGAGGACCATTAGACTTTATGTTGCATTCAATCGGAATGTCTGTCAATGTTAGAAAAAAGAAAGCCTATACTGAATTGAAGTATGATTGGATGCAAAAAACCTTTGATGTTTCAGCAATTTCTTTTCACAAGTTAATGCAAGTGGCCTATAACAAAGATGCAATGGCCGAATGGGGTTCAATATTGGCTCTGAGCTACATTGCAGCACAGCGAACATTTCCAGATTATTCTGAGATGGCAGAATCCAAAGCGCTATTAGAATCATTTGCTAGAAGTTTTGGCTATCACTACGCACAAAAGAAAAATGTACGTGTAAATACAATTTCACAATCACCAACAGTAACTACAGCTGGTAGTGGGGTTAAAGGATTTGATGAGTTTTTTAATTATGCTGAAAAAATGTCCCCATTAGGGAATGCTTCTGCAGATGCATGTGCCGACTATTGTGTTGCCATGTTTTCGGATTTAACTAAAATGGTAACCATGCAAAACCTGTATCATGATGGCGGTTTTTCAGCGATGGGTATGAGTCCAGCTATTTTAGACATGTAATAACTTACTTTTTAAAAAATAAGTAGTTTTATGGTGCAAAACCTCAAAAAATGCATTTCTTATTAGTGTCAAACTCCCCACTATGGGTAGATTTGATTAGTACCTATTTGAAAGGGAACTTCCCTTCAATTACGGTTCAAAAGGCTGTAGATCTTGCAGCTGTTGAAGAACTGAACAATATTGAAAACATAGATTTAGGACTCGTTGATATTCGATTGTCAGATAAAGAAGCTTCTGATGTGACTAGATTTTTACTCAATGTTGAAAATGGACCTGAAGTATTTCTTTTTTCTCCATTAAAAGATGTAGACCTATTAAAAGACTCATTAAAGTACAGGATACATTCGTACATACTTGACGAAAACCCAATAAGTAATTTGACTCATTGTATTGAAGAGTTTCTTGATGGTAAAAAAACCTTGGGCCGTAAATCAAGGAAAGAAGTAAAACAATGGGTGTCCAAAAATGAATCATTAATTTCATCTATTTCACTCTCTAAAAGAGAAAGAGAAATCTTACGGATGATTTGCGAAGAAAAGACATCAACTGAAATCTCAAATGATCTGTTTATAAGTGAGCATACGGTTTTAACGCATAGAAAAAACTTACTCAAAAAAGTGGGTTGTAAAAACACGGTGGGTTTAGTGCATTATGCGTATCAAAATGATATTATCTAACGGCTCATAATCAAGTTCCATACTTCAGTAGGCACTTCTACGCCCAGATTCTTGGCTTGAGTAAGATCCGTTTTTGCTTCAGTAATATTACCTACAGAAAAATAGCTTCTGGATCGCTGATAAAAGAAAAGCCCATTCTTAGGGTTTAATTCTATAGCCTTATTAAAGTAAGGAATGGCTGCTGCATACTTATTCATTTTGAAGTAGGCGTTTCCTCCTTCGTAAATTATATCTGGAGAATTAGGTTTATACCTTAGAAATTGGTCAATGTCATCTACGGCTTTTTGAAACTTCCCCATGCTGTTATAAACCACGCTTCTGTTTAAATAGGCATTTGCAAAATCAGGGTCAATCTGTATAGCAACATCTAAGTCGTCGATGGCCTTTTGTGCTTGATTGAGTTTTGAATATGTAGCGCCGCGATTTGCATAAAACTCAGCTTTTGTATTGTCAAAAGATATAGCCTTAGTATAATCAACGAGTGCTTTTTGAAGTGAGTCTTTATTGTTGAAATTGAAATATAATCGACCTCTTGAATTATACACTTCAGGGTTGCTTGATTTAAGTCGAATCGATGCGCTGTAATCCGCAAGCGCAGCAGCTGTATTACCCTCATCTCTATAGAAGTTGGCCCTATTACCATAAGGCAATGTGGCTTTCTTATAATATGTAATCACGTGCGTCCATAAAGTCCCGCTGTCCTTCCAGATTTTATTTTGTTGAAAGGTAATGGGGCCGTAAACCAAAAAAGGAATTATAAATAAATAAGAATGCCACTTCGTAAGAACAGGCCATTGGAACAAATAATGAGCAAACAGTACGAATAGGCCGAAATAGGCGACATAAGTAAATCGATCTGCTAGAAACCCTTGTCCTGCAGCTACAATTTGTAATAAGAAAAAAATGTTTGCACTGAAGAATGCCAGACCAAAAAATAATACTCTTTGTCCTCTTAGGTAGCTCCAAATTAAAGTAAATCCAGCAGCAATAAATACAAGGATGCTTGGATAAAAGTATGTAGGTAGACTTGGCGGATATGGATATAAAGGACTTAATCGAAAAGGTACAATAGACTTAACTAAATAGATCAAATAAGACCAAGACCCAATAAACACCCTTTGGATGCCTTGTATATCTGTGGTACTCGCTAAAGAACCTTGTTCATCTAAAAAACTAAGACCTAATAATCCAACGGCTAAGGAAATAAGGAGCAAAGGAATTTTGTAAATTATTTTTTTGATGAATAGTTTTTCATCAAACCAATAGTCTAAAAGAATCAAACTGATTGGAAATATAACAGCCTGTATCTTTGCAAAGAGGGATAAAATAAAACACAAACTAAGCCAAATAAGATTTCTCTTTTTGTGCGGATTCTCTCGGAGATCGGCATAAAAATATAAACCAATAAAATATAGCGAGCCGAATAGTACATCTTTTCGTTCGGTCAACCAAGCTACAGATTCAACACGCATAGGATGTATAGCAAACAAAGCAGCGATGAATAAAGAAGCGGCTAACGGAATTCGCATCTTTAAGGCCAATAGGTAAACAAATAATACCGTCAAAAGATGAAGCAACAGGTTGTCTAGATGCCAATAAAAAGAGGATGGTTTACCCAGAACAGTATCATACAGTCCCCAAACCCTTTTTTCAATGGCAAACGTCCAAATAGAAAGTGGATTATAGTTTCCAATCACGGTACTTGAAAAGATGGCTTTCGTATTATCCCAAAAGTTTTTTCCATCTATATCTCTTACCTGAGGGTTATCATAGAAATTCTGGTCATCATCCCAGTTTACAAATCCATTATTTAGACTAGAGCTAAAACATATAAAACTGATACATAGCAGCAATACAATACCCCACCGTTGGTTTACTTTCTTTTTGCTTTCTTTCTTTTTTTTCTTTTTCACTTTTCAGATTTGCTATGCTTCATTTGACCTAGTCTTCATCAAAAAGATCTTCAAATGCATTAACTTTCATAAGCATTATGAAACAGCGAGAGGCGGCAATAACATCGGCTCTAGCATTGCCAGCAGGGGTGAACCGCTGTTTAAATAGAATAGCATGCAATTCTGTAAGGCTCGGCCATTTATACCCACCTCTCTTACTTGGAATAGCACAGAAATACGTGGATTCTTGCATCAAGCAAAAGGATTCAGTATGAAATATACTTTGATTCATATTTTGCCGTATATACTCAGCGGCCACAACATTGATATTTAATGAAAGATTGTGCGCGAATACATAATCCACAGCAGTAACAGAGTCATTAAATTCTTTTAGGACAGGGCCAATCTCTTGTCCTCTTTCCTCAATTTCTTCTAAACTTAGTTGTGTGGCTTTGGCAATCTTGCTATTGACTGAAAAGCCATCAGGCTTTATGATACAATCGTAATCTTTAACCGGCTTAAATGACTCATCAAGGATGATCCATGAAAGATGGAGCAATCTCGGCCAACTAAATGTATCGCTAAATGGGGCTTTGTAATCTTTTGGTTTCCCTATAGCGGAGCTATCAAATATCAAATACTTCATTTCCTTTTATTATTCAGGAGACTGATCATATTATCAGCTAAGCCAATATAGGTATTTTGGCATAATTGCTCTTTGATCACCCTACCTTCATTCGTAAGCGTGCTAAAGTAAAACATCGTATCCCCATTTTCTTTAGTGTAACTATGTGCGCCAAGTAAATCTGGAAACTCTCGCTTTAATTTTCGTTCAATGTTAGTATGTTTTGCAACACTATGATTATGATGAATCATTAACTCTTTTCGCAAGACCATATCATCAGCTCTGCATAAACAAGCCATAACCCCAGCACCCGGTAATGGTATAAGCTCACCAGGGTCTATTTTTTTTGGTTCAATGGAATTACTAATTGCTAAAGCCCTGTTGCTCAAAATAGCATCAACATGTTCAAGATCATCAATCGTTATTTTTTCTTTGAACTCGAATTTTTGATGTTCAAATTCCGCAGCCATTTGAAGCATGTAGGATCTTTCATTCGCAAGAATATGCAAACCTTTTTCAGTGTTTAACTTTTGAATATGTAGCCCTTCTTTTAGATAAAGATGTGCTCTTGGATCCGTTCGCGTACTTAATGCCATAATCTTAATATCTCTAGGAAGTATAGCAGGCAGTTTTTCCATAGAAATTACGCCAATAGTGCGCTGCTTTGTGGCTAATTGCGATAGCCACTCTTCAATATCACTATGTTCTGCTTCTTCAATAAAAACCAGAGAATCCAGATTCTGAGATTCTAAAGAGGCCATCAGCTCGGCGGCAAATGGGGCATTCAGTTCTTTGTCTTTAAGCCAGATCTTTATGTGAGTCGAGGCCATATAGGCTAGTCGGGTGTTATGGTCATCAAATATTTAGTAAATTACTATTCTATAATATTTCAGCGGCCTTTTTTACGTTATTTTATAGTTGAAGTACTGACTAAAAGAAACAATCCTTATGAGCATAACATTAAGAGAGATTGCAAATAAAGTGGGTGGTGAAATTCTAGGCCAAGATTCTACGCTCATTCATGGCCCTGCAAAATTGGAAGAGGCTTCGCAAGGAACCATAAGTTTTTATGCAAATGAAAAGTACAGTAAGGCCTTAGAATCCTGCCAAGCTAGTGCGATAATCGTTGCAAAAACGGAAAAGGCGAGAGCTAAGGAAGTAAGTAATTATATACTGGTTGATGATGTATATGCGTCATTACCTATATTACTTAGTTTGTTCAATGTCAATACAGCCTTTTCACCGGGCATTCATGCTTCAGCAGTCATTGACGAAAGTGCAAGCATTGGAAACAATGTTCATATTGGCCCGCATTGTATCATTGCAAAAAATGTGATCATTGCTGATGGCGCCATTTTAACGGGACAAAACTATATAGGCGCTAATGCTTCGATAGGTAAGTCTAGTTTTTTGCATCCAGGTGCCAAAGTGTATCATGATTGTAAACTTGGTGCTCATTGCATCATCCATGCTAATGCAGTCATTGGAGCTGATGGATTTGGGTTTAGCCCAGATGCTTCGGGTAATTTTGAGAAAATTCCACAAGTAGGAAATGTTATAATTGAGGACAAAGTTGAAATTGGAGCCAATTGCACCATTGACCGAGCTAGCATGGGCTCAACCTTTATTAGAGAAGGTGTGAAAATGGATAACCTTATTCATATTGCACACAATGTAGATGTCGGCCCTAACACCGTAATGGCAGCACAAGTGGGTATTGCAGGAAGCACTAAACTTGGAGCCAATTGCATGATCGGTGGCCAAGTAGGCATTGTAGGCCATCTTACTATAGCAAACGGGACCCAAATGCAGGCTCAAAGTGGTATGATAAAATCAGTAAAACAAGAGAACACACGTTGGTATGGCTACCCTGCTATAGAATATAATAATTATCTTCGTTCGTTCGCAGGTTTTAAGAATTTGCCTGCTACATTAGCTACGATCCGAGAACTCAAAAATAGGATCAATGCACTGGAATCCAGTATACAAATAGATGGAAAAACAACGAACAATAGCTAAGCCAGTAGAACTAGAAGGAATTGGTCTTCATCTAGGGAAAACGGTACATCTTAGACTAGTCCCCGCACCGCCACATTCCGGGATACATTTCGTAAGAGTAGATGCAGAAGAGGCCGTCCGAATTAAGGCTAGTTATAGCAATATTGTTTCAACAAAGCGCAGCACCAATATTGAGAAAAATGGATATGAAATTCATACCATCGAACACCTATTATCAGTGTTGCATGCACTTAAAATCCATAACGTTGATATTGAAATAGATGGGCCAGAATGCCCAATATTCGATGGTAGTGCTTCTTATTATTTTGAGAAGATGGCCGAGGCAGGAATAGAAGAGCAAGAAGCGGAGGTGGAATATATATTCTTTACTAAAAGCTTTCATTTTGAAGATCCAGATACAGGGTCTAAATATCAATACATTCCTTCCGATAAGTTGATATTGCATTCACTTCTGGATTTTCCAGGAAATTCCATTGGAAAGCAATTCGCAAAATTGGAAAGTTTTGAGAATTATAAAGAAGAGATAGCGCCAGCAAGAACCTTTGCATTCGTAAAAGAATTAGAACTGTTGCAACAAGCCGGACTTATTAAAGGTGGAAGCATAGAAAATGCTGTTGTATTTGCTGAAAAAGAATATTCCGCTGAAGCATTAAATGACCTGGCTCGTAAATTTAAGTTTGATGGCGACTATGTGACAGAAGGTCAAATTATTAATAAAGGAGGCTTGCGATTTAATAACGAGCCTGCAAGACACAAATTATTGGACCTGTTAGGAGATCTCTATTTGGCAGGGGGTCCTGTAAAAGGTGAAATAATTGCAGAGAAGCCTGGGCATAAATCTAATGTCCTATTCACAGAAGAGTTGGTAAAACGATATAGATCTATAAAAAAGATCAAAGACAAGCCAATCTATGATGAGAATGCAACGCCTGTCCTTGATACAGAAGGTATAAAATCTTATCTGCCTCATAGATATCCTTTTTTGTTGGTCGATAAGATTATCAAATTAGAAGATCATCAAGTAGTAGGGATTAAGAACGTAACAGCTAACGAACAATTTTTTCTGGGTCACTTTCCAGGAAATCCCGTTTTTCCAGGCGTTCTCCAAATGGAAGGCCTGGCGCAAACAGGTGGTATTTTAGCCCTACATACAGTAGACGAGCCCGCTAAGTGGGATACCTACTTTTTGAAGATGGATAATGTAAAGTTTAAACATATTGTAAGACCAGGAGATACATTGATCTACAAGATGGAGCTTTTAAGCCCTATAAAAAGAGGCATTGTACACATGATGGGTACAGCATATGTTGGAGATAAGATCGTCTCTCAAGGGGAATTAACCGCTCGCATAATGAAGCGTGAAGAATAAATGGATAACCGAGCATTAAGTTATATAAGTCCTAAAGCTACAATTGGCGAGAATGTGCAAATTGGGCCCTTTGTAACAATAGAAGATGATGTTAGCATTGGGGACAATACGCAGATTCAATCAAATGTCGTGATCTGTAATGGTACTCGAATTGGAAAAGCATGTACTATTTTTCCAGGTGCCGTATTAGGGGCTCAGCCGCAAGATTTAAAGTTTGAAGGTGAGTATAGTACACTAGAAATTGGGGATAATTGCACCATTCGAGAATATTGTACCATAAACAGAGGGACTAATGCATCCGGCACTACTAAGATTGGCTCCAATTGTCTTATTATGGCTTATGTGCATGTAGCCCATGATTGTATAATAGGCGATCATGCAATTTTAGTTAACAACGTAAATCTAGCTGGTCATGTAGAAATAGGTGACTATGCTATTTTGGGTGGCTTAACAGCTGTACACCAGTTTGTAAAAATTGGTTCGCATTGTTTTGTTGGTGGAGGATCTCTTGTAAGAAAAGATGTCCCTCCATTTGTAAAAGCTGCCAGAGAGCCGTTATCGTATGTGGGAGTCAACTCTTTAGGACTCAATAGGAGAGGCTTTGAACAAAAGACCATTGACCAAATCCAAGAAATGTATCGTATCGTCTTTTTAAAGGCAAAGAATACAACGCAGGCAGTAGAGCAAATCGAAGAACAATTTCAAGATAGCCCTGAAAAAGAGATGATCGTATCCTTTATCGCTGGATCCGAAAGAGGGTTAATGAAAGGCTTTAAATAACGATACATGCGTGTTATTCTCAATAATCTCGCAAAAAGGTATTCGAGACAATGGATACTAAAAGATGTTAACTTCAGTTTTGCTTCAGCTTCATGTATAGGTATAACAGGTCATAATGGTAGTGGGAAATCAACCCTTCTTAAAATGATAAGTGGATACTTGCCTTATACAAAAGGGAATATTCAATATATACTACAACAAGAAGATATCAATCCTTCAGCTATTTATAAATACACGAGTGTCTCTGCACCTTATATAGAACTAGACGAAGAGTTTACTATTCAAGAATTATATAATAGTATGCTACCATATTGTTCTTTTGATATTAGTGGCATTGATGAAGTAAAGAGTGCGATCCAGATAGATGTCCATAAAAAGAGGATCGCCAGTTTTTCATCTGGAATGAAGCAAAAGGTTGCCTTATACTTTGCTATCAAACAAAATCGCCCCTTATTACTGCTAGACGAACCCAGTTCCTACTTAGATGATACTAATAAGACTTGGTTTAAGGATCTTTTGAGAACACAATTAGGTAAAAAGACTATAATTATAGCCTCAAACGACCCATTTGACTTTGAATTTTGTGATAAAAAATTCACGATCTAATTTTTTTCTACATTTCGCTTCCAAATCCTAAATTATTGAGGTACTTAACATATGTAAAAATTACATCATGTGTATTTGCCTGTTAAGTAGTCGTCTGTGCATTATTTATCTCCCTATGTTTCCAAACATATGAGTTTCAATTGTTATGTCTAAATGCTTTTGGTAGGCCATATATGCAAAAATGGTATAATGTTTGCCTCCTACCTATTGTAATTCCAAATTCGGCAAGTCATTGCTTGTGCAGCTCTATATAAATAACTGGAATTAGAGTCGAATTGCCGGATGTAAAATGAAATTATGAAGGATTGTAAAACATTAATTTTTTTCAAAAAAGTAGTTAACAACTCAAAATTTTTCGAAATGGAAACAAAAATGTACAACCTGAGACGCTGCATAGGATACCTGAGCATCCTGTGTCTCACCTTATTCGGCTCAGGAAGTTTAAAGGCACAATGTACGTTGCCGAGTCCATGCCCTGAACCAGACGCAGTAGTGCTTGATCCTGGAGCTTGCTCTTATGATTACACTTTTGCACCTGGCGATTTTACTTTAGTAGCAACTGAAGCTAATGGGTGTGACGCTCAATTCGTACGCCTTCATTTAATTAATGGAGCTGATGCAGCCTCTTTCGAGACATCTGCAGGTTCTAACGTTTTCACATTAGGCCCTGGGGAGCACACATTAACGGTAGCGTTAGATGATGTGGCTGCACCAAACCCTATTACTGCGCCACTTACAGATCAATGTGATATTACGCTTTCTATAATGGAGCAAAATATCAATACGATCGCTTGTAACAACAGTATTCAAGTTACATTGGATGCTTCTTGTGCAGGTGTTGTAACAGCAGACATGGTTTTGGAGGGAGATTACTGCTATGAATATTATGTAGTAGAATTAACTGATGAAGATGGTAACGTTCTAACACAAGACGACGCCATTGGCGGCGTTGAAGTAAATGCACCTGGTACGTATACGGCTATGGTTGAATCTCCATTCGGTCTAAGATGTTGGGGCGAGGTTGTTGTAGAAGACAAGCTTCCATTATTTTTAGATTGCAATG
>JAHDDO010000004.1:48382-175961 GCA_020629315.1 Saprospiraceae bacterium | reverse complement strand
TTAAAATCCTGTGACCGTTGAGGTCGTGCGGGTTCGATTCCCGCCTCGAGCACTTCTTTATCCCCAAACACTTTTCATACTATCAAATAAGAATATATATCGTATTTTCGTTATATGATATATTTTCATAATATGAAAAGTCCTGTAAATCTAATAATTGCGTTATTTCTAAGCGTTCAAGTATGTTCACAACATACCTTGTTACAAATTGAAAATCAGCATATATTCCAATCTCAAGATCAAGACCTACTAGCTCCATTATCTAAGTTCTTTGACGAAGAAGCGCTGTTATCCGACACTTATAATTCACTCATGCTTCAATCGCTGGCTAGTCTGTCTTTTGAAAGTGCCGAACATCGAAGTCGAGAATTATTGAGCTATTTAGTCCAACATTTTGCTCATTTAGATTCTGATCTCTATTGGCCAAACATAATTATGTTATTGGAACAAAATGAGATGAAGGAAGCTTTACACTACTTCAGAAAACTTCCTGCGAAAGAAATCAGCTCGGATTCGGAAAAAGAAATGTTGTTTGGGTATACTTTATTTGCTACCAAAAATTTTCAAGAAGCCCAATTATCTTTCGAGCGTCTCCGCAATTCCGAAAACAAGTATAGTACGACTGCTTGTTATTACTCAGGTATGTGCTCTTATTATCTTGGGGACTTCGAAAAAGCGGCCGCACTGCTTAGCCAGGTAGATGATGTGAGCCCATACGACAACTACACACCTAGATACATTGCTCAAATATATCTTTCTAACCAGAAATGGCTGATTGCTGCCCAGTATATTGAAAACCAACCGGAGAATTCGAAGGAAAAACTGAATGATCTTTTAGGTCAATGTTATTTTCAGCTGGAAGACTATCAGAATTGTGTTATTGCTTTTGATAATTATACATCTCAAGCCAAACTCGAAAGAAATCAACAATTTCAATACGCATATGCCAATTATAAGGAAAGGAATCTAAACAAATCCGAAGTTCTATTTAACCAATTAGCATTGCAAGGTGATGTTTTAAGCTTTTGGTCCAATTATTTTCTTTCCACTATATACTACGACCAAAATAAACCAAATAAAGCATTAGCCGCGTTGCGTGAATTAATGGCCTTTAATAAAGAACAAAAATTTAAAGAAAACATTATATATAATGCCGGTGTAATGGCCTATGAAACAGGAGATTATCGAAGTTCATTGCGTTATTTCACAGACGTTAAAGATGCTCCCTCCTACTCATCTCGAGCTATAGAATATATTGCTAATATTCTCAAAAGATCAGATGATGTAGATCATTCCATAGAATACATTGAAACTAAATTAAAAGCGGATCGTTTTGCTTCTAGTTATACAGATCTATTAGTGCGTAGTCTATGGAAAGCATTCCAAGAAGGTAATGATGTTCTTTTAAAGAAACGATACGAAAATATCCTAAAAAGGGAAACCAGTCAGATATCCATCGAAACAGCCACATTAGTATATGGCCAATCTTTGCTCCAGCAAAATCAACCAAAAGAAGCTTTAGACATTCTCAATACACTGAAATATCCAAGTCAATATGAACAAGAATTTAATTATAACAAAGCCTTTGCCTACAGGCAATTGAATCAAACAGAAAATGAACTGAAGTATTTAGAAAAAGTGCTTGCTGAAAACGCCTCTACTGATCCTCTTCATACTGAAGTAATGCCCTTGCGAATCACTGAATTATTACTACAGAAAAAGTCATTTAAACAAGCGGCTGAATATATGCATTATTACACGCAAAATACGTCTAAAGTCAGTGATTACGCATTATATTTATCTACATATATTTATCGAAATCTTTTCCAAAAAGAAGCGTATTTAGACGCACTTTCCACCTTAGTTAGTACCTATCCTGATTCTCCTTATTCCGAAGGATTACATATGGTCGAAATAGAAGAATTGATTGCCTCTGGAAAGAGTAATCTGGCTGAATCTAAACTTAAAGAAATGACTCTTTCGACTTCTCCAAATGTAGCCGGGGAGGCTTATTTAAAACTAGCTTTATTGGAGTACAATCAAGGACAGATAAAAGAAGCTATTCGACTATATAAACGAGTAGTCGAAATTAACAGTCCTAATGCCCAAAAGGTAATTGCTATTTCGGCCCTGAAAGAAATTTATCTAAGTGACATTAAAGAAACAGATGCCTATTTCAGCTACATAGAAGAAAATACAGATTATGAGATATCGTCCTTAAGTAAAGATTCCATACAGTTTCACGCAGCCAAAGAGTATTATAATGCAGCAGAATATCACAAGGCAATCATACATTTAGAAAGTTATTTAAACCAATATAACAAACCCATTTTTACTATTGAAGCTAATTATATGATCGCTGAATCATATGCCTTACTTAAAGAATACGTTGCCAGTGTTCCTTATTATAAAAACGTAATAAATAAATCCCAAAACACTGAATATCAATCATCTGTAAAGAAACTTGCCTTGATATATTTAAATAATTTGCAGAATTATGAAGAAGCGAAAATTCTTTTTACACAATTATACGCTGATGAAAGCATTACAGACGCCATACGACTTGAGATCGCGGAATCCATATTATTTTGTAGCCTAAAAACGCAAGACAAAGCTTTAATAAGTCTATACAGTCAAAATATCATTGACCACCCCCTATCCGCTACAGAACTAAAAGGAAAGTGTTATTACCACAAAGCAAAATTGATTCAAGATACAGATCCAACCGAAGCCATTGCACTATTCTCTGAGGCTATCAGAGCTGTACCATTGCATTCCAATATTCATGCAGAATCAAGTTATACAATAGCCGAGCTTCTCTATAGTATAGGTGATGCAGAAGCCTCGGAACGTCAGTGCCTAGCGGCAATCAAAAGTGCACAGTCTCATCCAAAGTGGGTGGCCAAAAGTCTCTTGTTATTGTCAGAAATATACCTTTCACAACAGGATTATCTGAATGCAAAAGCTAGTGCTTTAGCATTAAAAGAAAACTATACCCAGGATCCTATATTGCTAGAAAAAGCTGATAATATATTACAAGAAATAGATGCTCAAAATACGCCTTCTTCAGAAAGGGTACTTGAAGCGAATACTATAGAATTCAAAGATATAAATGATGATAAAGGTCAATAATTATATATTATTAATTACTTTAATGTGTTTGGCCCAAATGGCATTGGGACAAGAGGAAAATCCATCGATCACTGATATCCAGCAAGTGCAAAAGGAAGCCAATATAAAGTGGCTTCAAATCCCACTTCCCTCTATTACTATAGATCCTCCTGAACAAGCAGAGCCAAGCACCTTAACTAGCGCTATAGAAAAGCTAGATTTAGAGCATGACTTCGGTCCTATCCAAGCTCAAATAAGACCCCTTCGTTACTCGATAGATAGGGAGATTCAATATTATGATGGATTTCTTGATCTTGCATATGGTACTCCGAACCAAATTCGAGCTGATATTGGATACCATTATTTTACTGAAAATTGGTATGGTATAGGGGGTTCAATTAGCTATAACTCCATTACTGATCCCTCTCGATTTCAGACGAATGCTCGTCATTTGAAGGGGCAACTTTTTGGTGAGTATTTTATAAACTCCAATACAAGGCTAAGTGCCAATGCGAAGGTGTTGGGAGCCCGAGCAGGCCTTCGCGACTCGACGCTGAGTGTACTATATGATACAATTCCTGAAGCTTTAATATCTCAACGAAATCAAGGATTTTCTTTTAGTGTATCTCTAGATGGATATCCATATAGTGAAAAGGGCTTATTATATGGCATTAAAAGCGAGCTCAAATTAGGCTCTTCAAGAGATTCTCTTTATCGAGAGCAGTCAGTAACGAATACTGGATTTATAAGTAAAGAAATCAATGACAAAGCAAGCGTGCACTTACATGCGTATCATGAATGGGCTAGAACAAATAGCCTAGATAGTCTTCTTAGCTTGCATACATCCTTATTCCATCCAAATATAAAATGGCAAAATAATCGTTGGACCGCATCTGGTGGCGTTTACGGGGTCTTTTCGGACAGTCTTACACTATGGCCTGCACTCCAAGTATCATATCGATTTGATGAGAGTCAAAATTACATTGAATTACAAAGTAGGACACAAACCGCTATTACTAGTTTACATGATTACTTTATGCAAATGCCTGTAGTTTCACCTGTCGCTTTTAAGTCTTTTCTTCAAAAGGACATTGGACTAAAACTAAACCTCAAGCAAAAGTCAAGTGATCAATCATTTTCACTATTGTATGCACAGGTTGAAAATGACCTGAATGTTGTCTATGATACGAGTATGCAACGTGTAAAAGCCAATTATGTGGATTATGAGAAAATCAAGATTGGCATTAGGCATCAACAAAACATAAACACTACGTTTGATTATCAGGTATCGATCGGATATAATTTGTATTTGGAAGGGATTGCATCCGAACTTTCATTATTGCCCGAAACGCAACTAAAGGTATCTGGTAATTATAAATTATTCTCTGAGAAGCTTGTCTTAAGTCCAGTCATATACTACCTTACTAGAAATGATATAGTCAGGGATGAATATAGCATTTTAGATGACCCTATTTGGGATCTAAATTTCTTAGCTAGGTACAATATCAAGGAAAACATAAGTATATACTTTGAAGGGAGAAATTTATTAGGGAAAGAGTACTTGCAATACGAGAATTATTTCTCTTTCCAACGTCAATTATTAGGAGGATTTAGGTACTTATTCTAAAATCCGATCTTTTTTCGCTCAAATACTTGACCTTCTGATGCGTTTTGCAAGTTTTCAAAATCAGTGGGTAGTATTTGTCTACTTTGTACATTCTTTTTGCCTTGCTTTGACAAGGTGGCTACACGAACATTTTGCTGATGTATAAGCGCTAAGATCATGCGTCTGACGGTCCTTGCATTGCCAAAGAATTTATCTCTTCCTTTTTCTAGCCCATTTATCCAATGATTTAGTTGTGTATCAGCTCTTGACGAAAGGTTATATTCCAGCTCATTCAACATACTTTTTGCAATTGACACTAATTCTTCGGTTGAATAATCATGGAAATTAAGGGTCTTGTCAAACCTAGACCTCAATCCTGGATTTGCTTCTAAAAATCGTTGCATATTCTCCGGGTAACCGGCTACAAAGACGAAAAATTTACCGCGGTCATCTTCCATGCGTTTAAGTATCGTTTGGATAGCCTCATTACCGTAATCACCTTGCAATCCGTTAAAATTCGAAAGTGTGTATGCTTCATCAATAAACAACACACCTCCCATAGCTTCATCAATTTTTTCAGATGTTTTAATAGCTGTTTGGCCTACAAAGCCTGCTACTAATCCTTGTCTGTCCGTTTCTACTATATGACCTCTTTCTATCAGGCCTAAGGCTTTATAGATTTTTGCCATTATTCTAGCTACAGTGGTTTTCCCTGTGCCTGGATTACCCACAAAAACGGTATGTAAGAAATACTTATTTAGCACTTCCTTCCTCTTTGATTTTTGGTACTTGATAATTTCTACTAATTCATGAATTTCATTTTTCACTTCATCAATACCAATTAAAGCGTCCAATTCTTCGATTGCTATTTCAAGCAATTCTTCATCAATTGGAATTTCTGGTAGAATAGTATCCAGATCTTCAGATATCTTCAAGACATCTTCTTCAATTATTGTTGAGAGCAATGCTGATTCAAGAGCATGTGGCTGTTTGTTACTCATAATCCGTAAGCCTAAATTGATTTTGGCTTTCTCTACTTGATCAAAGACAAAACGAGCATTGCCAAAGGTCTTATCTCGATCTCTAAACGCACGCACTATTATATTATGCAAAGCTACTTCTGCTTCGGTAGTGAAACTTACTTCCTTTTCAGCTGATGCATATTTAGCAATACTATATAGTTCTTGAGGCATATAATCTCTAAAAGAGTAGAAATGCTTAAATCTTGATTTTAGTCCCGGGTTAGAATTAATGAAATGATCCATTTCTTTTGGATAACCAGCCACTATAACAGCCATATCCAAATTATCTCCAGACATGTGTTTAACAAGAATTTCAATCACTTCACGCCCAAAGTCCTTTGTGTCATCATTGGATCTAGCCAGTGCATAGGCCTCATCTATAAATAAAACACCACCTGCTGCCTTTTCGATAGCTTCTTTAACTTTTGGTGCTGTTTGGCCAATGTACTCTCCTACTAGATCTACCCGATCTACTTCGTGAACATGTCCTTTACTAAGCAGACCCATTTTCTTGTATAGTTTACCCATCATTTTAGCAACGGTTGTTTTTCCCGTGCCAGGGTTACCCGTAAATACAGAATGGATATTTATGGAATCCATATCGCTAAATCCCCTTTCCTTTCGCAATTGAAGAAACTGGATGTACTTGGCGTGCTCCTTTACTTTTTTCTTTATTTCATGAAGGCCTATAAGGGATTCTAGATCTTTAAGGACTTCTTCAAAAGAAACATTAGGATCATCTTCTTCTGTTATGATCAGAGGCTCCTTACCATAGGGTAAGTACACCTTATTATTTCCTTCTTGAAATTCATCACCTACTTCAAATGGAAGTGTGGCAACTGTTTTATCTAAGAATACAAGATCAACGGTATATTTTCCTCGGCGCCAGCTTCCGGTGGAGTTAGAACCCCAGCCTGCAGTTAGTTTTATTTCATTATCATTCCGACTAATTTCTATCAATTTAGCAATATGCCCTTTAAGTTCTTTCGCTTCGTTACTAAATTTGACAAACATCTCTAAGAACCAGTCATTTGTAAGGAGTTTGTTTTCCAATGTTACTTCAGCGTAAACATATCTTGTTTCCTCGGACGAAAACATTTTCATAAACCTTCGCTCGTTTTCAATAACATCATCATACTTACCTTCGTAAATGCGAAGTGATTTAAAATTGAAGTAAGGATTCTCTTCAATTGATTTCCACGAGTATCCACCATCTTCTACATAAAAGTATTTAGCACTTGCCAGCTCCCCATCTATGAGCGCTTCCCAATAATACGTTCCTTTTTTCCAAAAGGCGCCTTTTCTTTTATTACCCCAGCCCTCTCGAATGTGAACTACATTATCATATTTACTTACTTTCTTTTCAAAGTCGAGGCTACAAACTTTTCTTTTTGTTTCGCCAATTTTATAGCAATTGAGGATCACCTTAACTTTCCAGGACTGCTCATCAAAGAGTTTATTATAAAAGCTAAGTTCGGCATATATATAACTCGTTTCATATCTATCAAAAACTTGACGATATTTCTTCAGATTGGAAGCTAACCATTCTGTAGAGCCATAGACTCTTAGTTCTTTGAATTTGTAGTTCTTTTTCTGTTCTCTTCCTTCGTTTTCCATTGAAAAGACTTTCTATTTTCAATGTTACTATATTTTAAGGATATATGTCAATATTTTTTTTGTGGGACCCATTAAAAAAAAGTACCTAATAGGCTAACCTTTTTATACTTCTTTCTGTTAGGCTAAATACGTACTTTTACAGGCGATTATGGCAAAGATCAAATTTACCTTTGAGGATGACTCCATTGCAGCAAGAGAAATAGACTCTGCTAAAAAAGGAGATACTATTTTGGATGTGGCAGAGGATCATGACATTCATCTCAACCACAATTGTGGTTGTGTTTGTGCTTGTAGCACCTGTCATGTTTATGTTCTATCAGGACATGAATTTCTACCAGAAATCACCGATAGAGAAGAAGATTTCATTGACAGAGCGATCAACCCTACATTAGATTCTAGACTGGGTTGTCAATGTATTATTGAAGATGAAAATGCAGAATTAGTGGTCCGAATTCCGGATCAATCTCAAATAATTGGACACGAACACTAAGCTATGAGTTTCGACGATTTTAATAATATGCCCCTAGAATGGAGCGATCACGAGGATATTGCTATGGGTCTTTATGATAAATTCGGTGATGAATTTTCCGAGAGCAAGATCTACAGAATCCGCTTTACTGAATTATTGGATTGGATTTTAGAGTTACCTAATTTCCAAGGAAAAAGGGAAGACTGTAGTGAAGGTCATTTAGAACAGATCCAAGCTAAGTGGGTTTACGAATGGCGTGATAATCAGTAATAGTGGCATTGAACATCCACCAAAAACTAGCGAAAATAAACACCTTCATTTTTGATGTTGATGGTGTTTTTACTCCTTCCAAAATCATACTTTCCGCTGAAAATGAATGGGAGCGGATCATGCATACCCAAGATGGATATGCCGTAAAGCGTGCGGTTCAAGCTGGGTATAATGTAGCTATTATCACTAAAGCTATATCCAAACCTGTAAAATATAGATTTGAGCAATTGGGTGTGAAGCATATTTATCAGTTGACTGGGGCTAAATTGCCGGCCTATGAAAATTACAGAACGCTGGTATCTGGTGAGCTTTATGACTTATATCTAGGCGATGATCTTAGCGACCTACCTGTCTTGCAAGCCTGCTACGTCTCGGCTTGTCCTAATGATGCTGTAATAGAGGTGTTACATTCTTGCGATTTTATTAGCCCTAAAAATGGAGGAGAAGCTTGTGTTCGGTCGATCATAGAGCGGGTAATGCGAATACAGGATAAGTGGTAAGCATGCAATTCATTCGTACCTTACGACCTTTGAATCTCCTACTTCTTTTTATTAGTCAGATTATCGTTTTTTTTTCGGTCAATGGCCATTTGAAAATACACTTCAATTCTGCTGAAGCACATATCTTTTTCCTCTTAGCCATTTGTTGCACTTTAGTCGCAGCCAATGGATATATCATTAACGATATTTTTGATTATGATACTGACCAGATTAATGTAAAGTCATCCAAACTCCCCAAGAAGCATCTGTGGCTACTATACATACTTAGTCTAAGCGCAAGTAGCATTCTAGTGGTGTATGGTGCCATTAGGTACCAAGCTTGGTCTTTAACGCCCATCTTTGTTTTGGGTGTTTTTTCCCTATTCCTATACTCGTATTGGTTACAAAAACAAGGGACCTATGGCAATGTTCTTGTTGCTATTTTTTCAGCATGTGCCATGGGCATTTGTTTGTTAATACCCATCATTTTACCAGAATTACGATTCTCTTCGGAAAGACAAATGATGAGTAATACATTTATATTCATCGCTTTCTTTCTCAGTTGGGTTCGGGAAATAATTAAAGATTGTGAAGATGAAATTGGTGACAGATCCACTGGATATAATACACTTATCATTCGTTTCGGCTTAGGAAGGACAAAGGCCATCAGTCTATTTATATGGTTTACTGCTTGCCTTTGCATCTTGTGTTACCTCTATTTGCAATTTAAAATGTCATTGCCACTATCCTTATTTTCAACTATACTCTTGCTATATCCTTGCTTTCTGGTTTCCCGATTGATTTGGTCGATGGAAACCAAGCAAGATTTTAGCCGATTGAGTACCCTGCTTAAGTTGCTAATGTTTCTGGGATTACTAACTTTGGGTGCAAGCATTTTCTTTACATGAAAATAGACGAAATCTATTCAGTTATATTGGGTTCAAAGTCGCCTCGACGAACATACTTATTGTCGCAAATGGGCATTGCACATAGCATCCGCACTGAGGATACCGACGAGAGCTATGATCCGAAGATGAATCCTTTTGACGTAGCCAGTTATCTTGCGAACAAAAAATCTGAAGCTATTCAAATAACTGAAGGTGAAATCCTTATCACAGCTGATAGCGTAGTGATCTTGGATGATGAAATTCTAGGCAAGCCTCGTGACATGGAACAAGCGTTTGAGTATATCCAAAGAATGAGTGGTCGAGTCCATTTTGTAGATACCGGTGTAACACTGAGAACCATTAAAAAAACAATCCATTTTCACGAAGTTGCAGAAGTCAAGTTCTCACCCATTGCAACGACCGAAATTCAAATGTATTTAGATGCATTCAAACCCTTGGACAAGGCTGGGTCTTATGGGATCCAAGACTGGATTGGTTTATCTAAAGTTATAGAAATAAAAGGTACATACACCAATATTATGGGTCTACCTACGGCTTCTTTATACTCACATTTACAACGCTTTATTGACTAAATTACTATGAAACTAAATTTAGATATAGCCGTACCTAGCAAGCAAGAATGGCTAGAAACTGTGCTCGCTGATTTTCCATCCTTTTTGCAAGATCATGCAGATTGTGAACGAAAAGCATCAGCGATGGCCATGAGTTTTGTTGCCAAATACCCAGATAGAAAGGAAATAATTCCTGAACTAATTGAAACGGGAATTGAGGAGTTACAACATTTTGAAATGGTGTATAACTTAATGGCTTCAAGAGGTATTCCATTGCAACATTCGATAGGTGAAGACTTGTATGTAAAGGGCTTAATAAAGCAATGTCATTCTGGGCGAGAAGAACGATTTATGGATCGATTATTAATCGCCTCAGTATTAGAAACGAGAGGAGCTGAGCGTTTCAAAATGGTGGCTGATGCTCAAGACGATCCTGAAATGGCTAAGTTTTATAAAATGCTATGGGTATCTGAAGCAAAACACGGACATATCTTTGTAAAAATGGCCTTACACTATTTTGAAAAAGATGCCGTTTATGATCGTTTAGCCTGGTGGATAGACCGAGAGGCTGAAGCAATAGAGGCTTTACCTATTCGACCTGCTTTACATTAGCAAACGGAACGTAGGACGATTGGGCATCCATTCTTCGGAGTTCGATAAGCGCTTCTTGGGAAGTACTTTTCTTTGATTTTTTCAGTGTTGCAAACAAAGTGTTGCTAGCCTCTAAAACAGGGATGTCTAGTCTACCCTTCTCTCTGGCAAAATGGAGGTATTTAAATAATTTAAAGGCATTGAACCAGCTAAAAAATAGTTTAATAAAGCTGAACTCACTGGTAGCCTGAATTGAGTTTTTATTAAGAATTTCCAATACATTTTGATCCAATAAATACGCCTTAAAATAGCCATCACGAAGGAGAAATTCGTGTGTTTTCCAGTAGTGCAAAAGACAGTCCCAAATCAGGTTAATTTCTAAGAAAGAATCTGGATGGTAAGTTAATAACTCTTGTTTTTCTTCATATTTCAGCACCGCCCTTCCTGTACCAAAAGGCACTCTATCGGATTGCCTGGAAGAAGGTATAGCTAATACTTCGTTAATATCAAACAACTGACCCTTCGATATAAATTTCTGTAAGAAATAAAAGTCTTCCCCTGCTTGTCGAGTAGGCATTCCCAATTCTTTAGCATAGGCAAAAGACCTAAGGGCCATCGCACTACCCACTGTTTGAAAGGCAAATGGTAAGTGAACCAAGCGTTGCATATTTATGAAATAGCGAAGGTGCAATTCGTATTCAATTATAGCTTGACTATCTAAAGGGTGAGCGAAGCCTATACTTGCAGCTAGTCTATTGGTAGAGGCAAAAGCCATTTGTATGCTTAGAAAATAATTTTCCGAGACTGTAGTATCTGCATCTAAGCATATGAGTATACCATTAGGTTTCTCAATCTCCTTAAAGTAAAACAAACCAGCATCCATTCCAAACTTTCGAGCAAAACCTACTCCACCCTTTTTAAAACTTGGAAAACTAACATTCATTATATGATGCTCGATTTTCCAATGTCCTTTTTGCTTTGCATCGTCAAATGCTTTTATAAAGCTTTTATTTCTCTTCGTTATACTAGGATCACTGCCTACATAATCATTAATCACCCATAAAGTCACTACATGGAATGGGGTATGTGAATGCGCTATTTCTAAACTACGCAAGGTGTTTACAGTTAGCTCAAAAACTTCATTGAAAACGGGAATTACGACAATCATCTCTGTATCAGAATTCCACTGTAATACTGGACCTCGATACGGATATCTATCGAAGTAAGAATCTATTGCTTTTCTCTTTATTTTTAGGGTCGAAATGTCAACAAGTTTAATAGATCGACAAGATAGGATTTTTCGATTACCCACTGCCTACTGGGGATCTTGCTTATACTATGCACTCAATTATTTTTATCCTTGCGTAGTTGAGTCACAAGAAAATTATCAGAAAAGAACATGTCGCAATCGCACTATTGTTCTTGGGCCAAATGGGCCAGAACGTTTGAGTGTTCCTCTTGCAAAAGGAAAGAATAATCAACAAAGTATTCAAGATGTAAGATTGTACAATGAAGATCCTTGGACTAAGCATCATCTCCAAGCATTACATGCTTGCTATGGGAAATCACCTTACTTTGACTTTTACATCCAAGAGATTGAATCTATATACGTAGCCAAGAAAACACTGTGGGAACTGAATGAAGATATACATCGTTACGTATTGCGTCGGTTCTTTGATCATACCCTTATAATTGAAAAAAGTGCTGATCAAATTATAGATCTTAGGCAGGTTGATTTTTATCAAGCTATTAAAGTATCTATGGTCTACAATCAGGTTTTTGATCACAAGTTCGATTTCGCCAATAATCTTAGTATTTTGGATGCGATATTTAACACAGGACCAGAATTAAGACAATACTTTAAAAAAACACTGTTGGACTCATTTGTCCAAAATAAAATCCAATAGACGGATAAGAACATGTTACAAACCAATCTTACCCAAGAAGATAAATCCTCCATTCTTTCGGCTCTTGAGCGATTACAACACATTACAGTAAAAATTGGGCATTCTGAGATGCAAGAGCGTGTTGCAGACTTGATCGCACGCATTAATGACCCATTCATGTTTGTAATTGTGGGTGAAGTGAAAGCAGGAAAAAGTAGTTTTATTAATGCCTTACTGGGTAGCGAAAAAGAAATTTGCAAGGTTGCTCCCTCCCCTATGACAGATACGATCCAACAAATCGTATATGGTCCACAGGAAAGTATAACAGAAATAGGACCTCACTTAAAAAGAATCACACAACCTGTTGATATCCTAAAAGATATTGCCATTGTGGACACACCTGGCACCAATACTATTATAGAGTACCATCAAGAAATAACTGAACAATTTGTTCCGGTTTCAGACCTAATCATTTTTGTATTTGAAAGTAAAAATCCGTATCGAGAATCAGCTTGGAAGTTCTTTGACTTTATAAATGATGAGTGGCGTAAAAAAATAATCTTTGTCTTACAGCAGAAAGATTTGATGAATGAAAGTGATCTGGCGATAAATGTAAATGGTGTAAAGGAATATGGTATAAAGAAAGGAATGGTTAATGTTCCTGTATTTGCTGTTTCCGCCAAAATGGAACAAGAAAAGAAAGAGAATAGTGGTTTTGATTCTATTCATGAATACATAAATGAATCCATTACTGGAGGTAAAGCGCCTTTTCAAAAACTGCTTAGTAATTTAAATACCGCCCAAACAATAAACCTAAAAATTGAAGACGGGCTTAAGGATAGAAAACGACAATTTGAAATAGATAAACGGTTTAGAGGCGAAGTACAAGAGGTCTTGGATGGACAAGAAGAAAAGACCAAAAATCATATCATTATTCTGGTAGAAAACTTGATATCAAAATATGATAAAATCACGGCTAAATATTTTAAAGAATTAGAGACTGGTTTTGGTTTTGTCAATGTTTTGAAAAGGAGTTTCTCATCCATATTTGGTAGCACTCAAAATGTCAAACAATGGTTGGATGATCTCTTCAAAAGTATGGAGTTAGAGCTGAATGGAGCCTTGCGGGACAAGTTACAAAATGGAGTTATAGATATCGCTGAAGATATTCAGGATATGGCCAAACTTGTGGATGCTAAAATAAAAACCAGCGAAACGGTTCTGAAAGACAATCACGATATTTTTGCCAATATAGCAGAACGTAGAGCGAATATTCTGAGGGATCTTCAACAAGCCTTTACGGACTTCATGAAAAACAATGAGAATTTTTATGCAGAAGGCATGCAAAGTGAAGGAAAGAAACTATTGCCCAATATTGCCAAAGGAAGTACGGCAGCTATCGTAGGTATTATTTTGACTGCTGTAACCAATACTGCCCTTTTAGATATTACAGGTGGCATTATGACTGCATTAGGGCTTATTTTTGCCGGGATTACAGTAGGCAGTCGAAAGCGAAAAATACTTAGCCAATTTGAAGAAGAGGTAGATAAAGGACGGCAAAAAATAGAAGAAGAAGTCACTGAAAAGCTTGTTGATTATACTAAGAATATAAAATTCAAAATTGATCAAAACTTCCATGATTTTGATATGCTTCTAGAAGATGAACAAAAAACTATTGACTGGATCGAAAACGAACAACACGTTCTAACATCAGAGATCAAGAATATAGAAGTTCAAGTAAAGAAAGAATTGGAATTACGTTAAATAAAAAAATGCATAATGAGTAGACTGAATTACATCTTGTTCTTTATCACCTTACCTATGATTCTTATAGGGCAAGACGAGCATAGCCGTTTTGATTTTGGAAAAATGTGGACATTCGAACATCCTCCAACAGAATGGTTTCAAGAAAACTATGAATTTACACCAGATGAAGAATGGTTTGAAGATGTCCGAAAATCAGCTTTGAAATTTGCTAGTTGGTGCTCAGGTTCATTTGTCTCTCCTGATGGTCTCATAATGACTAATCACCATTGTTCAAGAGATGAATCAATAACGGTTCAACAAGGAACAGAAAACTTTGACGAGAATGGGTTTTACGCGTCAACCAAAGAACAGGAGCGAAAAGTAGAAGGTCTTTTTGTCGACCAACTTATAAAAGTAGTGGACGTTACAGAATCTGTTTCTTCTGCAAAAGATCCATCCGTAGCATTAGCTGCCATGGTAGAGGAATATAAAACTAAAAAGGGTTGGGAAGATCTTTTTGTTAGATCTGTTACTTTTTATTCAGGTGGTAAGTATTCCATCTATGGATATAAGCGATATGATGATATCAGATTAGTCATGATCCCAGAAAATGACCTAGGGTTTTACGGTGGAGACCCTGATAATTTTACGTATCCAAGATATAATCTAGATTGTACATTTTGGAGAGCCTATGAAAATGGACAGCCTGTAAATTCAAGCGAGAATTATTACAAATTCAATATTGATGGCATAGCTGAAGGAACACCAGTATTTGTAGTTGGCAATCCAGCTAGAACTGAAAGATATCGCACAGTTGCTCAATTAGAATTTGATCGTGATTATAGATATAAACAACTATTACGATTCTTAACCAATCGAAGAGATCTTATGCAAGAAGAGTATGATGTGATGAGCGCAGATCCGTCAATGGTTAGAGAAGCACAAGAGTTATTAGGTAACATTAACAACTTTTCAAATTCAATCAAGGCATACAATGGAATAATCGGAGGACTCCACGATGAAAGACTTATGAGTAAGAAAAGAAGCATGGAAAAAGAGATACGTTCTAAAGCCTCTAATACATCTTACTGGGATGATCTAGAGTCTGTATTTGGGAATGCAAAAAAAGATGCTTGGGCCTTTTCTCATTTAGCTCCATCACCTTACAGAGGAGGCATGCTTCAATTAATGCATGCATTGAGCCAATATAAAGATGCTATGAGTGTGGATGCAGGAGAAGATGTTACGTCTGAAATGAAAACAGGACTTTTAGACATGTTAGGCTCTGTTGACAATCCGCGTGAGCGTAAATTGTTTACGGTGCTATTAGAAGAAATTAAAGCGGACATATATCCAGGCGATAATACATTAAATAATATGTTGGATGGGAAGACAATCCCACAATATGTTGATGCTGTATTCAATTCTGAATTATTTGATGATTCAAAAAGAGAAAAATGTTTGTCGAAATCCAAAAACCTGATGAAATCAGATGATGCCTTAATCAAGTCATCAAGTGTAGTGGGCAGCAGATTTAGTGAAGCCGTAGAAAAATATGAATCGAATAAGGATAACATAAAAATGTTAGAGCAGAATGTGGCCAATCAAGCTTTTGGTGTATTTGGCACAGATCTGCCACCTGATGCAACGTTTACTTTACGTATCAGTGACGGACGAGTACAAGGATATGAATACAATGGTACAGAAGCACCTGTCATGACCACCTACTTTGGTCTGTATGATCGTCACTACTCACATGCGGAGACCTTTCCTTGGGATTTACCTGAGAAGTGGCAAAACCCGCCTATGGAGTTACTAAGGGCACCATTGAACTTTGTAAGTACCAATGATATTATTGGTGGCAACTCAGGCAGTGCCATTATAAATGCCAATAAAGAAGCGGTAGGTTTAATTTTTGATGGCAACATTGAATCGTTGCCTGGTAATTTCATTTTTGATGAAAAGGAAAATCGATCCGTAGCCGTACACGCTGGTGGTATTTATGCCGCCCTTAAATATGTATACAAAGCTGATGCGCTGATTGCTGAATTAATGCAGTAATCCTGATAAACGTAAAATGAAAAGAAAGGGGCATATAAAACATATGTCCCTTTTTTAACATTTTTTATAGGGGTTTATTTTGCAAATGTAGGTATTGATACCTATTTTAGAGGAAACGACCCTGAGATGCATTTTAACACTGATAATGCTATTTCTGTACCTATTAATAGGACCAAACAAGCGATAGCTAGTATATCAAATACAAATCCTGAAACTCAAAAGGAAATTGATATAGTATTTGAACTTCTTGTTGCACAAACAACAATGAGCCGCCATTGGATCTTAAGAAGTAGACCAGGCATTTTCGTACACCAAGTCTCCACACTACCCATTGCAAAGATCAAGTTAATCTCACAATACCTGATGGATCTTGGAGTGTTAGAAGAAGAAAGAAACAATGAAGAACTAGCGGTAGGCTTTTATAAAAAAGCCTTAGGGCTTCTTTGTCACGTAGAATCTGAAACGAGTTTCTACAGCCATTGGACTATGACATCTATTGATCAGTTGCGTGATAAAATTAGGTATCGACCTTCAAACGTGTTTAACTTTAGTTAATTCACTAATTCAATATAAGCGATTTATCTTCGCAGACTTGTGAAGATTACTCAGTATATACTATGCATTTCCTTTAGTCTTACATCTATTTATCTGCAGGCCCAAATTGCAGCAAAAGTAGAGAGTGATACTATTTTTATACAAGCTTCTAGTACTGAAAAGGTTTTAAACCTCGGGGCTGAGCACGAAGTATTCGAAAATCTTGAATCTTTGCCAGGTGTACAATTACGACAGTATGGCACCAATACCCTAGCCAGCATTAGTATAAATGGTTCGACCCCCAATCAAGTTTCATCATTTTGGAATGGAGTCCCTATCAATAATTTTATGGTTGGTCAACTTGATCTTAGTCAGCTTCATCCCTTCCTGATAGACCAATTATCTATAAGCCATAGTCCTGAAAAAACAACGAATACCCAAATAGGTGGCCAGTTACATGTATCTAGTGACTTTACAGTTGGCGATCCTTCGTTATGGACTGTAATCGAGAAAGGAAGCTTTGGCCATAGAAGTATTGGATTGGGGCATAGCTATGTTTCAAATAAATGGGCGTTTAAACATCGCATTCTTTCAGAAAGTACCGACAATGATTTTGAGTATACTATACCTAATACGGATGTTCGTCGTACAAATACCAATGCGGCCAGTAAACGAACAGCGGGTGTTTTCCAAGCACGATACCATTTGAATCCTTCCAATACGTTTAAAAGTTCAGTTTGGCTCCAAAGTCACGATAGGCAATTACCACCTACAATCGTGCAAAATGAAAGCACGGCTTCTCAAAAAGACCATATTGCTAGAGGTCATTTAACTTGGAACAATCAAAATAACAGTTTCCAAAATGAACATAGTATAAGTTTCAGCAAGGATAGAATTCTCTATACAGCTTCCTTGAGCTCAGCAGCTATTTTATCCGAGTTTGATCAAGGCACTCTTCAAGGAAAAGTAAAAAAAAGTACGGAAAAAAAAGAATGGTTTTTAGCTTATAGATCTAGCCACTTACGAGCCGACATCAACAGTTATGAAACTGTAGTAAATGAAAATAGAACGGAGGTCTCTGGTTTTTTTAAAATAAATAGTTCTTCGCTTTCTTGGAGCCATCAATTGTATGTAAAAGCCCGAGATTTCGAACAGTTTTTACCTGGTGGTCAAAGCACCTTGAGTTATATAACGTCTCCAAGCTTGAACCTCAGTTTAATAGTAGGTAGAAGAGTCCGATGGCCATCACTGAACGAACTGTATTGGAGGCCAGGTGGTCAGGAATCACTTTCACCTGAAATAGGATGGGAAGCTATACTAGAAGGACATTGGACCCCCCAGCCAAACATAGTCATTAGTAGTCGTGCATATCATAAAAAGATAGACAATCAAATCTTATGGAGTTTTGGTGATAACACTTCTTTCTGGGAGGCATATAATATTGAAAGTGTCCATAGTACGGGGGCTAATCTCACAACTCGCTACATAGGTTCGAGTCTTGAGATAAGGCTTAGCTATGATTTTAATCGATCCATATTTTTAGAGGATTTGAATTTTCCAAAAATATCTGCAGGTGATCAACAGTGGTACATGCCCCTGCATCAATTGCAGCATACCCTAGCTTATAGCTTCAGCCATTTTGAAATTCGTTGGGATGGACAATGGTCTTCCTCCTCTAGGGGTATTAATGCAAACATTTCTGAATATTGGGTGCAGGATGTCAGCCTTACAGGCAAATATTCTATAATGGGTATCGAAAATGAGTGGAATCTGTTATGTAATAATATCTTTGACGCCTATTACGAAATTATTGAACGACGGCCATTACCCGGTCGGCAATTTATTCTTAGATACCTAATAAAAATATGAAGTCCATTCTCGCCCTAATTCTATTTATTTTTTGCCTTCCGACTCTTTATTCGCAAATCGATTTTGAAATATTTGATTTGGAGGAAGGAACATTTTTAAATGATGCTGAAAATGACATGTGGGAAGTATTTGATCTCCGATTTCCTAATGTTTATGATCCTACGTATAATTCTTTTTTTCATTGGGCTGTGTCCGCGATGAATGATCCAGTTACACCTGGTTTTGAAAATCAATACGCTAGCATAGCAGGCAAGGGTAATAATGGTTCGGATACCTATATGGTAGCTTATAATTTTAATTCTATTCTTGACCCTACTCGTATTATTATTGGCCAAGGTCAAGGCGCTCCAATGGAAATGTATGTTAGTAACAATTCGTATGCCTATTACAGCATGTTAAATGGGGATTCTTTTGCTAAGAAATTTGGCGGTGTTGATGGGACTGATCCTGATTACTTTTACGTAAGCTTCAAAGGCGTTAAAGATGGTTTGTCAACCGGTGATTCCCTAAATTTTTATTTGGCCGACTATCGATTTGAAGATAATAGTGAAGACTATATTATTGATGATTGGACCGCTGTTGATTTAACACCATTAGGTATTATTGATGAGATCCATATCAGTTGGTATTCTTCAGACACGGGTGCTTTCGGGGTAAATACGCCTACATATCTTTGCATCGATGATTTCGAATATGAAATCATAAACAGCATTGAAACACAAACAGAAAAGGCCTTATCCATATATCCTAATCCCGTCCAACAAGTGTTATATGCAGATGTAAAAGTTGGCCTTGAGATACAGATTTATGATATGGTAGGTCAATGTCACTATCGAGCTATTAGTACTGGTGACGCGATTGATGTGAGTGGTTTTTCTAGAGGTACGTATTTGTTATGTGTAGGAGCGAAAAAACAACTCTTTATAAAGCAATAAGAATCACTCTTCGCCTCTAAGTCTTGCATCTTGCTTTTTTGCGATCTCGACGATTTTCCGCATGGTTTGCGCTATGGTAAGAATGATCAAAAAGATAAACGTAAATACCATGTACAACCATCTAAAATGCCCTGCTTCATCTACGGTGACCCCAGAAATATTTGTAGCTAAGACACCTCCCAGAAAGGCCAAACCCACGTAGGAAAAGATACTAAACAGCCAATATTTCTGCAGATTTTTTGTAGAGAGACTAATAATAGCATTGGACAAACTAAACAACAATAAGATGGTAAATGAGGCCTCCCAAGAAACCATTCCGTCAGAATCATCAGAGATACCTTGCCAAATAATAAGTTGACTTACAAGCAACAGAACTACAAAAAAGCCTAACTGTACAATAGGATGCGTCCCTCGTTGGAAGATCGAAACGTATGTCATACTCATAGTAATACATAAAAATGCAAAATGTTTCTATTCTAAAGACATTTAGCAGAATTATACCATGTATTGCTAAAAGAAATCAAGTGTTAAATTGTATATTACTCATATGAATTATAGATTTCTTATACCCATATTTTTTGCCTTTCTTTTTCAGGCAACAACGGCCAGTCTTGAAGCGCAGGACTTATTCAGTATGCAGCCTACGGATTCACTCATTGTGAACGATCTAGATCATATAGCGACTGTTCATTTTATTTACTTACGAAATGAATCAGATGATATGCTCACCTTGAAATGGCGATTAATTGAAGACGAGTTTCCTGAGGAGTGGTTTATTGAGTTATGTGATAATACGACTTGCTATTCTATAATCCCCAATACAGCCATCCAAAATCCGATTGCACCTGGAGAAGATGCTTTCTTAAAATTAACGGTAAATCCCCAAGGATCAAATACGCCGGCATATATGACCTTCCGGGTTTCTGAGAATGGTGATGATGACAATTTCAAGATTGCGCATTTTTATTTTAATCCATCACCGACGACCACAACGCAAAACGTAAATGTATCCGATATCAAAATATTTCCTAATCCGGCTGATACCCGATTGAATATTTCGAATGAATCGTTTACAGAAGATACAGAATGGCAGCTATTCCACCCTACTACTGGTCAGATGGTATTAGGTGGTAAAGGGCTAACTGTGCCAATGAGTACACTGATCTCAGGTCAGTATATATTACGTTTACAAAACGATCAACATATTTTCCAAACGGTAGTACAGAAATATTAATTATGAAAATACGGTTCCTTTATTCTTTTTTATTGTGTTTTGTTTTTGGCTCATTACTAGCCCACTCTCCAGATTATACTATTGAAGTGTTATCTGAAGATGCCTCATCTATTTTGTTTGAAGTACAAATGAATGACTACTCTTTTGAGAGAGTGAGTACAGATGAAGGTGAGTATTTCATTCCTGGTTTTTCGGGTGCAGCTCGAAACTTAAACCTAGGGCAACCCGATCTACCTTCGATTAACCCGAGCTTTGCTATTGAGTTTGATGATCTTTTAACATTCGAAGTTCTTAGTTCAGAACATATAGACTTGGCTTCAACTCCAGTTGCCCCTAGTAAAGGGAACATTCTACGTGATACTGATCCATCGACTATTGCCTATCCTTTTGGTGATGTGTATGATCAAGATCAGTATTTCCCTAAGCAATTAATTCATGAGAAAGCGGCATATGTATTCAGAAGTGTGAAGGGTCAAAGTGTAAAGATCTTTCCTATGCAGTACAATCCAGCGTCAGAAAGTATCCGAGTACATACTCGATTACTAATCAAGGCTAGCAAGAATACGGATGCAGGATTTAAAGCTCCTGCTGTTGTTCCTCCTGTAAATGTTTCGTTCGAAAATATATTTAAGGAACGATTCATTAATTTTCAATCTACTGAAAATAGATATGAGTATACGGATGAGTATGGCGGCATATTAGTGCTAATGAATAGTGAATATGATGAAGTCATGGCTCCTTATATTACTTGGAAGAGACAAAAAGGGCATGAGGTATTTGTAGCTAATACAGATGATTTTGGAACTGACTTAACTGCCGTACAAGAATATGTAGCCAGCATGTATGCTGAAAAATATATATCCTATGTAATTATCGTAGGTGATGAGGATCAAGTTACTTCAGAGTTGTTTTTAGGTTTTGGAGATGGATATTGTGACAATTGTTATGGCTACTTAGCCGGAGATGACCATTACCCAGAAGTACTTATCGGAAGACTGATCACTCATAATGCGGAAGAATTAGCCCCAGTTATTGAAAAATTAATGGAGTACGAAATTTCGCCCAATACAGATAAACCACAATGGTTTTCAACAGCTATTGGGGCCGGTTCGCAAGAGGGACCTGGAGATAATGGTGAGTATGATTTTGAGCATATGAATATCATAAAGGAATTATTACTTGATTTTACCTATGAAGAGGTGTATGAGTTTTATGAAGGAGACCAATCTTCTTCATCACCGACGCCTGGCAGTCATACTAGCGATGATGCAGAATGGCCGGGGGTTAGTGAATTACTAGCTGTAATAGAGGGACAAGGAACTTCATTGTACAATTATGTAGGTCATGGTTCACATGGTATTTTGGTAACCGGAGGTTTGAATAGCCAGGCCATTGATGCTATGGTAAACACAGGTGCTTATCCATTCTGTATCGCCGTTGCGTGTTGCGTGGGTGATTTTGATGAATCAGATGGTACTGGAGATTGTTTTGGAGAACGCTGGATGAAAGCCACAGACGAAGCCACGGGTGCTCCTACTGGAGGTATCGGCGGTCTATTTTCTTCAGTCCTTCAAAGTTGGTCACCTCCAATGGCTGGACAAGATGAAATGAATAGGATCATTGCAGGTTCTGCCGCCTACAAAACCCGACATAGCTTTGGTTCAATACTAGTGCATGGTGGCGGTTATATGATTGATCAATACCAAGGAGGCGGTGAAGATATGATGGACACGTGGTGCTTATTTGGTGATCCTACGATGGAAATCAGAACTGCATTTCCACAACAACTGACGGTAACACATATAGAATCCGTGTTTATTGGAACAAGTAGTATTACGGTAAGTAGTAATACAGAGGATGCAATGATAGGATTGTATTACAGAGGTGAAAGTGTGGGTACAGGCTATATAGAAAATGGTCAGACTACTATTGAAATAAAAGGAGAAGGGCTACTATCTCCAGAAGATATTATTGTTACTGCAACTGCTTTTAATACAATACCTTACCAAGGTACAATTTCCGTAATTCCAGCAGAAGGACCTTATGTAATTCTTACTGAAGCTAGAGTAAATGATGTAGCTGGTAATAACAATGGATTAGCAGATCATGCAGAACGTTTTGCCCTCGACATTGACCTTCAAAATGTAGGTGTGGAAACAGCTACTAATGTAAGGCTTACTATTAGTTCATCAGATGATAAGGTAAGCATTACCCAAGATGCTAGTCAGCATGGAAATATAATAGCTGATGAATTACACACCCAATTGGAGAATTTTGAGATTCAAGTAGCAGAAGGCGTCGAAGATGGTTATGTAGTTCCTTTTGGTATAAAGATCGAGGCTGATGGACACGAATGGAATTCTAGTTTGCAGATTAAACTAAATGCGCCGGAATTAAAAGTTGGGGCCATCACGATTGACGATGCAACCACCGGAAACGGCAATGGAAGAATGGATGCTGATGAAACAGTGCTTATATCTGTTGAGAATTATAATGTAGGCAGTAGTGACATTCAAGATATCATTGGAACACTTAGTAGTTCAAGTGCAGGAATAAATATTAGTTCACCAGATAGTCCAATTGCTCAAATCATGGGTGATAATGGAAATATGATCACTACGTATGAAGTATTTGTAGATGCTGCCATGCCGTATAATCAAATTGTAGATTTTCAATATTTAGTCGGTGATGAATTTTATGACGCAACAGGTGCTGAAGAGTTTAGGGCTAACTTAATCATTGAGGATTTTGAAAATGACGAAACTGGACATCCATTCACGTTTGACGAAAGTATTCCATGGTTTAGGACTGATCAAAACCCATATAAAGGTGAATACTGTTTACAATCCGGAACCATCGGTCATGACGCATCAACGTACCACACATTGACTATAGATGTTTTAGAAGCTGGACCTTGTTTTTTCTCTTTTAGAACTGATTCAGAAGGATCTTATGACTTCTTATACTTTTCTATTGATGGTGAACGCATGGATGGATGGAGCGGCAACAAAGACTGGTCTGAAGTCAGTTATGATCTAACTGTAGGAGAACACACATTAGTTTGGGAATACTATAAGGATGAAATTATAAGTTCGGGTGAGGATGCCGTTTGGATTGATGACATAATTCTACCTCCTTATCAAGAAATTACACCTTCTAATGTAGAAGAAGCTCGTTTAGATGCGGTACAGATCTATCCAAATCCTGCTATTGAGGTATTAACGATCGCATCAAAAGATCAAGCTATCACTGGAATACAGATTACTAGTTTGTCAGGATCTTTGATTCAAAATCACATATTAGGAAATCAGAATCAATTAGATACTTATAATCTTAACATAGAAAATATACCCGCCGGTATATATCTAATTAAGGTGCATACTGATCAAAGGACAATCACTGAAAAAATTGTAATAAAATAAAACTAAAGCCGGAGCCTAAAACTCCGGCTTTTCTTTTGAACCACCTAATTAAAATCCTGTTTCTAAGTAATGTCACAGGCTAAGAACTATTTAATCCACCCACAAGTACTGGTCGTATACTTAATGCTGTTTGGTATGTCAGCCTTATTTGTAGCATTTTCGGCAGCCTTCATGTACAATAGAGTACAAGCCGGTTTACCCCCCCTGGCCTTACCAAATCTATTTTACTTTAACACGGTGATATTATTACTTTCAAGTTACACTTTGGTTAGAGCCAAACGATCTTATATCAATGACCAAACTGAAAAGTACAAGCAAAGTCTTCTCTTTACTTTATTACTTTCGATATTATTCCTAGTCATGCAAATATTTGCTTGGTGGCAATTAATACAAGCAGGCATCCATCTTACCTACTCTACTATGGCCTCATACATGTATGTAATTAGCTTTATACACATGCTTCATTTAATTGGTGGTATTCCTTTTTTGGCGTATTTCTGGTTTATTGCCATCAAGAAAATGAAAGAACCGGTCAGTGTTCTGGTATATTTTTCGGATGATACAAAAGCACGTCGATTGAAATTATTGACTATTTATTGGCACTTTTTAGATATCCTGTGGATATACCTGGTTGTTTTCTTTTTAATAAACTACTTAATCAAGTAATTCCTAACAATTAGGGGCTTCGTATTATTAAAATTGAATATTTGAAAATTATCTTTGTGGCTCAATGGCAAGCATGAACCAAAGCATTTCAAATCAACTAACGAATGTTGATACCGCAAAAAAATTAGGGCTCACAGAAGATGAGTTCGAAAAGATCAAGCAAATATTAGGTCGGACACCGAATTTCACTGAATTGAGTGTATTCTCTGTGATGTGGTCTGAGCACTGCTCGTATAAAAATTCCATAAAATACTTAAAGACGTTACCTCGTAAAGGTTCTGCTTTGTTAGTAGAAGCGGGAGAAGAGAATGCCGGTCTTGTGGACATCGGCGATGGTATGGCCTGTGCTTTTAAAATCGAGTCTCATAACCACCCTTCTGCTATAGAGCCCTACCAAGGGGCAGCTACTGGTGTAGGTGGTATTCATAGAGATATTTTCACCATGGGAGCCAGGCCTATTGCAGCCTTAAACTCTTTACGTTTTGGTGATCTTAGTTTGCCCCATACGCAGCACTTAGTCAAAGGAGTTGTTAAAGGGATTGGCGATTATGGCAATTGTTTAGGTGTGCCTACCATAGGTGGTGAAACGTACTTTAATGAATGCTATAACCAAAACATTCTTGTGAATGCAATGTCCATTGGAGTCGTTAAGGTGGGAGATACAGTGTCTGCTATTGCTGACGGCCCAGGAAACCCGGTATTTATTGTAGGTTCTGCTACAGGAAAAGATGGTATTCACGGTGCTACTTTTGCTTCTGCAGATCTGACGGAAGACTCTGCAGATGATCTTCCAGCTGTACAAGTAGGCGATCCATTTCAAGAGAAATTATTATTAGAGGCGACCCTGGAAGCTATAAAAACAGGTGCTATTGTCGGAATGCAGGATATGGGCGCTGCTGGTATTTCTTGTTCCACGTCGGAAATGAGTGCAAAGTCTGGAACTGGTATGCGAATCGATCTAGATAAAGTGCCGAAAAGACAAAAAGATATGTTGCCTTTTGAAATTCTACTTTCTGAGTCTCAAGAGCGAATGCTAATTGTCTGTCATAAAGGAAAAGAATCGTTACTTCAAGAAGTCTTTGATAAATGGGATCTAGAATGTGAGTTAATCGGAGAAGTTACAGATTCAGGACGATTAGAGTTTTATACGCAAGGCGAAAAGGTAGTTGATGTTCCTTCTGAAGATCTTGTGCTAGGTGGCGGTGCTCCAGTGTATGACCGAGAATTCACTGAAGCAACGTATTTTGCTGCTTTATCCAAATTCAACATTACGGAGATAAACGATATTACAGACGTAAAATCAACGGCATTACAAATGATGTCTTTACCCAATCTAGCGTCTAAAAAGTGGATCTTTGAGCAGTATGATTCGATGGTCCGCACGAATAGCATGCATACTAATGATCCTTCTGATGGCTTTATTACGCGTCTTAAAGGAAGTAACAAAGCGATAGTCAGTTCGGTAGATTGTAATTCCGCATATGTGTATGCAGATCCATATGTAGGCGCTATGATTGCCGTTTCAGAGGCTGCTAGAAATATCGCATGTACTGGAGCAAGACCCTTAGCCGTTACAAACTGTCTGAATTTTGGAAATCCATATAACCCAGAGGTCTATTGGCAATTTGTTAATGTAATCAAAGGTATGGGAGAGGCTTGTGAAATGTTTGATACGCCTGTAACCGGAGGTAATGTAAGTTTTTATAATCAAACACAATTAGCTGGAAAAGTAGAACCCGTCTATCCTACCCCAACGATAGGTATGATTGGACTACTGCACGATGTGGATCATCGAATGGGATTATCTTTTGAGAAAGAAGGAGATGTTATCGTATTGCTAGGTGAAAATAAGAATGACATCAATCAAAGTGAATATTTACGAAATATCGTTGGACAGTCAGAAAGTCCTGTGCCTCATTTTGATCTCAAGGCTGAAAAATCGCTTCAAGAAACGATACTTACCTTGATAGAAAAAGATACGATACTTTCCGCTCATGACGTTTCAGAAGGAGGTTTGGTCTTTTGTCTATTAGAGTCAGCTTTCAAAAATAAACTTGGATTTACAGTTCGCTGTGCAGACGAAATCAGACTAGATGCTTTAGCGTTTGGGGAATCGCAAAGTAGAATTGTGATCAGTTGTAAAGCCGAAAAGCTAGAAGAACTTAGTCAGGTAGCTTCACAACATGGGGTTCCTTTACAGAAAATAGGTAGTGTAACCGACGGAAGTCTTTCTTTCCAAGATCAAGACTTAGGTAGCATAGCTGATTTTATTAATATATTTGACAAAACTTTAGACACACATCTTAACTAGTTCATAATAAACTATTTATACTATGAAATTTATCATAAAGTATGCTTTGATCAGTTTTAGTTTGCTTCTACTTGCCGCTTGCTCTTCTGGAGGAGGAGCCAATGGTCTTAGCATAAAAGGAAAAGTAGACAAAGCCGATAACATGAATGTTTATCTGGATAAAACATCCTACGATAATGCATTTATGAGACTGGGACAGTCACAAGCCTCTGGAAATGGAAGCTTTACTATTAATTTAGAAGAAGCGCCTGGTCCAGGCTTATATAGAGTTCGATTAGGGAATAAAAGTGTTGACTTGGTTCTTAATGGCACAGAAAAATCTATTGATATTACTGGCGATATATCGACTTTGCAAACCTATGCGTATACCGTTGATGGTTCCCCTCTTTCGACATCTTACCAGCAACACATGAGTAAATACATAAAGCGAGAGCTTAGTAAAGATGCCGTAACTAGCTTAGTTAACTCGGAAGATCCATTGTTGGCTTCGGCACTAGCGACAAAAATTTACAATTTTTCAGGCACAAGCGTCAAGGATCATAAAAATGTGTTAGCTCGATTAGAATCAGCATACCCAGACGCAAATTATACGAAAGAATATAAAGGTCATATCGCCAAAGTAGAAGCCAAATCTAAGCCTAAAAGAGGAAAGTATGCTGTAGATATAGGAGAAGCTGCTCCTGAAATTGCACTACCTGGTTTGGATGGCAAGGTTAGAAAGTTATCTGATCTTAAAGGACAAATCGTTTTATTGGACTTTTGGGCCAGTTGGTGTGGGCCATGTAGAAAAGCGAATCCACATGTGGTTGAAACCTACAACAAATACAAGAAAGACGGATTTACGGTGTACAGTGTTTCTTTAGATGGTTTGGATTCAAGAACGAAGTCAAGGCTAAAAACGCCGGAAGATATTGACCGACGAATGCAAATGTCAAAAGCTAAATGGGAAGATGCCATCAAAAAAGATCAACTGGCATGGGATTCTCATGTGAGTGATCTTAAAAAATGGGATTCTGAAGCATCTAGGTTATATGGGGTGAGATCTATCCCTACTACATTTTTGATCGATAGAGAAGGTAAGATAGCAGCACTAAATCCAAGATATAATTTAGAGCAAGAGATACAGAAGCTGCTCTAATCAGACAGATGGTATAATACTATACCCAAGGCTACTGAGGCGTTCAAAGATTCGACTGTGCTTTCTGCACCTGGGATTTTGATCAGATGATCACATTGTTCCAATATCGATTTTTGAACGCCTTTGCTTTCGTTTCCTATGACTACTAATCCCTTCACTGGCGCTTTCCAGTCTTTTACGCTATTGCCTTTCAAACTGGTACATACTACTGGTAGTTCACAATGACTTTTCAGTACCTCCCATTCTACTCTTTCTGTTCTCACTTTAAACACACTCCCCATACTAGACTGCACCACTTTTGGATTGAAAATGCTGGCTGACTTCTCCGATAAATAGATTTTTTTATAACCAAACCAAGCGGCTGTTCGTAAGATAGTCCCTACATTGCCAGGGTCTTGCACATCGTCTAAAAAAACACACCAATCCTCAGGCACTTTATCCGGTCTAAAAGTAATTTCGGGCATCTCCATCACTGCTAATCCAGCGCTAGGGTTTTTAAGCTGGGAAATACCGTCTAATTCCTTTTGAGACACTGGAGTAAGCATGATAGATTCATCAATTCTACCTGCATTTTGATTTATCCAATCTGATGTACAAAATAATTGGGATATTTCATCCGTATGATAAGTAATGATTTCGTCCAACCATTTCGGTCCTTCCACGAGGAATTTATTATACTTTTGTCTGTACTTGGTTTGGTGAAGGGACCGGATATATTTCTTCAAATTATTTGTCAACATAGCGAATCGAAACACACATATAAAAGCTAACTATTTCAAGAAGATAGCCTGTATCATTGGTATTCTGTCGTTCTTATCTTCTTGTGCTCCTGCGAAATTACTAAAAGAGGACGAGCAACTGCTTACGAAAAACCGAATCAATATAGAAGATGTTCGTGATCCTGTTGATCGAACGGATCTTAGATACGAATTATCTTCTCTACTAATTTCAAATCCAAACAAGAATTTCCTGTTTATTCCTCGCGAATGGATTTACTTGAAACTGCATGAGAAAAACAATTTAGGTAAACTAAATTCCTTTATTTACCGACGAATAGCGGAAGCGCCGTCCTTATATGATTCTATAAGCTCGCAAGAGTCTGCTGAAAGGCTAGAAAAGTACCTACGTAACAAAAAGGGCTTCTACGATGCCAACGTTAGCTATGAGCCAGTATTGGGTAAAAACAAAGCATTTGTAGACTATAATGTGGCATTACAGAATCGATCTTATGTGAAAAATGCGGTTTTTATCGGTAATGATTTTAACATCATCAAACAACTGATTGAAGAAAAAGAAAAATCGTTAATCAAACCAGGAACACCCATCGATGCTTTTGAATTTGATTTGGAGAAGCAACGAATAGTAAACTACCTTCAAAATCGGGGGTATGCCAATTTTAATAGTAATCACATTGCCATTAAAGGAGATAGTACTAATTACGGAAAGCAGGTAGAGGTATTCATTGAAATCCTGAATCCATCCGATAGTGAGCTACACAAGCGATTCCAAATAGGTGAAATCAATGTGTATACAGATAAAAATCTAGAAATCGATGGGAGCGTTCAACAAGAAAAGGACATTGGCGAACGCACGTACCTTAGCTACAGGCCTAAATTCCTTGTTAAACCTAAACTGCTAGACAAAAAAGTATTTTTAGAGGAGGGTCAAATTTATAATAAGGACGATTACTATACGACGATTCGAAAGTTGACCAATCTATCAGCCTATCGATTCGTCAAAATGACCCCTCGGCTATCAGAAGTTAATGATACCATTCTGAATTATGATATCCTCCTTTCGCCTCAAACAAACCGATGGGTAAGTAGTCTTAATAATGATGTGTATTATTCTACCCTAAATAACATTGGACTATCCCTAGGTGGAAGTATTCAAAATCGAAATGCATTTAGAGGCTCAGAGGTATATTCTTTATCAGGAGAAGCTGGGGTAGAATTTAATCTCCAAAGCTTTAGAACGGATACGATTGAGCGCATCCGAACCGCCACTTTTAGTCTTCAAAATAAATTTGCATTCCCAAAGTTCATTGATCTATACAATAGCTTGACCTTTGTAAACAATCTAGGGCTTGTGAGTGATATAGATGCGAAAAAAATACGTGATAACGCAGAAACTGAATTTAATCTAGGTTACACCTATAATAACGCCTTCAATTATAATACCTTGGTTAGTTTCAACTTTTCCTATGGTTTTGACTATAGGGCCAACCAAAATGACCGGGTCTTCGTGAATCAAACCGGTATTGACCTCATTCTCTATACCGAAAAATCCCAAGCCTTCTTAGACGACCTTGCTAATAATCAGCTCTTGGCTAATAGTTTCAATGATAATTTATTTACGGGTTTCTTTTTTCAAGAGATCGCTTATGTCAGAAACTTACGAATTCCAAATACACAGCTTAATTTGACCAGTCTTATAGAACTAGAAGTTTCAGGTCTAGAAATAGCCGGCGTTAATTATTTGTACAATAATTTATTTAATAGTCAAGATACGTTCCGATTCTCTAAAGAATTAGACTTTGCCAATTTTGTCAAGTTAGAAATTGATGAACGTTTCAATAGAGTTATTAATGATCGCAGTTCATTGGCGTTTAGATTGCTGGGCGGTATAGCTTTTAAATATGGGGATGATGATGCGGTTCCATATATCCGACAATTCTTTAATGGTGGTCCATCTAGTTTACGAGGTTGGCAACCCAGAGAATTAGGTCCTGGATCCTATTTTGATGGTATAGACCGACCTCCAGGGTTTAGATATTTTCAAGCTGGTGATTTCAAATTAGAATCAAGTATAGAATATAGGTTTGATATAGCCTCGATCTTTGAAGGCGCTATCTTTGCCGATGCGGGGAACATATGGACTCTCGCAGAAGACCCAGATAGGCCTGGTGCACAGTTAAGCAGCCAGTTTTATAAACAAATCGCCATGAACGTAGGCTATGGTTTGCGTTTAGATTTCAGTTATTTCATTATTAGATTTGACTTTGGCTACCGTATTCGAAACCCTTATATCACTGCTGATAGTCCAAAATATTGGTTAAATCCGTTCGAAGCCAATACGTTGCTTGGCAATAGTTTTATTGCTATTAATTATCCATTCTGATACCACTCCATATCTGTGATGGGTGGCAAGATATTTTCATAATCAGCTATTATCTGAGAAAGATGGTGTTCCATATCAAACAAGTAATCCCAGGCCAAATAAGCGAGGTTAGATAAAGATCCCGCCGAAATCCTATTCATACAAATTTTATCAAAATTATGCCCGCATACACTATTTTATCAAGTCAATCGGCCAATTCGTAAGCTATCATTTTTTAAATAGCGTTTTACGCCCATACTTGGAGCATATAGGGCAAGCAAAAGGGTCATGTCCTCGAGCTGGACAATACTCTCTTCCAAAGAAAATAATTTGAAGGTGTAATTTATTCCATAATTCTTTGGGAAACAAGCGCTTAAGATCCGCTTCGGTTTTTGTTACATTTTTGCCTGTACTCAGTTTCCAACGGTACGCTAATCGATGAATATGTGTATCGACAGGAAATGCGGGGACTCCAAAAGCTTGGGACATGACCACTGATGCGGTTTTGTGTCCCACACCAGGTAGTGCTTCCAATGCTTCAAAACTCTGTGGCACTTCCCCATCATATGAATCTATCAAGATTTGTGATAAGGTCTTTATGGCTTTAGACTTAGCAGGAGACAGACCACAAGGCCTTATCACTGCTTGAATGCTTGCCTGATCTAATTGCGCCATTGCATATGGTTCATCAGCCATAGCAAATAGATCAGGCGTTGTTTTATTGACTCTTTCATCAGTGCACTGTGCAGATAATAACACAGCTATCAATAAGGTATACGGATCTTTATGATCCAAAGGCACTGGAGTTTCTGGATATAACTCTTCTAAAATTCTACTGATATCTTCTACTATCGCTGCCTTTTTCATAGCCTCTCCGTTAAAAAAGCCATCGTATCTACGCCATCAGCATAATCAAATATGGAGGGCTTTTGACTTTGCCCAAAAGTGCAATTTCTGAAAAATCCACCTTCTTTACTCACCACTACTTGAATCTCTTCTTCTTTTTCGTTTATCGCGTTCCGTATAGATTCTAAGCTATCAAATTCTTCATAATGAATGGATCCTATTCTTGATTGGATAGCTTCCGAACGTAAGGATATAAGGACATTATTCGTCAGGAAATCCATTTTATTCAGAAGATAAATGGCATAGTTATAATCATAGTTATTTTTATACTTACTATGGTTGATGATTGGAGAATACTTTTCTTGAGCCTCATAAAAGGCGTCCTTGGGAAAAGCCCCCACACAATATATCTTAGATACATTTCTACAACCTAATCCATAATAGCTAAAAATATCGTCCGCTAAGCCTTCGTAATCTTCCTTGTTTTCTACACCCGTGATCACCGCTACCGCGTTTCTATTCTTCCGTATTATATGGGGAATGTTTTTAAAATAGTAGGCAAAATGCAACGCGGAATTATTACTTCCAGTGGCTATGGCTGCATCCAGGTCTTGCAGCTTATTTACTTTCTGGAAGTATGTTTTTGTTTTAGGTTCAATGCTATGCAATTCTTCCAATAAGGTTTCAAGTAAGATAGCATCTTTGTCTGAAGGTTTGTAGATAGCGATATTTCCAGACAAATAAACGCAGAGCAAATCATGGAGCCCCACCATAGGAATATTACCGGCTAAGATCAGGCCTATCCGCTTTTGCTGATCTTTGATGTCATACTTTTTAGAGAATTCTTCAAGGACTTCTTTGGTAAAAAAATCAGAAATAACATTGGACAACATCAAAGAAACCATATCCTGACTAAACCATGGGTTCTCTATTTCTGATCTATGGATAGCGCTGACCCATGAGGGAGCATTCAGATCCAAGGTGTCTCCCAATGATACTAATGCTTCAATTCTCTCTTCTAGACTCATCATAGATCTTTCATCGCTTTTTCTCGGCTCGTTAAATAGTTTCGCCAACGAGTGAGTACGGCAGACATATCTTCCGGCATATCTGCTTCAAACGTCATCCGTTCACCCGTCCTTGGATGTGTAAATCCTAGTAATCGCGCATGCAAGGCTTGTCGTGGACACATATCAAATCCGTGCTCTACAAATCGTCGGTATTTACTAAACACAGTACCTTTTACTATCCTAGATCCTCCATATTTTTCATCGTTAAATAAGGGGTGGCCTAGGTGGCTCATGTGCACACGAATCTGGTGTGTTCGACCCGTTTCTAGTCTGCAGCTAACGTGACTTACATAATACAATCCTTCTTCTACTTTATAGTGAGTTATAGCGTGTTTACCCTCGTCTTCGAAAACTTTATACTTGGTAGCATTTTCTTTTGACCGTCCAATGTTACCCTCAATAGTTCCAGATTCTTCTTCCGGTTGACCCCAAATAATAGCAGCATATTCTCGGTCTATAGTGTGGTCAAAAAATTGCTTGCCTAAATTAGACATAGCTTCTTCTGTCTTTGCAATCAAAAGTAAACCTGAGGTGTCCTTATCAATTCTGTGGACTAGCCCTGGCCGATCTTCAAAGTTTCCTTCTTTAATAGGCAAAGGACTATTTTTAAAATAATGAGCTAAGGCATTTACTAAGGTGCCACTCCAATTCCCAACCCCTGGATGAACCACCATCCCTGGCGGCTTATGTACCACAAGAACATCATCATCCTCATATCGTATATCTAATGGGATATCCTCAGGGAGTATAGTAAACTCATCATGAAACCTGGGAATGGAAACATCAATGGTATCGTTGGGCCTAACTAAATAGTTAGATTTCACCGTTTTCCCATTCACTAAGACTAGGCCTTGTTTAATGCCGCTCTGAATTTTAGAACGAGAGGTCTTCTCTAATCGATCTAATAAAAACTTATCCAATCGGATTGGTGTTTGTCCGGGATCTGTTAGGATCTGTATTTCTTCAAAACGAGGTTCCATCCATTGGTTTTTATCACGATCTTAAAGGCCAAAAGTAAGCAATAGTTGGCTTACTATGTTAAAGCTTTAATATCTGTTTACATTTGCGAAATAGTACAAATAATCATGGAAAATAGAAAGGTTAGCCTAGAAACACTAATGGTAATGGAAAGCAAGGAGCAACGGACCATAGATCCTCATGTTCTGCCCATATATGCTACCTCAGGCTTTAGTTTTCAAAATATAGAAGAAGGCATTGATGCCTTTCTGAATCCATCTGAAAAACATCTGTATAGTCGCTTTGCAAATCCTACTATTGATACAGTCGCGACTAAGTTGGCGCGCTTAGAATCATACGATGCAGATGGTGACTATTTTTGCCTACTGACAAACACAGGGATGTCAGCCATCACGACTGCATTGGTTTCAGTATTAGAAAAAGGAGATATAGTTTTGACTCAGCCTAATATTTATGGTGGGTCCACTGAACTGATGCAACGCATTTTGTCAAAGTTTGGGGTTACTATCGAGACAATAGATCTATCAGATATGGATCTGCTAAGCCAAAAATTAACTCAAAAAGAGGTGAAGCTTGTTTATTTTGAAACGCCTGCTAATCCTACCCTTTCTTGTCTTCCGATAGAAAAACTAGCCGCTTTAGCAAAAGAACATAATGCCATAAGCATAATGGATAATACCTTTGCTACGCCGGCTTTGCAGCGTCCATTATCGATGGGCGTAGATATTGTAATCCACAGCACGACTAAGTATTTGAATGGCCACGGCAATGGAATGGGAGGTGCTATAATTGCTGCCAATAATTGGTATGGAAAAATTTGGGGACATTATAAATTATTAGGGACAAATCCTTCACCATTTGAGGCTTGGCTGTTGCATAATGGCATGAAAACATTATCACTTCGAATGGAAAAGCATAGTTATAATGCGCAACGGATGGCTGACTTTCTAAGTGAGCATCCTTCAGTAGATCGAGTGAACTATCCTGGTTTAACCACTCATCCAGATCATGAAATTGCAGCATCTCAGATGGCAAAATTTGGAGGTATGATGAGCTTTGAATTAAAAGGAGGTTTTGAATCTGGCAAACGTATGATGAACGAAGTTGACATATGCCAATTGGTGCCAACTCTTGGAAATGTAGATACCTTAATCCTCCATCCAGCTTCTATGTCCCATCTCCATGTGGCGCCAGAAATTAGACGACAGGCGGGTATCAGTGACGGTTTAATCCGTATGTCTGTGGGCATTGAAAACATAGATGATTTGATTGCTGATTTAGACAAAGCACTAGCAATAAGCTAGGCGTTTTTCTTTATGAAATACCAAGAGGACTCAAAGCCTCCTTCCGTACGTCTAGCGTAATAATGTGCTAAGCTAGCTCCAGCGTCACGTATTATTTTCTCTATTTCTGATTTTGAAATCCAATGCATTTCCATAACCGGCTCTGACCCATATTTTATTTTTCTTGCTACATTAAGCATGGGTCCTGGAATAATTCGTAGTAATAAACCCGTCAAACCTAATGGTGGTTTTGATGGAATTTGCAGATAACATAAACCCGCTGGCTTCAATAAATCAATAAACCGTTTTATATACTCCTTGGAGTACCTTGGATTGACATGTTGTAGCGTAAGTACAGTGTGAATAAAATCATAGGACTCACTGTCAAACTGTGAAAGACTAGCATCCTTGATTTCAAAATAGTCCACATTTGTTCTATGTCCAATATGTGTTTTTGCTAAGGTTAGCATTTCGCTTGAAATATCAACACCATCAACTTGATCAAAATAATCAGCTAAGGCCAAGGTACACCGGCCCACTCCACAACCAAAATCCATAGCTCGGCCTTTGCCAAACTCAAAACCATGTTGTTGCATTCTCTTCTTCAACATAGCAATTGAGTGTTCGCCACTTTTAAAAAAGTCTTCCAAATCCCATTTATTATTCTTTGCTTTAGGATGTGTTAAAATGGCCCAGTACGGATCTTCTTTACCAAAGGCTTCCCAGTTTTTCTTCAGTTTTCTCAGATCCATATCTACTCTTTAATCGCACCTCGTTTACCCAGGTCTATGGCCCTTAAATTCTTGATCTCCCCATCTTCAATTTCAAATTTTAAAAGCGTTCTAAAGGTGTGAAAGCCTTTATGTCCACAGGAACCTGGATTCATATGAAGAATGCCTAGCTTACTGTCTTTTACCACTTTTAGAATATGACTATGACCACAGATATACAGATCTGGTTTTAGTTGTTCCAATGTTGTTTTTACCCGGTGTGTATACCTTCCTGGATAACCGCCAATATGGGTCATAAATACTTTCAAACCATTAAGTTCAAAACTTTCATTTAAGGGGGCCAAAGCTTTGATCTCAGTACCATCAATATTGCCATATACCATTCTACAAGTATATTTTTCATTGAGATATTCTGCTAGTTCAATGCCACCTATATCTCCGGCATGCCACACCTCTGTGCAATCAGCTAAATGCTCAATAACATCTGCATCTAATTTATTATCGTGAGTATCTGAAATTAATCCTATCGTCATATCCTAAAATAAAAAACGCCGGTCAACAAGGTTAACCGGCGTAATATAAACCATTGTTTACACTATTTGGTAATGATCATCTTTTTCATACCACTAAAGTTTTCAGACTCTAATCGGTAGATAAGAACACCATATTTGTCAATATCAGCTGCGTTTACAGTAAAGGAGTTAAATCCTTTAGCAAATTGTTGATTGTCGCTATAGACAAGTCTTCCATCTGCATCGTAGATACTTAATTGTACACTACTTGCTTCAGGTGTATAGAATGGTAAAGTAGAGGTGTTTGCAAATGGGTTCGGCTCATTTTGATAAATTTCAAATGCCTTTACCACACCTGCTTGATCATCAGCAAAAGTGATATTTAGATCCATGCTTTCTAGATCCTTAGTATATATTTCTGCTGCTAGATTATCATTTATTTCTAAAACATCTTCTACAGTACCTTCAGTCATGGCAGTAAAGGCAAGTGTAAATAACACTTCTCCTTCATTTGCATTCACGCCATTGACTTGGTCAACACTTAATCTGATTTCATTAGCGCTTGTTGCAATATTAGAATCATGCAAACTGATCAATCCATTTGTAATAGTAAGGTCTTGAATACTGCTATTTACATCAAAGGCAACTTGTAAACCAAGTGATTGTATTGCTTCAGAAGCCATTATAGCTACTTCTACTCTATCACCTGCTTTAAAGGATCGATTCTGTGCCATCAAAGTGAAGGCTTCTCTATTTCTAGTATCAGCTTCCTCACCAAAGCTTTCCATAACTGATCCATTAACATCACCTGTTTTTACTCCTACAAACTCTGCATTCGTGATATCTACATACATGCTAGGAATAGTAAAGGTTCTTGGGTAATCCCAAGGGTTTGCTGGATCAAGGAATACATGGTTTGCATTAACAAAAGACCATGATTCATTATTAGGGAATTCAGTGATAAGACCTAAAATCATCTTTCTAATTTCCAAAAGGTCCATCGCTGTCACATCATCAGAATTATTTACGTCAGCCGCAATAATTTTATATGGACTATTTAAGTCTGCAAGTCCTAAAATGTGTTGCTGAATAATTACGATATCCAAAGTAGTAACCCCATTTAAAGGATGTTGGTCATTTACTGGATCTACTTCATATGCATCATAAAATGCTACTGATTCAAAGCTATAATCACCTTCATCATTTGTGATTTCACTGTCAGAGAATGCATTTTGCGATTCGTGTAGATTTACGTCAAAAGAGCCTAAACCATCGTAGTCTTCATTGTAAATTTTACCCTGAATACGTGCATTATCATCTGCATCAGGACACACATCTTTATTATCTTGAATTTCTAAGGTAACCTCACAGAATTCGAATTGACCATCTGCATCTATAACATACATCTGTAATTCGAATACTTGTCCGATACCATTGACAATATCCTCACAATCGTATTCTAATGCAGGCGTATTTCCATCTGAAGTAAATGAAAATGTAAGATCTTCATCTGCTCCACATCCAGCCTCACTCTTAATATCAAAGTCTGAAGCCCAAATTTCAGCAGTACCATCGTTATCTATTCCTATGATCAAATGTGCTCTACATATTGGTGTAGGTCCATTGGAACCTGTAATGGTAAATGTGTACATGCACATTTCACTATTACCACACGCATCTGTTGCTGTAAACTTAACCTTATGTGTTCCTACAGGATATGTACCTGACGCATCATTACCTGAGCCACTGAATTCATAAGTACCATTACTATTAGCATCAATCATCCAGCTATATTCAATGTCGCTACTAGGCGTACAACCATCAGAGTCAATGGCAACTGCAATCAAACTAACTTCTTCTTCGCAATCAAATCCAGCATCTACATTTAGATCATCACAATCAGAAGTGAATACAGGACCAGACGCACTATTTACGTGGATGTATTGCTCACAATAGAATACACCTTCATCCGGATTGTCAACATCGTATCTGCACCAGTCTATGACCGTCCAAACTCTCTTGAAAGAGTAACAATGTGGACTTACATATCCATCTTCAGCAGGATAATCCTCATGAGATAATATAAGATCTGAGCAACTTGAATTATTGGAAAGTGTTGGCTTTCCGCCAATTAGATCTGGATCTGTAGAAGAACCACAACCATCAACTACTACATCATCTGGACAATCAATATCCGCTTGGCTAAACGGGTCATTGTTTTCAATATTGATCGTAGTTTGGCAAGTTTCTATCGTAGAACCACCAGCATCTCGTACTGTTACCGTTCGTGTAATGGTACCTACACCACAATCTAATGTTCCTGAGAAGTTAACCGACTGAGTTGTTGTTACATCACAATCAGAACTTACCGAAACCGCAGGATAGTTTTGATCTTCTGGATCTTCACCACAATCGAGGTTTACTGGCGTATTCGGTGGACAAGTTACTGTAACAGGTACATTACCATTTACATTAACGTATCCTGTGCACTCGTCAATATTACCATCATCATCTGTAACTTTTAGCATAACAGCGATGTCTGTCTTTCCTAAGTCCTCACAACAGAAGGTAATAAAATCACCATATTCTAAGTCTGTAGCAAAACCATCACAGTGATCATCTACTCTCTTTATCATATAGCTAGCTATACTTCCACATGGATCAAAGCTGTTGTCATCCAATTGGATCTCACCTGTCATTGTTGCTGTTTGATCAGCTCCTAACTCAATATCTGTAAAAGCTTCACAAATAGCTTGAGGATCTTCATCGAAATCAAGATCAATCTCAAATGCACATGATGCATCACCATCTGTTACTTGCTGTACTGAATTACCGCAAACATCTTCAATGAAATATCTGATCCAAATTCTTGGTGCGGGTACATCTTGAATAGTATATGTCCCATCAGCATTTTCAATTACACCATCAGAAGTAAAATCTTCATCAGGATCTGGTAGACCTTCATCATCCGCAAATTTGTATTCGATTCTGAAGATATATTCTGAACATTCAAACAAGAAGTTGAATTCTGTTCCATTATTTGGAGATAGATTACCAAATGGATCTAAAACGATATCACTGGTACAAGTACCTCCATCCATTTCAACTGCTAAAGGTAGAACACCTAAATAGTCTACCGGACAAGAAACTACCGGAGCTACATCATCAATGACTTCTATGTTTTGTCCCTCTTCTCTTGTTTCTCCAGTACACCAGTCAATTGCAAACCACGTTCGTAAGCACTTTACACTTGCTCCACACATATCAAACTCTGTATCTGTATAAAAGAAATCCAGGTTTGGACATGTAAAATGTGAAGGCTCACCTGTCACATCAGGAGTAAGATTGTCTTTATTAAATGCACTACAAGGTGTATCTACATCAACGTCTACAATGTAATCATCTGGGAACATAATGTCATCGACATCACCTCTTTCGATAAAGATCTTTTGCACACATCCGGCTGTATTACCAAACATGTCAGAGATCTCCCATACTCTTGTATAAATCTGAGCAAATCCATCCTCACAAAGCACAGCGCTTGGGAAGTCAACATGCTCATATAATTCACCACCACAGTTTTCATTAACTTCTGGTCTGTAGAATGCACTATATAAAGGATTATTCTTTAATGATAAAGTATCCACCTCAACATCACATGATACTGTTATATCAGCACAGGTAACAATCTGTGGTGGGAATTTATCCTCAATAGTAGCTCTACCCCAGCAACTAATGTCACAAGGTAAATACGTAACTTTTACTTTAATCGTTTGACCTTCAAAAGAAGCATCAAGCTCTGTCAAAGGATCTCCATTGCTATCTAACAAAGGGTTTTCGTCCTCATCCAATAGTTCTACTGCATAAGACGGAACCTCTGGCGTACCTACATCATCGTCATCATCATAGGTGCCTGGATATGGATCTTCTACGATCATGTCATAACCTACGACAACTAGACAATCCTCATTCAATGAGATTTGTACACCATCGTTGCAGGCAATGTAAGCCTCATCGCAACTGGCTGGCTGGGCAAAGCTAATGACTGAGATCATCATAGTCATTAGACCCATAGTAAGCTGTGCGATCGCTTTGGTTTTATTAATTGATCTTAAGAAATTTCTCATTTTCATCTTTTTTAAAATCGTGATATTCATGTTTATACTCATGTTGTCAGTCAATGATTTAATTATTTAATTAAGATCATTTTTCTGATCGCACTATTAGTTTTGGTATCAATCTGATAATAGAGTACACCCGAGCCATTTATTGTTTCTGTGTTCAATAGGATCTCATTATATCCTCTCTTATAATGAGCGTTTTCCTTATGAACAAGCTTACCATTAACATCCATAACCCTCAATGTTACTAGCTCATCCATTTCAAGGTTGAAACCGATGATTGTATTATTGTTAAACGGGTTAGGCTTGTTTTGGTAAAGTGCGAAACTAGATCCAGTGTTACCTTCATTAAGATCCATATGTAGGATGTCAATGTGGCCATTCTCTTCTACATATGCTTCCGTGGAAAGCAATGCATCAGAAAATTGAATGGATTCAAATGTGTTTCCGGTGCCTATTGTTTCAAATTCTAGAGTAATCAATGCATCGCCTTCTGCGAAACTGATATTTTGACTATCATTCCAACTTAAGCTGATTAATCCTTCTTCTGATCGAAGTCGATTAATGTTTGCATTCATGATATTTATCACGTCTGAACTTGCGCTTCTGAATCGTAAACTTGAAGCATCGAATTGGACTGTTGATTGGAATCCAATCATGTCCGTTGCCTCCGCTACATTCATAGCTATATAAATCTTTTCTCCAGCAGTATAGCTAGCATCTTCTATATCTAGATGTATAGTACCTGCCGATCTTGTATCTGCTTCTTCTCCATCGACATCCATGATAGCAGAGAAATTCACATCACCTATTTTCACTGCGATGAAATCATTTTGATTTTCATCTTGTGATAATTGACTAATTGAAATCTCCTCATCAAATGGCCATGGCTGTGCAGGATTTGTGAAGGCAAAATCCTCTCTAACGAATCTCCAAGACTCATTAGATGGCAGTTCTTCATAAATGCCTAATACCAGTTTTCTAAGCTCTACTAAGTCAAATGCAGTTATTGTTTCTGAATTATCTGCATCTGCTGCTATAACTCTATACGGAGAATCCAAGTCTTCAAGACCCAAAATGTGTCTTTGGATAATAACAATATCCAGTGTCGAGACACCATTTAGATAGTTATCATCTTTCTTAGGATAAACCATGTAGTCTTCCTGATTCAACAATTGCTCAAAGGCATATGAACCATCGTTTGTAATCATTGAGTAAGGGAATTCTGGTAATGTAGCTTCTATATGAACTTCTACATTTTCAAGATCTACATCTTGCTCATTGTAAATCTCACCTGCAATTCTTGATAGATTAACTTCTGCGTCTTCGCAAACGTTAGAATTATCTTGAACGATTAAACTTGCTGTACAAAACTCAGAGTTTCCTTCAGCATCGATAGCATATACTTGAACACTGAATGTATCAACTACACCATTTTCAAGTTCTCCACAGCATACATCCATAGATCTATCAGATGGATTTGGAGAGAAAGCCATAGTTACAGGTGCATTCAAGTCACAACCGTCAAAACTTCCTCTGTCAAAATCACTAGCCCAAACTTCAGCACACTCTGATTCTGGATTGATCACAACAACCAATTCCTCTAAACAGTACGGTGTAGGCTCCTTATCATCAACAATGGTGATTAACTTCTCACAAGAAGAAGAATTCTCACAATCATCTAGAACTGAAAATTTAATGGAGTGTGTACCCACCGGATAAAGTCCTGATGCATCATTAGTAGGTGCATCTACAACTTCATAAGATCCATCATTATCTATATCAATACTTACAGTCCATAGTAAATGATCCGTACAGTTATCATCAGCACCAGCCGTTAGGTCATCTATCTGTAAATGACAACTAGCATCTAATTCTACATCTTCATATGTTTCATCCTGACAGTTTGTGATACTAGGACCATTTCCGTCTAAAACTTTAATGACCTGCGTGTGCGTAAATGAAGCACCATTGTTACACCAATCTACCACAGTCCATGTTCGCAATATCTTCAAACAAGCGTCATCAACATATTGGAACTCTAGGTCATCATATGAACTGAATGGATCAGAACAACCTAAGTTACCTTTATATGTTGGTACTCCTGTATCTTCTGGGCTTGTACCTTCAGTACATGAAACATCTTCATCACCTGGCCAATTAATGTTTGCATTTTCACTAAATGGCGTTTGATTTTCAACAGTAATGACCTGAACACATTGGCTCACAGCCTCACCATTACTTAATATATTCCATGTTCTTGTGATAGTACCTAAGTCACATTCATCTAAGTCTGCCACTTCACTAACTAGCTCACTATCATAGTTACAATTATCATCACCTGATGGAGAACCGAAGTTTGATAGATTGTCTAGGTTATATGAACCACAATCAACATCTCGATCTGCTGGACAACTGAAATTAGGACCATCTGGATCCTTAACATTAACCTCAGCCATACATTCATTGAAGTTACCTTCTTCATCCCACACACCTAGAGCAACCATCACTGGAGCACCTAAATCTGTACAACAGAATTTAACTAAGTTACCCCAATCAGAGTAATCTCCACAGTTTGTATCCATTCTTCGGATTAACATAGTATCTATACCACATGCATCCCAAGATTTGTCATCAATACTTGAAGCTTGGGCATAAGCACAACCTTCATCATCTAATGTAACTACAGTATATAAGTCACATACAGGTGTAGGTGGCGTTACATCTTCGAAGAATATCTCAAAGGCTGCCACTCTCGGATCAGATGGATCAGGATTACCTTGATCATCTAATTGCATTCCTGCTATAGTACTGCCATTGAAACAAGCATCTTCAATAATATATCGTACCCAAACTGCCTGTCCATCAACGGCAGGAATCGTAAAGGTTCCATCAGCGTTTCTTGGCACTTCAATAAAGTCTACATCAAGTGCAGGTAAAGCAGTACCCACAACTGGTGGTAGGTAAAAAGCTCTAATAGTCACCTCAGAACATTCTCCAAAAACTTGAAGCTCACCAATTCCTCCATTTCCTGGAGTCGGATCAATATCCACTTGTGCACTACAATTGTATGGATCAGCAGGATAGTCAAATCTATCACTAATCACATTCGTCACTGGAGGATCAACATCAGCCAATGTAATGATCTGCGTATGCTCATAGTCTTCGGCAGTACATTGGTCCCAAACTGTCCATTTTCTTAATATCTTTCTAGCTGGAGAACCTTCTCCACACTTAGGAATTTCCTTATAATCTGTATACCCAATTAGGCTAAGATTCATGCAGAATAATCCATCAGGATATCCTGTAAAGTCAGGATGAGGATTTCCATTATCATCTTCTGGCCAATCACCACATGCATCTAATGATGCATTAGAGCCGGCGATAGCACTATCCCAATTTGGAGGCCATACTAGGTTAAGTGCAGATGGTCTCTTTACATATATTTCTTGCGTACAAGAAGCCGAATTACCGAATGCATCTGTAACAGTCCATGTTCTTTGAACAATAGAACCTGGATCACCTGGGTCACAGAATGGCGCATCATCATCTACGTCATCAATGTATGTTAATGTTGCATCTGTACAATTATCAAAGTTCTCTAATGTCCATTCCGAATCACTAACTTCTGTGATAACAACGTCATCATCAAAACCTAGCGCTGAAGGATCCACATCATTAAGGTCTGAACAGTCTATCCAATCTGTTAATTGAAAATTAGTAACAGTAGTCGTTGATGCTCCAAAAATACCATCAAAAGTAGAAGCAATTAGACAGAATTCAGTCCCTGCGAGCACATCAATACACTCTGCTCCAATTTGCTCAATATCACCATTTTCAAATGGATCACAATCAATATTTCCTTCAGATATTTGCGTTACAACACCATCAATTGAATAACCAAATGGATCCCAACAAGCGAAAGAATTATCAGAAACATAATCCCAATCAAAACTTACTCTACCATCCATAGGCACCATAAAACAAACCTGAGCGTCGTCTTCAGTACCATTGTTCGAACTGGTTAATACTATAGACCCATCGGCATCGAAAGAAGCCATATCCACAGTTCCATCACCAGCGCCTGTTGTCACAGTAAAGTCGCCAGAAGCTAACATAGCTTCATTATTGATATCCTCTGGGCATGGAGGTGTAGGAACCGATTTATCTTCTACGGTAATATATCCCCAACAGCTGTTAGGTGTACAATCCTGACGTACCATTACTTCTAAGGTTGTCCCTATAAATGAAGCATCTAGTACTCCATCTGGAACCATTACACCAGTTTCAGCATCTTTAATGATCAATGTAAATTGATCATAACCGCCAGCATAATTTCCTTCTAGTACCATATCAGGGGAAATAGCTAATTCGCACAAACCATTTAAAGAAATGATCACAGAATTATTACAAGCCATTTGCTCTGATACTGGATCAGCCACAACTTGAATATCTCTTAATATAGCATTTGGCCCAAAACAAGCTATAGCAGGTACTGAATTGTCAAATACCTCAAGATCAAAAGAACTTGTTAATGTCTCATCAAAATCTAAACAAACCGTTACTTGAGAAGTACCCATTTCAGTAATACTTACTAAAGCCGTATTTGTAGGGTAAGTAGGATCACCTGTGTCAGTATCCACATTGTTTGCCCCACCCCCTTGCTCTAATAAACGCCAACTTAAGTTTGCGCCAGCAGGCAATTGGTCCGCAATATCAATCGTGTAACAAGATGTCTCACCTGCACAAACATATGTATCACCTTCAATCGGTGCATCTGAAAGCGCTTCAACGAATATGTCACTTCGTAAGCTAAATTCGCAACCATCCATTGTTACACCTGACACTTCTACGAAGTTGCCAGCAAAACCACCATCCCAGACTACATCATAAGTGGTAGCATTTATCATAGTAGGTGCACTAATGCCTGCAGGGAAGCTCCATGTAAGTGGCAATACTAAATCTGCTGCATCAATACCTGTTAATTCGTATCGTTGTGTAGACTCACACGTAGGGTTTACTTCACCTTCTAATGTTAAGTCATCACTTAAGTCTACAAAATCGATCGTTAGTTCTGCACCAAAACCACAAGCAGAAGCAGCACCATCGTAATTACCTGTTAATGTAACAGTAACTGAGTTAGGCGCAGCCACACCAGCTGGAACAACCAAGTCAACACAAGTTTCTCCAGCAGCCGGAGCTACAGGAGTCAAAGTCCCACCATTGGTACCCCACATAAGTGTAGTTGCATCGGCATCTCTAGGGAATGTATCATCCTGATCTGCATCAAAACAAAGCTCTACACTTTGTCCATAACATACCGGAGATTCTGTATCCAAAGAAATCACATCATACACTGTTCCATCAGCTTGGAGCACTATATCGATCGTTTCAGTAAAATCACAACCATCAAAGGTTGTTCCCATAGCTGTCAATGTTTCCATTGGCATTAGCACAGGATTAGCCAAAAAATCGACGCAGATTTCTGCTTTCGAAAGACCACCCGCATTAATAACAGGATCTGTTACATTCAACGCAGGATTTGTTGTAGACCAAGTTATAGAGGTCATTGGATCATTAGGTAAAGAGATCCCTGCCAATATATAGCAATGTCTCGAACCACAATCCACTAAGGTAGAACCTTGAATTTCTAAACGGTCTTCAATAATATACGTTTCGACATCAATACTATGAGTGATATCACAATTATCATAGGCATCTTTACCCTCAAATGATAATTGATAGGTGCCGGGTGTAGCAGCTGTCCAATCAACTGTAACTGAATTTCCATCAGTGGCACCTACAATAGTTCCACCGCCAGAAACACTCCAGCCAGCAGTATTACCAGCAGCAAGGACACCATCAATGGTATACACTTGACCAGTAAGTTCGCTTTGACAAATATCATTATCTCCCATAATTTGATAACTTGGACAATCTGGAGCCATAAAAGTCTCCGTAAGTCCTGGGAAAATAACATTGTCATCTGTATCACGGACCTCGTTAATTTCAACAGTACCAGCCGTCATAGCGTGCATGTTACCCGTAATACAATATACATCAGGGTCTAAAGGATCAGCACTTACACTAACTAGGAAAAAGGATTCCCCAGCTGCAAAGCACGGATCGGCAAACAAGCCGGATGTACTAGGAATAATCACACTAGGGATCTCAAACTCGTACGCACCATTATATACTGGGTCGTCGTCATCAAAACAAATAGTGATCTCATATACACAATCACAACCATCAAGGTCGCAAATTGTATTGAAATCAGCTGTTAAGGTAGCTTGAGCGTTAAGCAATGAAGTTCCCGAAATGAAAAATAACACAATGCAGATCTGAGTAAATCTGCTCATCTGAATCTTGGTTAACCGTTTACATAGTGTAAGTAATGGTCTTCTCATCGATTTTCGGTTTTTGTAAAATTCGTTTCTACTCATGAGACGAGCCGCCAATGTGTAAGCTGACGACAAGCCTAAAAAAGTATTATCGATGTCTAAAGACCAAGATTTATTCCAAACTGACCATCAAATTATAAGTCTTTCTAATATGAATTCAGATTATAAAAAATGCTAAAGTGTATCTAAATGTATATCACTGTATAGTCCCAAAATCGCAAACAAAAAAAATAATTACTTTTTTTCTAGTAGCTATGGTTTACGGTATAGAGCATTCATGTATCGAATCATAATTGAAGAAAATAGGGACAACATACAGGTACATATATTAAGATATATTCAAATGTATTATAAATTGATAATAAGTATATTATGAATAATATGAACTAATAATACATCATGGATAACATGCATAGACTATCCGTATATTTAAAGTGATAGTATTATCCTAAAGCAGCGTTTTTTAATCTAACACTCTCTATCAAATTGAAAATGTACACATGAAAAAACTTTTATCCTTCTTCTTACTACTCCCCTCTTTGCTCCACTCACAATGTGAATTCTCCAATTTGGTTACCGAGTTTTCTGACTGTTCTGAATCAAATACATTCACAATCGATTTCGAATTTGAAAATGATGCTACTGGAACCTTTACCGTTTATTTTGGCCAAGATTATGTGGAGACTTTCGAGTATGGTGAAACGTTCTATACAATAGGTCCTTTCGAAGGCGTTTGTCCATCCTATTACGAAGCCATTAGTTTGGTGGATGATGCCGATCCTTCTTGTAATATAGAAGCTGAAATACTACAACCTTGCTGTGACTGCTACTGGACCCAAGTCTTTGCTGATCCGACCTTCTGTAATGATGATGGTACATTTGATGTATACTTAACTTGGGAGATCTTAAATCCTGATGCTGCCACATTTACGGTTCAAGGAAATGGAATTACATATGGAACAGAGTATTCATATGACGATCCCTTTGTGTTAATAGAAGGATTGCAAGGGGATTGTGAAACTATATATGAATTTGTCTTAACCGATAACGAAAATCCTGATTGTTCCACGTTTACATTTCTTGAAGAAGCTATATGCTGCGAAGTAGCCATGTGTGAAATACAAAACCTTGCTTATCAGGATGTAACTTGCCTCAGTGATAATGAATATCTTGTAAATATTGATTTCGATGTCATAGATCCAGGCAATGAGTATTTTGAGATATGGGTTAATGGCGTTTATCTTGATTATTATTTGTTAAATCAATTGCCTCTTGAAATTGGTCCCTTGTCTGCGTTTCTTGAAAATGAGGTGGAGGTTTGCATTAACGATGTTCCAGATTGTTGTGCTACTATGATTATTCCTCCACAAGAATGTGAGGCCACAGAATGTATTATATCAGAATTATTTGCAGAAATAAGTGAATGCGATGCCGATGGTAATTATCAAGTGGTATTCGATTTTGAAATCGAAAATCCGGAGGCAGGATCCTTCAATGTATATCTTAATGATGCGTTTATCGAGAATATTCCCTATGAAGAAGAAGGCCCTTATTCAATTGGTCCCTTCGAAGGGAACTGCGCTGGGGAGCTTGAATTATACGTACAAGATGAACTAAACGAGGATTGTTCAGATAGCTACATCTATGAAGTTCCGTGCTGCGAATCTAATGACTGTACCCTTTTGGATCTTGTAGCCGAAGCATATGGCTGTAATGAAGAGGATATGTTCATGATCGACTTTTCTTTCTTCGTAGAAGGAAGTACGGCTGATTCATTCTACTTCATATTCAATGAGGATACTATAGGAACCTTTGCGTATGGGATGGACTTTTATACGGTTGGACCTTTTGAAGAAAACTGTGAAGAAGGGCCTTGGTTAAAAATAATGGACACCGAAAATCCAGCATGTGTTGACGAATTGGATTTGGAACCAGTCTGTTGTAGTCAGGATGTCATCTGTGAAGTATTTGACCTAGAAGTATTTGATATAGTTTGCTTAGATGAGAATTATCTTAGCTTTTATATAAACTTTGGCTATGAAAACCCAGAGAGTGAGTGGTTTGACCTTTTTGTCAATGATGAATTTTATGGGCTGTATTCATTAGAGGATTTGCCGACTCAAGTAGAAGAAGCCTTGCTTGAGGATATTATAGTGGTAGAGGTTTGTATCAATGATAATCCTGATTGTTGTACCGCCTTTGAATTTGAAGGACCTAATTGTAGCGAAGAAGAAGAACAATGCCAAATGACGGGTCTGTTCATTGAAACCTATGACTGTGACGAAGATGGTGGTTTCTTAATTGATTTTGAATTTGATGTGACAGACCCTGATGCAGGCTCATTTAATGTTTTTGTAAATGATGCCTTTATTGCCAATTTCCAATATGGAGAAACATTTTATACCGTAGGTCCATTCGATGGAGATTGTGAGACAATCTATGATCTATATCTCGTAGATGAAGTAAATGAAGACTGCTTCATCGCTAACGAATTTGGTCCTGTCTGTTGTAATGAAGAAGAATCTTGTGAAGTCTTTGATTTGGAAGCTTTTGATTTCATTTGTTTGAATGAGGATTATTTCAGTTTGTATATCAATTTCAATTATGTCAATCCTGATAATGAATTCTTTGATTTATATGTAAATGGAGATTTCTATGGGTTTTACTCTTTAGAAGATCTACCGCTCTTTGTCGAAGAAGTGCCTATTGAAGAAATTGTGGTCATTGATGTTTGTATAAATGACAATGAAGATTGCTGTTCTACGATAGAATTTGAAGGTCCGGATTGCAGTGAAGATAGCGAATGTCAAATGAATGGTTTATTCATTGAAACATATGAGTGCAACGAAGAAGGTGGCTTCTTAATTGATTTTGCCTTTGAAGTTATAGAACCGGATGCAGGCTCATTTAATGTCTTCGTGAATGAAGAATTCATTAGTAACTTTCAATATGGTGAACCCTTTTATACGGTAGGTCCATTTGAAGGCGATTGCGAAACAGTATATGATCTTTTCTTGGTTGATGAAGTGAATGATGACTGTTTTATTGCCAATGAATTTGGTCCTGTTTGCTGTGATGAGGAAGAGGAGTTTTGTGAAGTATTCGATCTAGAGGCCTTTGATTTTATCTGTGTAAGCGATGATTACTTTACTTTCTATATCAACTTTTCGTATGAAGATCCTGGCAATGAATTCTTTGATCTCTTCATTAATGGAGACTTTTATGATTTTTACCCGCTTGAAGAACTACCTATTCTTGTAGAAGAAATTCCTGCTGAAGGACTTGTTATTGTAGATGTGTGTATCAATGATAATCCGGATTGTTGTACAACTATAGAATTTGAAGCACCTAATTGTGAAGATGAGGATGATGAATGCGTAATGGAAGGGTTGTTTATTGAGACATATGAATGTGATGAAGAGGGTAACTTTTTAATTGATTTTGAATTTGATGTGACAGATCCTGATGCGGGTTCATTCAATGTATATGTAAATGATGCCTTTATAGCTAATTTCCAATATGGGGAACCCTACTATACCGTGGGGCCATTTGATGGAGATTGTGAAACAATATATGATCTTTACCTAGTAGATGAGATCAATGAAAATTGTTTTATCGCTGACGAATTTGGACCAGTTTGTTGTGATGATGAAGAACCAGAATGTGAAGTGTTTGGCCTGGAGGTCTTCGATATTGATTGCAATGATGAATCGTACTTCAGCTTTTACATAAACTTCGCCTACGAAAATCCGGATAATGAATTCTTTGATCTTTTTGTAAATGGGTCATTCTTTGGTTTCTATGGGCTTGAAGAGCTACCTGTTTTAGTTGAGGAAGTACTCGCAGAAGGCGTGGTGGTAGTTGAAGTCTGTATTAATGATAATCCAGATTGTTGTACTGTTACTGAATTTGAAGCACCTAATTGTGAAGAAGAAGATGGCGAATGCATTATGGATGAGTTATTTATCGAAGCTCATGAATGCGATGAAGTAGGTGGGTTTCTAGTGGATTTTGAATTCGATGTATCTGATCCAGACGCAGGGTCATTCAATGTTTTTGTCAATGATGAGTTTATAGATAATTTCCAGTATGGCGAGCTATTCTATACGGTCGGTCCATTCGATGGGGATTGCGAAACTATATATGACCTTTTCATTGTAGATGAGCTAAATGAAAACTGCTTCGTGGCCGACGAATTTGGTCCAGTATGTTGTGAAGAAGAGGAGGAAGAGTGTGAACTATGGGACCTAGAAGTTTTCGATATTCTTTGTCTAAATGAGGACCTATTCAGTTTCTACCTAAGCTTCAATTATGAAAATGCCACTGATGAATTCTTCGATGTCTTTATTAACGAAGACTTTTATGACTTCTTCGAATTAGATCAATTACCTATTCTAGTCGAAGATATAATTGCCCAAGGAACGATAGTCGTCGAGGTTTGTATCAATGACAATCCAGATTGCTGTACTTCTATTGAATTTGAAACACCGGATTGCCAAGAGGAAGACTCCGAGTGTCTTTTTGATGGGTTAATCATAGAAACTTCAGAATGTGATGAAGAAGGCGATTTTTACATCGATTTTGAATTTGATGCGATTGACCCAGACGCAGGATCATTCAATGTATTTGTCAATGACGAGTTCATTGAAAACTTCCAATATGGAGAAGACTATTATACAGTCGGTCCTTTCGAAGGGGACTGTGAAACGGTATATGACCTTTATATAGTTGATGAAATAAACGAAGATTGCTTCATTGCAGGCGACTTTGGTCCCATTTGCTGTGAATCAGGCTTCCGCATTCAATATGGTCACAACGAAATAATATATAGTGCAGCACCTAATGGTTTTGAATTAATGATTTATCAGAATACTGGACGAGAAGTTGGAAAATATTCGCTCCAAGGCTCTGGACGCATGAGTATTGCTGACTTTGATGCCAGCATATACATCATGGTCTATGAAATGGATGGTGTTCTATACAGTAAAAAGATCTTCAAATATTAGAGATCTGTAACACAGCTTTGAACGGGCGGGCTGTTTCCATAATGGAAGCGGCCTGCTTTTTTTTTAAGGTACGCAACGTTTCGTAAAGAAAGAAGCTATTAATAGTAAACGAATATTTCTTTACTGATACAAATAGCATGAAAAAGTTCCTAGTTTCCATTATTACTTGCCTCCCCTTTTTCTTACTTGGTCAATGTGACGTTGAGATCACACACGTAGAATGGCTCGAATGCCAAAATGATAATATCTTTTTTAACGTCTTTCTGGATACACCTGAAGATCATGGCGGTTATTTCAATATTTCTGCCAATGATATTTTCCTAGGCGAATACGATTTTGGAGAAGATCAATATTTGATGGATGGCCTTATTGGCGATTGTGAAACTCAGTATACCTTTACCTTAAGCTACTGGACCCCAACCGATACATGCACTATTGAATATACGGAACCTTCCGTTGCTTGCTGTCCAGGTTTTGATTGCCCTTTATTTGGCGGGGTCTTATTAGATACCGTTGAATGGTCTGGCGATCTATATACGGCTTATATTGATGGTAATTATCCACAAAATGTAGGCTCTTTGATAGTAAAGGTTAATGATTTATTTTATGAAACCGTAGAATATGACGACTTTCCATTAGCCATATACGAACTAGAAATTTGTGAACCATACAGTATTACTGTTTGCTTAGAAAGTGATGAACTGTGTTGTGATTATATTCCAGTACCAGCCATGTTCTGTGGTGAATGTGTGCTGGACGAATTAGAGACACTACCTTACCTCTGCACTGACGAATTTGAACCTTATCTAGTTCTTGAATCAGAAGAGTCATTGTCTGGTGATGGAAATTTCAATGTTATTGTTGGGGATATGTTATTTACGTTCCCTTACGGAAGCACAAGTTACGAAGTAGGACCATTAAGCGTAAATTGCAATCAGTCTTTAGATGTATTGCTATATGATGAGGTCTTAGGTTGTGAAACAGAATTAAACATTGATCTTTTATGCTGTGACTCGACCGAATGTTATATTCCTACACCAAGCTTCAGTCATATAGAGTGTGATGAAGAATACCTATACATTATTGATCTTGTTGGAGAAATATACTTGGAAGAGGTAGAAACAATTAATTTCTGGGTAAATGATGGATACTTCTTTGATATTCCCAGAGAAACTCCTACAAACATAGCTATACCACAAAGTATAATTAGCGGATCTCCACAATTTACTATTAGCCTTTCATTTGAAAGCTATTGTACAACTTCATTAGTTTTAGAAAACCCGTGTTGGGAACAAAGCGGACCTTGTGACTGGCAATACGTAGAATATGAAGTACACGATTGTAATCCAGGTGGAGAATTTCAGGTCAATATCTGGTATGGTAATACAAGCAATGACGGTCAGTTCTTTGTATTATTTAATAATGATAGCCGAGGCCCATTTTCCTACAGCCAGCAAGGATTCATCGAGATTGGCGGAATTGCGGGAGATTGTGAAACCATTTACGATTTTACTTTAGTTGATGCTCAGGATCCATGTTGTTCCATAGAATTCAACTTAGGAGAACCGATCTGCTGTGATAGCGACCCTTGTAATATTGGAGAGCTACAAATCGAAAATGTGGTCTGTACTGATGGTCACTTGCTATTAGAAGGTGTTAACTTATATCATGATAATGCGTCTGATTCATTCAATATTGTAAGTCCTGATTTAGTCCTTATTGGTACCTATGCCTATGCTGATCTCCCTATTTCAACCATTGCCATTGACCTAAACTATGTAAATGGTCCAGTCTTCACTTTGTTGATTTGTGATCAATTAAATGAGTATGATTGTTTCTTCTATTATGATATTGAAGTACCATGTGAAGTAGAAGGTCTATGCATATTTGATCAACTATTCTTGAATGCTATCGAATGCGAAGATGGCGTATTCTATGCAGAAATATTCTATCCGTCTAATCAAGCACCTCCGTCCAATACCTTCAGTGTTTTTGGTAATGGTGTAAACTATGGTGAATTTGATTACACAGAAGATTATCGAGTCATTATCGGTCCTTTAGAAGCCGATTGTATAACCCTTTACGAATTTGTTTTAGTTGATAATGCACAAGAAGTGTGTTCTAATGACATTTATTTTGATGAGCCTATCTGCTGTGAAGATGAAAACGGATGCTTGTTGGATATTTTGGAATATGAAGTAACCGAATGCAATGAAAATGGCCTATTTGACGTCATTCTTTACCTAGAGGCACCAGAATCAGATTGTCCAGGATTTAACGTTATTGGCAATGGTCAGTTTTATGGCTTCTTCGAGTATCCTCAGGATCTGATCTACATCGAAAACCTGGAGGGCGATTGCGAAACCTTATACGAATTTGTCTTAATAGAAGAATGCCAAGATTCTTGTTTTACATATATAGAGTTAGAAGAACCCGTTTGCTGTGGTGACCTTCCAGAATGTTCTATGGAGAGTGTTTCCATTGAATATTTCCCTTGCGAAGAAGACGAATACTTTATTAGCATCGAGGTAAATCATAGCGGATTAGGTGATAGCTACCACTTATATCTTGACAACGAGTATCACTCTACGCATGATTATGGTGGCGGTATTGATCTAGGTCCATTCCAAGGGTCTGCAGATGCTCACGATTTGCTTGTTATTGATTCTGATGATCCGGGCTGCTCTATGCATATTTATTTCGGTCAAGAATGTGATGACTTTGTAGAAGACGACGAAGAAAGTGAATTAGTAGATGAAGAGATTCAATACTTTATCCACGATAATATTATAGAATTTTCAAACCCAGAAGTAATATCAAATATGAGAATATTTGATGCTAACGGAAAGGTCATTGAAATACATCCTCAGGTAAATGACTACCAAATCGAGGTAGATTTTCCAAGTGGCATGTACTTCATTGAGATGTTTGCACAGAATAAAAAGGAGATCGCCAAAATGGTGATCGCCAGATAATGAATCTGTTTTGTTAGACAGACCTTATCTTTAAAGAAAGTTTAGCTCATGTCTAAAGAACAGAAATTTAAATCTTTGAGTTGGGAGGACTTCCAGGCGTTGGGGAGCCCTGAGAATGTCCCCCAATTTGAAGATAATGAGACTGATGAAAGCTCAGATTTAAGTGTATTTACCATCCGAATCCATCTAGAAAAGAAACATCGTGGAGGGAAAACCGCAAGTATAATAAGAGGCATTGAGTTGCCTGATGATGCCTTAAAAGACTTAGGAAAAGAATTGAAGAAAGCTTGTGGCGTTGGCGGAAGTACCAAAGATGGAGAGATCATTATTCAAGGCGATAAACGCGATAGAATAAAAGAGATTCTATTGAAAAAAGGAGCCAAAGATGTCAAGTTTTCTGGAGGCTAGTTATTGTCCGGAATATAATGGCTATCCGTTTTTTCTCTTTTTTGTAAATCATCTAGTTCTTCACTATCTAAAGGAAGGTCCAATCGGTCTGAGATCCCTATGAATGACCCAGCTAACCAATAGTTATTGCACTTCTCTGCAAATTCCTCCATCGTGCCATTAGAAAAACCACCTACGATGCCGTGATAGACATTTTTAGATTCAAACTCTAGACTACTCACTGCAATTGAACTTTTGTATAATTTAAACGGTACATTTTGGTCAAGGTTTCTAGCAACATACCGTTCATTAGCGGGATATGAGTTAGGTCGTTCAATCCGTATTCTTGGACTCCATTCTTCATCAAATGAAAAATAGACTTCGGAGCTATCATTATCGATTTCATTTTCAAAAATCGCTATTGAATATTGAGCAGCACCCTCCAAAGCGGTACTGTACATCGGGGTAACTGTAATTGTTGGTTCTGTAACGATATTTTTAAATATCCAGCCGCCACCATCTGTGATAATGGTATCAGCATCAACCATTTTGTTGTCATAACTAACTAAGACCGCATGAAAAAAGTCTTTATCAGTATTCGCCGCTAGGTTCCAATCTGCCACTTTACTTTTAGTCATAGGAGCCTTTCGCTGAATCATTTCACCCTTGACACTGAATGATTGGCTAGTGGGTGAGAGTGTTTTTTTACTTACGTTTGAAAAATCACCACATGAAGTGATAAAAAGAAAGGAAGCAAATAGGAAAAAGATATGACGCATGAAGTTGATATTTATTCTTAAAATACAACTTGAGATTGGACAAGTAACATACTTAACACACCTTAAAAAATAAGCCCACCTATTTTAATATTTCTTTAGGAAATGACGGCTTTTAACATACGATGCTTTCCTTGTAAATCGACAAATACCTGGCAGTGATAACCCCGTTCCTCAAACACAGATTGGATCGAGCCATATCTATATTCGTTCATTTCTACCCAGATCTCCCCATCTTTATTTAAATGAGTCAGACCAAATGCGGCTATCTCTTTGTAAAAGATATCTGGATCATCCCCTGAAAATAACGCAACATGGGGTTCATACTGAAGGACACTCTCCCCCATTCTATCCGCTTCCTCACTGCCTATATATGGCGGATTGCTAACAATGATATCAAATGTTTTTAAAGAAGGCCATTGGACCGTATCCAAAAAATTTAACTGCCTAAAACTACAATCTAGTGCTAATCGATTTGCATTTGCTTTCGCTACGTTTAGTGCTGCTAGACTGGTGTCAATACCTAGCCCATTTGATGAAGGTAAGCCCTTCAATAGACTTAAAAGAATACACCCAGACCCAGTCCCAATATCTATTATAGATAAGCGAGCATCCCTTGACTTGGCTTGGATAACAGCATGTACTAACTCTTCTGTCTCTGGCCTTGGAATAAGCACATTCTCATTAACGATAAAGCGATCATTATAAAAATCACAAAAGCCTACTAAATACTGGATAGGATATTGATCTAATAATTTGGCAATATCTGATGCTAACTCCTTAGGTCCAATGTCCTTTTCTAGTGCGTAGATGCTATAGTAACTATACATAAAGTCTATGCTCCGGACATCATAACGAGCGGATAAGGATGTATAAAATTGAGCTTTACGATCCTGCGCGTTCATAGAAGTAAAATGGATGATCAAAGAAATGAAAGGGATACATTCGAAGGGTTCGTTGCCAAAGATCAATCAACGCTTGTTTTTCTAAACTTCCTTTGTTAGATACTCCTTCCGGCACACTATATTTCCTAGCCTCCATATAGGCTAAAATATTGGGATAAGGGTATTCATTTTCATTCAAAAACGTATTCGTAAGCCTAAGATGGGTAATAGCATACCGAATTTCTGATTTTTGTCCATCGGTCAATTTCTCAAAACTGGGATTGGTCTTTACTTCAATGGCATCAGATTCATCAAATGACCAACCAGCTATCTTAGTGCGTTCGTAATCTGGCGCTTTGGATGGGTGTAATACTACTTCATCATAAGGGACCCCGATGAAGGTACAAATAGACGCTAGTTCTTTCTGCGGCCTTGAAAGCAAGGCCTCATAGTCTAACTCGTAGAAGGAAACCTGTCGTGAAGCAGCTCTTTCCGCTGCGTTTACGGATAATAAAAACCGACATACCGCATGATAAACACTCATACCTCGGCGTACTAAAGAGGCCAAGGTATCTTCTGGCCGGCGCCTCGTATGGATCATTGTGGCTTCAGGAAACGCCTTTTTGATGTCTTCAAAGTGAAATATATTAGCAGGTGTTTTGTCGCCCCATAACACCTGAGAACCCACCTTGTCTACCTCTCCATAAATTACATTGGAAAACACGGAAAAATCATCTGCCATTTGCCAGGCTCTTCTAAGGCTTGCCTTTGTAAAATCTTGGGCTAAATCAATGCCTGTGTACATCTTATAGCCACTACTTCTAAGTCCAAAAACCGACCGTGCGAAAAATTTGGATTTGTTTTTGTTCCAATCCTCGTACAAAGCCGATTTGCAAAAAAGATGGCTTTCATTGCTGATGTAAATATTTGGATGCCGATTTAGGATTTGTCTCAATAGAGAACTTCCCGTACTTCCACACCCTCCAATGAATAATGGCATATGCAAATGTATACATTACGCAAAAATTTCGTCCTAAATAAACATATATCATGAAGATGAAAAAAAGGACCCTCGAATCAAGCTTCACTATTTGTTCAGATCGAACTGAACTCAGTGACAAAACGAATGCATTGCTTGATGCAGCTTTAGATGCTTGTTCACTTTCCTATGCGCCCTACTCTAAATTTTATGTAGGTGCAGCTATCCTTCTTGAAAATGGTACCATTTTAAAAGGAGCCAATCAAGAGAATGGATCATATCCGCTGTGTAATTGCGCTGAACAGGTTGTGCTAAATTTTGCAAACATGTCAAACCCTGGGTCTTGCATCAAAGCTATGGCTGTTACTGTACAATCTGAATTCCTTAGCAACGAAAACCCGGTTCCTCCCTGTGGCGCATGTCGTCAAATTATTTCTGAACAAGAGCATAGACAAGGAGAGCCAATGAAACTTTATCTAATGGGCAAAGCAGGATTGATCTATATATTCGACGGAATCGGGCCACTACTGCCCTTGTCTTTTAGTTTTTCTAATGATTAGCCATTCATTTGCCTGAGACGTTCTAAATCGTCTTCCGTATCGATCCCAAACAATCCGCCGGGAATCTCCACCGCATCTATATGTAACCCGGCTTCCATCCAGCGGAGTTGTTCTAATCGCTCTTTCATTTCCAATGTAGATGGCTCGAGCTCAGCTATCCTAGCTATACTGTCCTTTGAAAATGCGTATATCCCAGCATGATGATCAAATGAACCAGAAAAGCCAGAGGGCGTCTCGCGATCCCAAGGAATAGCTGCTCGACTAAAATACAATACTCGATGCCCTGTTCGTACTAGCTTAACCTTATTAGGGTCTTGAAAATCATCCAATGACCTATTCTTACTGTAAGCGGTGCAAATATCAGGTAGTTGTTCTTTTAGATGAGTAAGAAGCGTTGTCAAATGCTCTGGACTGATCAAGGCTTCATCTCCCTGAACATTTACTATATAATCATATGAATCCAAGCTTGAAGCTACCTCTATAATCCTATCTGTACCCGAAGGATGATCGGAACGTGTCATGGATACATGGGCGCCTAGAGCTTCCATTTGTCCTTTGATTTCAATGGAGTCCGTAGCAATAATTACATCTGAAAAATCGTCCACTAAAGAACACGATTTGTACACCATACCCAGTATCGTCTGATCACCTACTCTTCGCATAAGTTTATTTTCTAGACGAGTAGAACCCATTCGGGCTGGTATGATGCATATTATGCGCATAATTAAATGTTAAATCAGAGAGTTGCTGAATTAAATATATGATAAAAAGTATTAATATCTTTGTACACTAAAGGTCTTCCAATGCGAACACTCATACTTATAGCACTTCTTAGCTCTTGTTTAAACGTACAAGCCCAAGAATTATTCGCCCCCATTCTAAGCAATGGGGATAGTGTAAAAGTAATCCTCACCAAGGATCTCAATAAAGTCTATCCACATACCGTACAGGCAAAACAGACCTTGTATGGCATTTGCAGCTTGTTTGAATTGCCCGTTTCTTATGTCAGTAAAATAAATAAACTGGATAAGAATCAGACACTGGAAATCGGACAAACCGTTTTCATTCCCCTTAAAGATGGCATTGTACTACCCCATCGTCCTCTTGAAGGAACTAGTATTCCCATTGTATATAAAGTAAAAGCAAAGGAAACCGTTTTCAGAATATCTCGTATTTACTTCGACATTCAAACCCAAGATTTTAAATCGCTGAATAAGCTAACTGAAGACAAACTGGACATTGGCCAATATGTAACCGTAGGCTACTTAAAAATGGATGCATCTAAAAATGTACAAGCGTCGGCGCCTCTCGATTCACTAGGTGTTGTTTCAGAAACAGGAGAAATAGATTCAATTGAAGTAAGCCCGCCTAGTTGGGAAAATCAAGCCAGATATAAAAAAGGAATCGCCTTCTGGGACAAAAAATCAAGCACTACGCAATTATTTGTTATGCACCGCACGGCCCGTATAAACTCGGAAATAGAGCTCTATAACCCTGTCATAGGCGAACGAGTAAATGCAAGAGTGGTAGCTAATATTCCACCGAATACCTATCCTGCTGATATAGATGTCATATTATCGCCAGCCACAGCAAAAAGATTGGGTGCTTTAGATTCAAGATTCCTAGTAGAGATGAAATACTTTGAATAATGTACCTTTGCCGCCTCAATAAGCAATGAATGAAGTATTTAAACAATATTCTTGAGGCAATTGGTAATACACCACTCATTAAATTAAATAAGATAACGGCTCACCTTCCTGCTCAGGTGTTTGGTAAGGTAGAGTACTTCAATCCAGGAAATAGTATCAAAGATAGAATGGCTGTGCAGATGGTCGATGATGCCGAAAAAGCAGGGCTGTTAAAGCCGGGCGGTACTATTATAGAATGTACATCAGGAAATACAGGTATGGGTATAGCGCTAGTAGCAGCCGTACGAGGTTATAAATGTATTTTTAGTACTACGGATAAGCAAGCGCAACAAAAAATCGATATGCTTCGGGCTTTAGGTGGTACCGTTCATGTTTGTCCGACAGATGTTGAACCAGAAGATCCAAGATCTTATTACAGCGTAGCAGAACGTCTATCCAAAGAGATTGAAAACTCATTCTGGTGCAATCAATACGATAATTTGTCGAATACTGCAGGTCATTATCACTCGACTGGCCCTGAAATTTGGGATCAGACGGATGGTAAAATCACACACCTGATCGTTCCAGTAGGTACGGGAGGAACCATTTGCGGTACAGCCAAATTCTTAAAGGAAAAAAATCCGAACATCAAGGTTTGGGGTATCGATTCCTATGGTTCTGTATTCAAGAAATATAAAGAAACGGGCATCTTCGATAAGAATGAAATTTATCCGTATAAGCTAGAAGGGGTCGGAGAAGATATCCTTCCTGAAAATGTGAACTTCGATCTAATCGATCTTTTCGAAAAAGTAACGGATAAAGATGCGGCTGTAGCTGCAAGACGTATGGCTAGAGAAGAAGGTTTATTACTCGGTTACAGTTGTGGCGCCGCTATCCAAGGTTGCCTTCAATTAGGCGATCGTTTGACGGAAGATGATGTCGTAGTTGTTATTTTTCATGATCACGGTAGTCGATATGTTGCTAAGATTTACAACGACGATTGGATGCGTGAAAATGATTGGTTAGACTAGTCTAAGCCTGATCCAGTAATCCTCTTTTATTCTTTTTATGGCGATCCCCGACGCTTACGGTCGGAGGCGGGTCATTCGTGGCTAGGTCCATAATCTAGCTTTGCTAGTTTCTGGACGCCTACGGCCCACTAATACCCCTATCGCAGAGATAATGATATAAGAATAAGGCTTGAAATGGAAAGCTTTTTTCTTGTATCTAATAAGGGATAGCTATCTTATACCTACCTTACTATATTTCGCATTTAAATCAAGGTATACATGTATGATGATATTCCAGGGTGGCATGTGACGATACATCCTTTTTACTACTGTACAGGCTTACTCCTCTCTGTCCTGGCTATCATTCTATTTTTATGTTTGCTATCTATTAAACTATTTCGTATTCCCCCCCAAACCTATGAGAGACCACTTAATATCGCCCATCTAGTATGTTGCATTCTTGTGACCATTCTGGCTGCCACATATGCTGCAGAAGCCATTATGGGGTGGTATACGGGCTATGGCTACTTTGATGTTTCACTTTTCGGTAAAACCCTTAGTTACTATTGGATACTGTATCTTTTAGTCATTTGGGTTCCCCTATTGCTAACACAGCTCTTTTGGATAAAAAAATATAGACTGAATGTCAATCTAGCCTTGCTTATAATGTTCCTACTAAATCTCAATTTTTGGTTTGAAAAAGCATTCATCTTTTTCACCACCATGGTTAGAGACGCAGGAATGTGATCCGAGATACTAGATACAAGATACAAGATACAAGATACAAGATACAAGATACCAGATACCAGATATGAGTTACGAGATATTAGATACTACTCATCCTCAGTTACCCCTAAATCTAGTCGTTTAATGACGCGCAAACGATGGGTATATTTCTGCTTCTCCAGATTATAAATGCCATATTGATCCAGTGGATCTAAACGTACTTTACCAGAGGCGTGGATAACACGTCCTTGCTCAATGATGATTCCAACATGATGAATGCGACCATCTTGGTTATGAAAGAAAGCCAGATCGCCCGTTTTTGATTCTGGAACAAAATTAACCAGTTCCCCTACATTGACTTGTTCTGAGGTATCACGAGGCAGGTTTATGCCGATAGCTTTATATACCACTTGTACATAACCAGAACAATCAATCCCAAATGGAGAACGTCCACCCCATAAGTATGGCGCATGTAAATATTTCTTCGCCACATTCTGTAATATATCTATAGGATTGAAGGGCTTTGTCAGATCTATGGATAAACCCGAATACTCAAATTTACCAAAAGGTAATCGAAGTGATAAGCCATCGAAAGTAGGTAGAGACGATCCCATTAAAATAGGCATAGCCTGCTTTTGCGAACGGATCGAGTCGACCATCTCTAGGGCAATATGATCAGAGTATCTTAATTTTTCGGCCGTCGCTTCATCGATAAGGTGCAGTTGCTTAGGATCCATCCAAGCCTCATACCCGTCAAAAAGTGAGCGAACAAAGATCCAACTGCGGCCTTTTATCTCTATTATTTCAACACATTCACCAAACAGTAATTGAGATACTTGTTCAGACCGATCACTAGCTACCTTGCGCAGTGGCGCTATACTGACCTTACATATGCCGAAATTTAACTGCATTTATCGCAAATTCATCGCGAAATTAAGAATCTTAGCACTTCAAATACGTTATTCAAACGTATTTGTACTTTTGTTTATAGAGATGAAGATTTGTAAAGCCGCATTCATACTAATTTGTTTTAGCTTTTTTATAAAGCTTGGACACACACAAGACGTTCATTTTACTCAGTCTTTTGCTGCACCGCAAAACCTGAATCCCGCCTTGTCTGGGAATATTGAAGGTACATATCGTATCATGACCATTTATAAAGATCAATGGCGAACGGGCTTAGAAACGCCAATGCAATCATATGGCGTTGGTGGTGATGTAAAATTCAATGTGGGTGAAGAGAAACTCAAAGGCGGCGATAAAGCGGGTCTTGGGGTATTCTTCTTTACAGATAGAGGCCAGGTCTTTCGAATGAACACAAATAAACTAGCTCTTCAAGCAGCCTATCACAAACTACTGAATTATAAAACCAAAAGTTATATTTCAGCTGGGGTTGAATTTGGTGTTCAGCAACGAAACATAAACTACGACAACTTGAATTTTGGAGACGAGTTCAATGATGTGAATGCCTATGACCAACAAACCAGTGAGATTCTACCTCCTAACAACTTTGGTTTTCTAGACTTAGGCCTTGGCATAACCTATAGCGCTATTCCTAATGATGGTGTTCGCTTTGCAATCGGAGCCGCTATCCATCACTTTAATACACCGAGTCTTAGTTTTTATGGTCAATCTCAAACTATAAACCCTGATACAGAGACTGATTTTGATTATGCGGCAAAGTATACCTTCCATGGAAGTACTAATGTAGCGCTTGGTGACTTTTTTAGTATCCTACCGAGATTAGTGTATATACAACATGGCAACCAATCTGAAGCTGATGTAGGTTTGAGTGTTAAATGGGAATTTATCGAATCGCAGTCTGCCTTCTATTTAGGCAGCTGGTTTAAAACTATTCATGGTTTAGATGGCTTTGCGCCAAGATATGTTTCTCCAATGGTTGGTTTTGAAAAGAACGCATTTTTACTCGGCCTTAGCTACGATGTGTTTATGGGAGAAACATTGGCCGGTAATACCAGTTTGAATGCCTTTGAATTAAGCATTCGTTTTATTGGCGAACATGAAAATGAGTTTAATTTCTGCCCGCAATTCTAGCTTTAGCTATTAAGCTGATGACGCTTTGTAGGTGTCCAAATATTAGTTTTCACACCTGAGATATACTTAAAGAAAGCAACAGCTAAGGCTACATTCATTGTAAAAAAATGGAAAATATAGCGAAACACTTTGATATGAATACCCATTTTGGCTAACATCGGATCAACGAGTACTATGAATAGTACACCAATAATCCCTGCGCTTATGATAGCAAAGAAAGGAACATAAAAAGATAAATAAAAAGCACTACAGATTGCCATAAGAATAAAGGTCCACCCTATCCAACGCAATACCTTATGGGATATAAAACAATAACCGATGGGGTGAAAAGGACGAAAAGCCCAAGTCCTAAAAAATCGTAGATTTTGGTAATTACCAATACCAATTCGGACTTTTCTTCTGAACTCTTCTCTCCAATCATTGGAAACATCTTCGAAACAAATGGCACTTAAATCATAGCGGGAAGCAAATCCTTGGACCATACATTGAAAGGTCAAATAAAAATCATCAACGATAAAGTTTTTAGGTATAGCCTTCATCAAGGACTTGCGCATAGCAAAACAGCCCCCAAAAGCACCCATCATGCTATCGAAAATAGCACCCTCCCAATACTTGATACGATTTTCAATATTTACATAACTCGCTTCTTGAACTGAGATTCCATCCTTAGAAATATCTGTATTCACAATATTAGCCCCAATCACACCTAAAGTAGGATCCGAAAAAGCAGCTATCAGTCGTTTAATACAATCCGTTTCAAATAAAACATTCGCGTCCGTATGTATGAGAATATCATATTTAGTTCTTGCAACCAACTTCTCTACCATACCTATTTTGCCCTGCCTTTCGGAATATGGATAAAACTGAATAAAGCTGTGTTTAGACGCAAATTCAAATACTATAGCATTAGTGGCATCAGTGGAGTTATCAGATCCCACCAATACTTCAAACGTACATCCACTTAGGTCACTGTTGATGATAGATATTAATTTGTCGGCTATGCAGGACTCTTCATTGTGGGCTGGAATGATAATACTAAAAGCTGGAAAGTGCTCTATTTTTTTTGCATCCTTATCTTGACCTCTAAATCGGTATATCACCCAAAGTATAGCTGGATAAGCAGCATAATGATACAGTAACAATACAGTAGATACCCAAAAGATTATTTGAAGTGCAAATAACAAGCGATCATTTTAGCGATGAAGAAGGCGTAGTTACGCCTTGCTTATTTGTAAAAGTACGTCTTGTAAGTAAAGATTCATATTCGTCAACCAAAGTTTTGGCTCGCTTAAGATAGTCATACTTATCTTCAATTAGTTTTCGAGCATTTCGGCTTATCTCACTGAGTTCTTTTACATCGACTAGATACTTACTTACACAATCCACAAATTGATCCTTTGTATCAGCCTTTAAAATATGAGTGCCACTTTCTGCTTCTATGCCTTCAGCCCCTATTGTCGTAGTAATAATAGTCTTCCCCAAGGCCATGCCTTCTAAAATTTTCACACGCATCCCTGACCCTGAGAATAAAGGTACAACCAGTATGTCATGCCGATTTATAAAGTCCACTGCATTAGGGACTTCACCGTGGATGACTATATTTTTCTTTCGTAATCCACTTATTTTTTCGCTTGGGTTTTTGCCAGCAATATGAAATTGAATATTTGGATTTATCTTATGAATTTCTGGCCACACATTTTCAATGAACCAATGTAATCCATGGGTATTAGGCATCCAATCCAAGGACCCGATAAAACACAGGCTAATTTGTTTATTATTTCGATACGAAGGTTCGTATTCTTGAATATCTAAACCAACCGGTAATACCAAAGCTTGATCAGCATAACCAAAGGCCCTAAATGCATCAAGATCACGTTGGGTTATTGCAGCCAAATAGTCAAACTGGTCCAATTGCTTCAATTCAAATCTACGTAACCGTCTCGTGCATAATTCTATATACTTTCTTTTTAAGGTGGATTTCTCATTTTGCGCCACACGATTCCATATCTCATGTTCTATATTATGAGCGCGCAATACCACCTTAGCTGTACTATACTTTCTGATCGTATCAATATAGATAGCTAAATATGGCGTTTCGAGTTGTATGATATCATACTGCTTCTGCTCTAAAACGGTCTTTAATCGATTCCTGTATTCCTTGGACTCGAAACGACAGACATGATAGGATTTGCTGCTAAATAAGTTCGTAAAGGCCCCCACATAACTAATCTTATTATTTATGTCAATGGCTTCGACTTTGTTATAATAATCGATCTTTTTAACAACGGTATCTACATCCGTGTAGTGCTTACTTGTATTAAGGGATAGTAGATCCAACTCATGGCCTAAATCAGAAATACCTTTAGCTAGGTAGCTAACTGCAATTGACTCGCCATCATTTAAAGGGTATGGAAATTTCTTACAGAGTTGGAGAATTTTCATTGAATCGATTTCTGAAATACGTATAATTCATCAACGAATCATACCTATTTTTCGCATTGTCACTACTCAAATATATTTATTCTTGTGTCAAATAAGACATAATTATAGGATAAACAAAATATTAGTAAATTCGATATATGTTGGAGGCTAAAGACATCTGGAAATCATATGGGAATGTGGGTGTTCTTAAAGGAGTAAATTTTAGTTTATCCCCAGCTGAAATCGTTTCTATAACGGGAAAATCTGGATCAGGTAAAAGTACATTACTCCACATTTTAGGGACACTAGATGAAATGGATGAAGGCGAATTGCTCATTGATGACATTAATGTCAATAGCCTACCTGAAAAGAAAATAGCGCAGCTTCGCAACCAAACCCTTGGTTTTGTTTTCCAATTTCATCATTTGTTAAATGAGTTTAATGCCTTAGAAAATGTCATAATTCCTTCTTTAATTAGTAAAACGCCAAAGCGAGAGGCTGAGCGAAAAGGGAGCGAATTATTGGCTTATTTAGGTTTAGCAGATCGATTGGATCATAAACCCTCTATGCTATCAGGTGGAGAACAACAACGGGTGGCTATTGCCAGAGCAATGATGAATGAACCCAAAATTTTACTAGCTGACGAACCAACAGGAAATCTTGATCAAGAAGCATCAGAACACTTACACAATTTATTTATCCGATTACGAGACGATTTTGACCAAGCTATTGTTATTGTTACGCATAACATTGAACTAGCGAAATTAAGTGATAGGATGTTACAGATGCAAGCTGGCATACTCCATGAAATGTAACGATGTCTAACCAAGGAAACATAGAAAACACAAAAGCAGAAGATAAAAAGCCAAAAACGAATCAGTTTTTTGAAATAATCAATAGTATTCTGCACCTCGAAGAAGGTGTAGATAAGCGCAATACCATTCATGAAATCAAAAACAAAAAGTCAATGTCCGGCGCAAATGCATGGATGTTACTTTGTTCTATCATGATTGCCAGTATTGGTTTAGACACAAACAGTACAGCTGTTATCATTGGAGCGATGTTAATATCTCCATTAATGTCTCCTATATTAGGTATGGGGCTTGGTACTGCGATCAATGATTGGGAAACCGTAAAGAGTTCGATTCAACATTTTGGAATAGCAATAGCTATCGCTATTTTGACATCAAGTTTATATTTCTTTCTATCTCCGTTTGGTGAGATAACCCCTGAAATTGAGGCACGAACTACGCCAACCTTTTTAGATATATTCATCGCTTTATTTGGAGGAGTGGCAGGTATCATATCGGTAGCTAGAAAAGACATTTCCACAACGATCCCTGGTGTGGCCATCGCAACTGCATTAATGCCACCTTTATGTGTGACTGGCTTTGGTATTGCGAATGGCGAATGGAACATTGCCTTTAGTTCTTTCTATCTTTTCTTCCTGAATACTTTCTTTGTAGCAGGCGCTTCATTTCTCTTGGTTAGATATCTAAACTTCCCTCAAAAACAATATATAAATAAAAAAGAGCAGCGAAGAAATACCTTAATTTCAGTCATCATCTCACTGATTATCATTGTACCAAGTATCATGATATTCAAACAAGTAATTACTGAGTTTAGGACTGAGGTTAAAGTGCAAAACTTCATCAGTGAATACCTAGGAGATGATCGATTATACCTCGATGATTATCAATATATAAAAGGAGAAGACACACAACGATTGGTTCTTAAAGTGTATGGCCAAAAAATAAATGTAGAGCGAATTCCTGAACTTAAAATAGGTCTAGCTAAATATGGCTTAAGTGACATTGAACCAGAAATAATTGCCACATCTGACATCAAATTAGACCGATTGGAATTGATCGAGTCCAGGCTTGATGGTGTATCCCAGATAAAAGATCAACTCAAAGCTGCACAGGAAGAACAGAAAGCCCGTGACAAGATCTTAAAAGAGATGGAAACGCGTCTGGTAGAAGAACGGATTGATAGTCTTATCACGGTTCAAATTGAAAAAGAAGCTAAGGTTCTATTTCCGAATTTAGACTATGTGTATATAGGCAAATTAACAGGGATCCCATTGAATGATACATTGCCAGAAGATGTAACCCATATCTTTATTGAGTCTGAAAAAACCTTGAAAGCGAAAGAAAAACAAGAAATTAAGGAGTGGTTCAATGTAAAGCTGGGTACAGAAGGACGTTCGCGCTTTTATTTCTAATCATCTGCGTTAAGCATAACAACATCCTTGGCATCCATACTTTCATAATTTGGCAACCAATATTTTACATAAGCTGCATCTGGATCATATTTTCTGGCCTGCGTAAGAATGTTAAATTTTCGACCTTCTCTGGGGTCTGAGCCAACACCGGCTAAGTAATTCCAGTTACCATAATTACTGCAAGGGTCATAATCTATAAGAAAGGATTCAAAATATTCAGCGCCGAATATCCAATCTTGTTGACAAGTATGAACAAAATAACTAGCCACATTTTGACGTCCTCGGTTTGACATAAAACCTGTCGCATTCAATTCTTTCATGTTAGCATCTATAAAAGGAACGCCCGTTTCCCCATTCATCCATTTTTCTAGCACCTCATCGTTTCGCGGATACTTCGGATAATCTCCGTCTTTGGTGCCCTTACGTTGAAATATTTTGTTCTTGTGTTTCTTACCCATAAATCGGAAAAAATCTCGCCACATCAATTCAAAAATGACCCAATAGCTACTCTTAGTGGAGCCATTTTTTTCTTCATACTTCTTTACTTCCGTATATATCTGCTTGGGAGAGATACAACCCTGACTCAAATAAGGAGACATCTTAGTGGAAAAATCCCGCCCTAAGAGAGCATTTCGGGTATTAAAATAATCTTGGACTAAACCCTTTTCCCAAATGTAGTATTCCAATTCGGTTAAGGCTGCTTTTTCACCACCTTTGAAGTCCATCCCTTTGTCAATGCTAAAGTCTTCCCAACCAAAAAATGCTAAATCTGGAATAACACCGTCATCTATATCGCTATAAAAATGATGTTTGTGAAATGTGGGTATTGGAAAGGGGTCTCGTACCGGCACAAACTTTTCTACCTCCTTTCTAAACTGGGTAAATGTGTCGGGACATTGAGTTATTGGGAATGGTAAATCGCTGGTATAATACAGCATCTTACCTCTATAATATCGCATCTCCTGACCAATAGTCCAGAGTTTCTCTTCTAATGCATCTTGAACTAATACCTCCTCATGCGTACGTTCTCTATTGCAGGATATAGAACTTGTTTTCAACTCACTGGCAATATCAAATAAAATATCTTCAGGAATGCCCGAACGAACAATGAGACGAAGACCTAATTCCTCTAAATGGGTCCTTAACTGCGTTACAGACTCAATGATAAATTTACAACGGTACTTATTTGTCTTTGGAAAACCATATGAGGTCTGGCCCTTAAATATTCGATCATCAAAAATATACACAGGAATCACCTCATCTGCAATCTTTAAAGCATCTGTAAGCGCTTCGTTATCATTTACGCGCAAATCATTCCGAAACCAATGTATGACCTTTCGCATGTGTATATTTGTGCTTTTTTAGTAAACAACAAAAATTAAAATTCGTTTACTAATTAAGAAACAGAAATCACAAAATAATGAAAATAAGACTCCTCATAATAGTAAGTATATTCTTCTTAGTATCCTGCCAAAACAGCACAGAACCAAAGCAGGCGCAAACATCAGATATACGTGAGATGAATAGTACGATGGTCCAGCAAAAACATGATGAAATCATTCGCATACACGATGAGGTCATGCCTGAGATGTCCACGATGAGACGATACAAGAAAAAACTACTCAAAATGGGCAATTCTGACGAAATCATGGATGCTGTTACTGCATTAGAGAAGGCTGATGAAGCTATGATGGATTGGATGGCAAATTATGAGATCCCTAAAACAAGACCCGAAAAAGAACGTCTAAGTTATCTCAATAAAGAACTAGTGAGGGTCACGAATATGAATCAACAGATTAAAGATGCATTGGCCACTGCTGAAAAACTTATAAATGAATAGATTAGGTATTCCTTTAGCCATTTTACTATTAGGCTTTTTTTATGCTTGCCAAGAAACTCAAGTGCAAGCCCTTCCTAAAATTGGGAATATGGAGATCAATGGAAAGGATACCCTTTTCCACACTATTCCCGAATTTAGTTTTGTCGATCAAGATTCTAATGTGGTTACCAATGAGACCCTATCTGAGTATATCTACATCACCGATTTCTTTTTTACTTCTTGTCCTTCCATTTGTCCAGTAGTGATGAAAAACATGATCACAATCCACGAAGCATTTAAAGACCATGAAAAGGTGTTATTAGTGAGTCATACCATAGACCCTAAAAGAGATACACCAACCCATTTAAAGAGATATGCCGCAAATTTAGGGGTAGATCAAACGAAATGGAAATTCTTGACCGGAGATAAAGATGCCTTGTTAGATATGGCTGATGAATATTTTGTGGTCGCTATTGAAGACCCGGAAGCGCCTGGAGGATTTGATCACTCCGGAAAGATCATCTTGACAGATACCAATGGACATATTAGAGCTTTCTGCGAAGGGACTGACGCTGATGAGGTTAAACAGTTTATACCTAAGGTTAATCAGCTATTAAAAGAGTATGAATAAAGCCTTCATAGTTATTATTGCCTTATGTTTTTTGTACGCCTGTCATAACACTACATTTGTGCAAGGCAAGCGATACTATACAGATCTTTGTGCTAGCTGTCATATGGAAGATGGAACTGGCTTAGTGGCATTGATCCCCTCCTTGCAAAATTCAGAATATCTAAAAAATGAACAAGCCAAACTCCCTTGTATTATAAGAAAAGGTATTCCGGATACAAGTTTCGTGGCTATGCCTGCCTACAAGGACTTAACGGCTTACGAAATTGCAAACATTATCAACTATATTAATTCCAGCTTCGGAAATAACATTGGACCACAAACTATAAATCAAATAGAAGCTAGATTAACGGCTTGTGATTAAATCTTTGCAAAGGGTCTACTAAAGACCTTACCATCGGAGGTGCGGAGATGAATATAGTATAGACCACTGACCAAATTGCCAAGCTCAATTTGAAATGTATCTGCCCCTGTACTCATCGCAAATACTGACACAAGATTTTTCCCATTGACATCGAAAATGCTAACATGACATGCACAAAGCTGCTCTTCCAATGTAAATGTTAGCAGATCACTAGCCGGACTATGTACTTGAAAGTCCACAAACTCCTCATCCTTATTAGACACCAATACGTGGTTCATTAATTTGAGATCAGCTACAACAGGGTAATGGTCAGACGCTGCATATGAATCGTAATACTGAAGACCCAATTCTTGCAATCGAGCAGGCGGCATATCATCAGTGTTTAGTGTAAAGGCCTTTCCTTGTTCTATTCTTGAGTCTGTGTATATTATAAAATCTAACTTTCCATCTGGCCATGGACCATTATCGCCATCCCAGGTGTGATAATTAGGTAATTCACTATTGAGAATCAAGGCATCTTTTAGGCTTGTGCCGTCCCAATCTAATGGGCCACCTTCTCCAAATGTACCTTCAAACTCTATGTCTCCAGTCAGGAAGGTTTCTAATTGCTGCCGGTACCCTACCAGATTTAGATCACCCATCATAACCACAGGTGTATTTTCTGGAACATTTAATTGCGTGTCACCGGATTTTAATCGAAGCATATAATTAGCAAAACGATCTGCTTCCACTTGTCGATCTGTATCATTTCCGCAGCAAGGTGCATGAATGGCAATAACTACTACATCACCATCATATTCATCATTGGGTAAATCTACAAGAGCGGCTGTAATCCGATAACTGACAAATTCACTGTCAAGAATTGGGAACTTGCTTCCAATCATGGATCTGGAATTACGTTGAATCGCAGTCCATGAACCACCAATCCAATCATCCAATAATCCTTCAACATATGAAGTAGATAGGTCAGATTCATTAAATACCACAATAGAAGGATCAATGGTGCGATAAAGACGCTCAAAACTTGGATGTCTGAATTCATCTCCCAAGCCTTCTTGTAGAGTATTATGTGCCATAAATCGAAGATGGAGATCTTCAATGTCTAGAATATCAATGGCTTGATAATTAGTAGGTATTGAATTCCATGTGTAGTTCAGACTATTATCCGGTGCCAAATCACCACCGCTAGAGCGCATAACAAAGCTAAAAGAAGGTACATCAAATATCGCCTGTCCGTTTATTTCAACGTCCTTTCTAAATGCAAATTCAAATTGGACTCCTGTCGTCGTCGGAGCGACCGTAAAACCCAGGTCAGAAATAAATCGATCCCAATTGCTAATGTCTGGACTATGGTAATAAAAGAGCCGTTCTCCTAAAGCAATTTCTAATTCAGCACCTAAATCAGCTATAGATTTACCGGTGTTAGGGTTATTATCTAAATCAATGAATAAGGTGATTGACTCTGGACTGTAGTCCTCATCGTACAATTTTAACTCTGCATCAGTTTCCACAGTAAAATACACATACTCTTCACTGTCTGACACACCTACCCTTTTTATGTCCATGCCGCCAGAAACGTCTCCAGCGTCATCGGATAATAATTGATCATTCCAGTCAGTATATCTATCATCCATGATGATAGATTCTTGTGAAATACCGATATATAGAAATGCAACCTGAAGTATGAGTGCAATACAAATAGATCTCATAGTGTGAATTCGTTAACTAAATGTACTCATAGTTTCCTTTTTTATAAGGAAACAAGACCCACCAATATAGTCATATAGAAGTATATTTGCGGTTCATAATTTTAAAGAGTGAAATTGAACTTTGTTTTACTAGCATGTATATGCTTTTTGGCATCTTGTACTCCAGATAAAAACTGGAAAAAAGAGACTGTAGAAACATTTACTGTTCGAAAAGGTGAGCAAAAATATCACCGAGATACGCGTAGCTATAAAGAAGTCAACTACTATGATGAAAAAAACAATCTTAGAGAGAGACATATCTTTGACAAAGTAGATAGTCTTAAAGGGAAAGAAGTGTATGAAATTGGGGCCAATGACCTAGCTACTGGTTCAAAATATTATGCCCCTGATGGTACACTTTTAAGTTACTACACATTCCATTATGATAATGCCGGAAACAAGATACGTACGGCTGCATACGAAGCCGAAACAGACGAACTATTGCGATTAGAAAGATTTGAATATGATGATCGTGGCAATCGTATCCGTAAGGAAATTTTAGATCAGAATTCCGTAGTACAACAATCATTTAGGTTTGGATTTGATGATTCAGGAAATGAAATAAATATTGCGGCATTTACCAAAGATGATGAGCTCATTTTTGAAGAAAATCACGATATCACGACTTACAATAGTGATGGAAAATGGAAACAAAGTTGGGGCTTTAGAAATAAGACCCCTAAATCTGTAAAATACCGGGAGTTAGAAAAAACAACGCCCCTCAATTAAATATCAAATGGATTATAATCATAGTGCAGTTGAAAAGAAATGGAAAAACTTCTGGTCGGAGAATCAGACTTATAAAGTCCATAATGATAGCCATAAACCGAAGTTTTATGTCCTTGACATGTTTCCCTACCCATCTGGAGCAGGTCTTCATGTGGGCCACCCTTTAGGATATATAGCCTCTGATATATACTCTCGTTTCAAAAGACAATCTGGCTTTAATGTACTGCATCCCATGGGTTTTGATGCTTTTGGTTTACCGGCCGAACAATATGCAATTCAAACGGGGGTTCATCCAGCTGATTCAACGGCTGAAAATCTGAAAAGGTACCGAGCGCAATTGGATAATATTGGATTCAATTATGATTGGGATCGGCAAGTAATTACATCTGATCCATCCTACTACAAGTGGACGCAATGGATATTTCTACAGCTATTTGGCCACTATTATGACAAGAAGGAGGCCAAAGCTAAACCCATTGAAGAACTTATAGCTCATTTTGAACAAAATGGCTTAGCAGACATACAAGCGCACCATAGTTTAGAGACTGTATTTACTGCAGCCGAATGGCAAGCTTACTCGGCACAAGAGAAGGACGATATCCTGATGAATTTTAGGTTGGCTTACCGTAAGGTGGCTTACGTTAACTGGTGCGAAGCATTAGGAACGGTACTGGCTAATGACGAAGTAAAAGACGGGCTTTCTGAACGAGGGGGTCATCCTGTAGAGAAGAAGCCAATGATGCAATGGGCATTACGTATCACCGCATATGCCGAGCGTTTATTAGAAGGCTTATTGAAATTAGATTGGTCTGAATCGATGAAAACGATGCAGCGTAATTGGATAGGCAAATCAACTGGAGCTACCGTTTTCTTCAATGTGTTTGATCATGAATCTAAGATTGAAGTATTTACAACAAGGCCAGATACTATTTTTGGTGTAAGTTTTATGGTATTAGCCCCTGAACATGATCTGGTTCAACAAATAACTACGGAGGATAAAAGAGATGAAGTTGCGGCTTATGTTGATGCCGCAGGCAAGAAGTCTGATGTAGAACGAATGGCTGATGCAAAAACGGTATCTGGTTGCTTTACTGGAGCCTATGCTATCCATCCTTTTAGCAAAGAGAATATTCCTATCTATATCAGTGATTATGTTTTAAAGGATTATGGAACAGGTGCTATAATGGCTGTCCCATGTGATGATGCCAGAGATAAGCGCTTTGCTGAAAAATTTGATATTGATATCCCAATTATTATCGACAAATCAGCTTTTCCCAATGCAAGCATTGGTGATAAGGTAGGTACTATGATACATTCTGATTTTTTGAATGGCCTAAAAGTAAAAGATGCCATTAAAGCTGCTGTATCCAAAATGTATGATGAAGGCATTGGGTATAGAAAGGTAAATTATAAATTGAGAGATGCCAATTTTAGTCGACAGCGATACTGGGGTGAGCCCTTCCCGATTGTAAACAAAGATGGGCAAAGTAAAGGTTTACCTTTTGCTGAATTACCTGTCGAACTACCCCCTTTAGATGACTTCAAACCAACCGCTGAAGGGAAATCTCCTTTGGCTCGACTAGATAAATGGATAAATACAGTAGATGGTGAACGAGAAACAGATACTATGCCTGGCTACGCCGGTTCTAGCTGGTATTTCTTCCGGTATATGGATGCAAAAAACGATGAGGCTTTTGCATCTGAAGATGCATTAGATTATTGGAAAGATGTAGATCTATATATTGGTGGTACTGAGCACGCTGTCGGTCACTTGATGTACAGTCGGTTTTGGACTAAGTTCTTGTATGATATTGGTAAGGTTTCTGTTCAGGAACCTTTCAAAAAACTCATCAACCAAGGAATGATCCAAGGTGTCATCGAGTTTTTGTATTTAGCTAAAGAAAAAATAGAGGGTCGATCAAGATTCGTTTGTGCAAATATTGCTGAAGGAGAAGGGGTCGAGCATTTTAGTCGAATTCCTATTCATATTGATTTTGTTGAGAATTATGGTAATAAGGATTCGCATATTAATATGAATGGCATCGACTCATTTGTTAATTGGAGACCAGAATATTCAGATGCACGATTTGAATGTGGAAATGGCGTTTATCAAAATGGTCATTTCGAACCAAAAGATTCTGCCTTGGATTCGCACTTAGTTACAAGTTCTGAGGTAGGAAAGATGTCAAAGCGTTATTTCAATGTAGTTAATCCTGATGTCATTGTAGAGAAGTATGGGGCCGACTGCTTTAGAATGTACGAAATGTTCTTAGGGCCTATTGAGCAATCTAAACCCTGGGATACACAAGGTATCGAGGGTGTTTCGAAATTTATTAAACGATTTTGGTCATTATTCTATGATAATGGACAATGGATCGTAAATGAAACCGAAGCAAGTAAGGGCGATCTCAAAAGCTTACATCAAACGATAAAGAAGGTAACTAAAGATCTGCATGCCTTTTCATTTAATACTTGCGTCAGCCATTTTATGGTGTTGGTTAATGACCTAAAAAAATCACAATGCCATTCTAAGCATATATTAGAACCTGCCGTACGTTTACTAGCTCCATTTGCTCCATTTATGACAGAAGAGCTATGGTCATCATTTGGCAATGAAGGCTCAGTGCATCACAGTGCTTTTCCTGAGTTTGATGAAACATATCTTGTGGAAGACACGGTGACCTACCCTCTATGCGTTAATGGTAAGAAAAGGGTACTTTTAGATGTACCAAATGGAACATCTAAGGAGGCCATTGAAAAAATGGCTACTGAAATGCCTGAATTACAAAAATGGATCGAAGGAAAGACGGTTGTAAAAGTAATCGTAGTACCTAATAAAATGGTCAATTTTGTAGTGAAATGATACACTATGCCGAAAATGGAATTACATATCAAGACCCTCTTATTGGTCTTACTATGTATTCTGCAAATGCAAGTTGCTTTTGCACAGGATTGCCCGCAACCTGTTGTAAATGACATTGAACCACTAAATTCTTCCAGTGCTCATATCGATTGGTTTGTCAGTAACGGAAATTTAGTTGACTTCTGGGAAATTGAATTGATAAAAAAAGGAGAAAGTTTTTCTGGTAATCCTACAGTCAGCGATATTCCCTTTAGCGAACATATCTATACTGGATTAGAACAAGGCCTTGATTATTCATTCAATATAAGAAGTCAGTGTCCAATGGGAACAAGTACTTGGAACGGCCCCTACTTTTTTGCCACCGATATTGAGAGTACAGGGAATTGTGAGTTGTCTTTGGAGTTAAAAGACAACAACTGTCCTTCTATGGAGGTTTTTCGAGTTAATGTCGAAGGCTACGAAGACCGTAGATTAGGTGACGATTTATTTCTTACAAATATTTCATTTATTATAGATCATCCTTGGCCACCAGATCTCTTGATCCAATTACAAAGTCCTGATGACCAATGGATTGATTTGTCGGTCCACAAAGGACTCTATGCTCGAAATTTTGGAGATCCATCAGATGATAACTGCGAAAGAACCGTCTCTTTTTCAGACCTGGCTTGTGAAGGTTTACAAGAATTTGATGGGAAACTAATAGGCTCATACTTGCCAGAAAATCCTATTAATAGCCTATATCAAGGACAAAGTCCTACGGGGATATGGCACCTCCACATATGCGATAGAGCCAAAGGAGATGAAGGGCTGATAAAACATGTTTCTTTTGAGTTTAATCAACAAGCCTGTGAGGTGCCTGGCATTAAAAGCATTGCAAAAGTTAGCGACCGTGAAGTCCAATTTGTCTTTGACAATCCTAACTGTGAAGACATTCGTTTTTCATATGGCCCTATGGGCTTTGACCCATTAACAGGAACCTCAGAGTTTGTTTCTTGTGATAGCAGTTCCTATACTATTGTTGATTTAATACCAGATACTGAATATGATTTTTATATAAATGGGGTTTGTTTAAATCAACCTTCTCCATTCTCCTGTCCGTATGAAATTAGAACGAAGTGTTCGCCCCCTCAGGATAGACGTTCCTTTGATAATGAGATCGTATGCGATAATGATTGTCAATCCAATTGCGAACTGGAAGGTAGTTGGTTCAATGTAGCGTTTGATGATTTGGATTGGAAAGTACAAGCCGGCTCAACGCCTACATTATTTACTGGTCCAGACATAGGAATCCATAACTTTGGCCATTATATCTATTTGGAAAATCAAACAGAAATTTGTGGCGTTGCAAAAGAAGCTATTCTTTCCTCCTCTTGCTTGGCTGTAGAATCTACAAACCAATCTTGTGATTTAAGCTTTAACTACCACATGAATGGAATAGGTGTTAGTGAATTGCGTTTGGAGATATTAGAAGAATCTGCTTCTGAATGGTCAACTATCTGGATGAGAAATGGTGCTCAAAATAGATCTTGGAATTTTGAATATCTCGATTTATCTGCTTACGACGGGACACTCATCAGACTACGTTTTGTAGCGAGCACAGGTGAAAATAATTTTGGTGATATTGCGCTTGATGAAATTAGCATGATGGGTCTTCGGCCCTTAGGCGATGGTATAGCATATTATAAAGATTCCGATAATGATGGATTCGGGGATCCTGAAGACAATGTAATTATCTGTTCCAGCAATCCAATACCCAATCACGTCGAAATTGCTGGTGATTGCAATGATAACGATGGCAATATAAACCCAGAAATGCCTGAAATTAAGTGCAACCTGATTGATGAAAATTGTAACGGCATGGAAGATGATGAAGGTGACCTTCCTATTATAGCTAGTATTTCCGGTATAGTTGACGAGAGTTGTCTCGGCGCAGCAGATGGGAGCATTACGGTAGTTATAGATCAGGGAACAGGTCCGTATTCATTTACTTGGAGCAATGAGTCTCAGGATTCGTTATTGCAAAACATACAAGCCGGATTTTATTCCCTTGAAATCAATGATGCAGCAGGTTGTTTAATGATTCTGGATAGCATAGGAGTAGGATTCGAAAGTTCTATCCAATTTACACTCAGTGCCTTTGATTTGCCCAGCTGTTTAGGCAGTCAAGACGGCAAGATTGGTGTACTAGCTGGAAACGGAACGCAACCCTATCATTACGAATGGAGTAATCAACAAGAAGGGAACACAATAGATAGTTTAGAAAGCGGTTTTTATAGTCTTACCATTACAGATGCAATGGGGTGCCAGCTCATTACTGAGCCATTCGACCTAAATGCAAGTTCTAATCTAAATGCCGGCATTAAATGGATCGAGCCTATTTTGTGCCATGGTGATGCAGATGGATGGATTGAAGTACAAGCAACTGGCGGAGAAGAGCCTATACACTATGAATGGTCTACCGGGCATAGTGGGCCAATACTTGAAAGTATAGCTAAGGGTCTATATAACGTTACCATAACGGATAATGGAGGTTGCCAACAAGTTATAGAAGACATCGAAATGCCTGCTCCGAAAAAACTAGAAATACTTGTTGATAATATTGAGAATAATTTATGTTTTGGAGAGCAGGATGGCAGCATTCAGATATCCACTATAGGTGGTTCTCCACCCTACTCATTTATTTGGAACAATGGCGAATTAACCGATGATATTTCTAATCTTGAAGCAGGGTTCTATTCATTAACTGTTTCTGATATTAATGGCTGCTCGATAACACAGGGTGGTTTTCTTATAGAAGAACCTGATCCTCTTATAATATCCATTGATACGATTTCAGCAGCTAGTTGTGATGGTAGCAATGACGGTAAAATTCAAATATCTACGACGGGTGGTAATGGTGACTATTTGTATTTATGGAGCGATACTAGTTTTATAAATACAAATCAAATTGACACCTTATCACCCGGTCAATATGCCGTCACTGTAGTAGATGCATTAGGTTGCAAACAGGACATTCAAAACATCCAAATCCAATCAGAAGGCATACACTTAGATGTTATGGGCAGTGTTCTAACACCCTTGGTTTGCTTTGGCGATAGTACGGCTATTGCCAATATTCAAATTGATACAGCAGAGCTACCTGTTCAGATTAATTGGGACTTTGGGAAAGTAGCCGTTAGAAATACGCTATCCTTCAATGAAACTGGATTATTTGCAGGGGAACATATGGTAACCATCACAGATAGTAAAGGATGTACAGGCGTAACTAGTGTTAGTATTATGCAGCCTGAACCGATCAATATTGATCAAATTTTAAAACAAGAAAACCAATGTTATGGAGAGGAAGCAGGAACCATATCATTGGAGGTATCCGGAGGATCTGGAAGCTATACATATACATGGTTCCATGGTGATAATGGATCTATGATTGAAGGATTAGCAAACGGAGAATATATGGCCATCATTACGGATGAAAATTTTTGTCAAACCGTAACGGATCCAATTTATATAAGCAGTCCTGATTCATTTTATATAGAAGCTACTATCAATAATAGTAGTTCAGCTAATGATGGAATCGTGGCCATCTTTCCATTTGGAGGTGAGGAGCCATATAGATTTAAATGGGATGATGCAACACAATTTACATCAAATAATCAGTTTACAAATTTAAGCCCTGGTTTCTATTCTGCCTCGATCAGAGATCATAATGAATGTCAAATCGATACCCTCTTTGAAGTCCAATTAATTATTTCCAATGAACAACAGCCTTTGAAGGACATTGGACTATATCCAAATCCTAGTTCAGACAAAATATATCTTACTAATGTTGAAAAAATAACCCGTGTGTCTGTATTTGATATGGAAGGCAAACAATATTACCTTCCGATCGAGTATAGCGTGTCCGATATAAGCTTACATACTCTGACTCTTCCAAGTGGTTCCTATTTCATTCGATTAGAATCAACAAACGAAAAAGCAGTCCTTAAACGATTTGTAAAATTGTAAGGTGTTTGTTGTTACCTGCCTGGTGTGTGGACTATGCGATCTACCTCTCTACTAGAAGCAATGGTGCCCAAGATAGGTGCAAACAATGCACCTAGTATAGGGATGAGTAAAATCAAGAGGAAGACAGTACCATTGCCCATAGCCAATCCTTTATGTTGCTTTGTAAATGCTACCGACCCTGATACACCCGTATGTCGCTCTAGGAAATAATCGATGTTTGCCGCTCCAACATAATAGGCTTGAATAAGAAAAATAAGCGGAGTTGTAATGATGGCAGCTCCGGGAATTATCCAACCGCCAATCATCAATAAAAGGGTGTATAAAAGCTCTTTAATAATATTGCGCAGCGATAAACGGAGGCCTCGAATTATACTGTTTATAAATCCAACAACATTTTGCTTGAAGCTAATATCCGGATGATGATGACGTTCTATTTTCTCTGAAACAACACTCATTATAGGTGACAGAACCACCAATATAATATACTTATACACCAAACTAAAGATGATGAAAGCGGACAAAAAAGTAATCCAATTAACCGCCTTTTCTATCGCAGACTTACCCCACTCAAATGGGTAAAAATCGATGAGCCATGCCCCTACTAGATCTGATTTATTCCAGAATACAAAAATTAAAAGACTGTATAATGTCAAACTGATTAGGCCACTAATTAAAACTTGTGGCCAGAGACGATATGTTACAATACCTCTTGGTGCCTTAAGATAAGCTGTTAGTCCAAGTATGAACTCATGGATCATGTGATGAGTTAGGCTTTTTTCTTACGTTTTGTTTTAAAGAATTCAGTCAATTCTTTTTCTTTCATAAACCCAAGGTCTAAGAACGTAGCTCTGACGAATTTTTTAATGTCTTGGTAATCTTTACCTCTTTTGTCTGTGTATACTTTTAATAATCGCTTGACATACTTAACACTAAGGTCCTTAATGTCTTGATTAAATCGTTGATTACTAAATGTATTTATATACAGGGTAATGATCTTGAAAATCTCAAAAAAGTCAGTGTAAGACTGCTCGTCCAAATTATTAAGAAACATTCTGAGATAAGACATGATAGTACTCCGTACGCAGAAGTTTTCATCAGATCTACCTTCGTGCTGATAATAATATTTATTAACCTCATCAATAGCATCTTCATGAACGTAGCCTTTACCATGAATGACATCAATCAAGTTATAGTATTCATCGATTTGTTCATTTACCCCTCTGCTAACTAAAGCCGATAATCGCTTTTCCGCACTTGAATCGATTTCAAGCTGCTCTTCCCAATGAGCTCGTAATACATTGAAATAAACGGATGCAAAGTCCTCAAACTGTTCATTCAAGTTTTTATACGCTTTGGCAAATGCCTCCTTGCCTTTCTCATCTAGTTCAATGTAAAGACCAAAGATGATCAACAATTCCACCATTTCTCGTTGCGAATGAAAAACCTCATTGTCCATCATTTGAGTAGCATATGGGACCAATGTGGCATTATTCAAGTTCTTATCATACCTGTATAGGATGAAGTGCTTCAAAAGATCAAATTCTACCTTAAGCTCAGTAGCGTCCTTTGGAAAATCTGCTGTATAATAATTAAGACTAGCAAATTGTCTTCTGTACTTTACAAGACCTGTCCATCGTTGTTTTAGATCTCTAAATCGATGGAGTTTTTGATTATGCAAAAAGGTTTTTACTCTTTTATTCCTTACACTTTCCACAAGGTTTGTAATCCAAATATCACTACTTAAAGCAAAGCCTATTTGAATAGCTTGACCAATACGCAATTGGATTTGATCAAAGTTTGACGACTCACTTATATAGAGTAAAATATCTTTAAAATGCTGTTGGGGTCTAGCATATTTGATGCTTGTTTCGTCAATCTGACCTCTCAATACAGAATAACCAAGAACACGTGGTAAGTATAAACCTTCAAAATTATCATTACAGATAGCCTTTTCTAAAGCTATTATTTGAAGTGGGTGATTGGTTACCACTGTTTCATACAATTGGTGAATAGCCGGCTCAAACGCTTTAATGAGGGCTTTGTATTCCTCTTCTCCTTCTTCTTCAAGATATGCGTTCAAAAGCTCAGAGTCCTGAACTGCTTTTCCAATAGAATCTAGGTGATTTTGATAATTTTCGTGTAATGCTTCCATAATGTTAGGTCTTTAGCCTTAATAATATGAAACCCGGCTAGACAATTAAGCCTGGCCAGGTTTCTATATACATTTAACAAGAAGGGACTATGCCCTGTATTGTACTCTTATTCTTCTTCCCCTGAATTTTCTCTAAAAGCTTCCTGTGAAGCTTCTGTATTAGCTGCAGGGGCAGCTTTTTTAATCGCGCCGGATAGTTGCTTGTAATATTCTTCTTTCTTTTGCTTAGATTCCTCAAATCTTGCAGCAATCTTTGCTTCCTTAGCATCTACCCAGTCCTTATACATCTCCATTGCTTTCTCTTCTGTAAGAGCGCCTTTGGCTACACCTCTCATTAGGTGTTTTCTGTAATATACACCTTTAAAACGTAACATTGCACGTACGGTGTCTGTAGGTTGGGCACCTTTTTTTAACCAATCAAATGCCTTATCTCGATCAATTTCGATCGTTGCAGGGCTTGTCATCGGGTTATAAGTACCAATCTTTTCAATGAATTTACCATCTCGTGGTGCTCTAGAATCAGCAATTACCACATGGTAAAAAGGTTGTTTTTTACGGCCTCTTCGGGCCAATCTGATTTTTACAGGCATAATTAAAATTTACTTGGGTTAAACCATACCTGACTACCTTGTCAACAAGCATCAGGATTTTAACGCCGCAAAAATAGAAAAATATTTCCATAAAAATGCCAAGAATTAAAATCTTACATCACTAAACATTCAAGCCACACATTATATAGTATTTTTATAAGTTCATACTTGAGATTGAAATAGATGGCTAAGTCAAAGAAGGTTACCCCCTTAATGCAACAATACTTTCAGGTAAAATCTGAACACCCTGATGCCTTACTCCTTTTCAGGGTTGGCGACTTTTATGAAACCTTTGGAGAGGATGCCATAAAATGTTCTAATGCCTTAGGCATCGTTCTTACTAGTCGAAATAATGGTGGAAACGATATTGAATTAGCCGGTTTCCCATATCATTCCCTTGATTTGTATCTACCTAAATTGGTTAAAGCTGGATTTAGAGTAGCCATCTGCGAGCAATTAGAAAAGCCCTCTAAAGAAAAGAAAATAGTCAAAAGAGGGGTAACTGATGTAGTGACGCCAGGCATCACTTACAACGAAACGATTCTAGATCATAAAACAAATAATTTTCTCGCTGCGGTTCATCAAGATAAAAAGGATCATTACGGTATAGCCTTTATAGATATTTCAACTGGAGAGTTTTACACAGCCGCCGGTCCAGAAGCGTTGATTCAAAAACTAATTCAAACGTACAATCCTTCTGAGTTGATCTATTCCAGAGAGGTAAAAGAAGCCATTGCTACGTTTCTGCATGATGACATTCATCCCTTTATGCTGGATGAATGGATATTTAGTGGTGATTATGCGGTCAATAAACTTAAAGATCATTTTGGGGTCAGTAACTTTAAAGGGTTCGGTATAGATACCTTACAAGCAGGGCAAACCGCAGCAGGCGCTATTATTCATTACTTAAGTGCCAATCAACAAAGCAATTTATCCCATATTCAAAACATTCAACGAATTCAAAATGAATCCTTTGTTTGGCTTGATCAATTTACAATTAGAAACTTAGAACTTGTTACCACACAACATAATGGAGGTAAATCATTAATCCACATTTTGGATCAGACCCAATCCGCCATGGGAGCAAGGATGTTAAAGCGATGGGTTTTAATGCCTTTAGTGGATGCTAAAGCCATTGAAAAGCGACTAAACATAGTAGCTTTCTTGATAGAAAATGATCTATTCAGAGACGATATAAGAGATCTTTTAGTCAAATTAGGCGATTTAGAAAGGTATGCTGCCAAGCTATCCGTTGCTAGAATTAATCCTAAAGAATTACATGCCTTAGCTAGATCCATTGAGTTAGCCAATGAACTATTAACGAAAATCAAATCTTGTGGCAACTCAGAACTTGAAGACCTCTCAAATCAATTTATGGCTTGTGAAGCCTTCACTGCAAGAATTAAAGAGGCGCTTGTAGATGAACCACCCGTAAATTTTAATAAAGGACAAGTAATATCCAGTGAGTATAATGAACAGTTAAAAGAATGGCGATCATTGGTGGATGACAGTAAGTCAATCCTTTTAGACATCCAACAACGCGAAATAAAGGCAACCGGTATTAGCAATTTGAAGATTGGTTTTAATAATGTTTTTGGTTACTACCTGGAAGTGACAAATAAGTATAAAAATCAAGGACTAGTACCCGATACTTGGATTCGGAAACAGACCTTAACAGGTTCAGAAAGATACATCTCAGATGAATTAAAATCAGTAGAGGAAAAAATCTTAAACGCCCAAGGTGAAATAGAGAAATTAGAACATGAACTTTATGAAGAAGTGCTCTCTTTCTCGCAAGGCTTTGTAAATCCACTACTAGGAAATGCTAAGCTATTAGCAAGGTTAGATTGCTTATCAAACTTTGCTCAAATATCCATTCAAAACGACTACCACAAACCTCAAATTGATGACTCTAAGGTCATTGACATAAAAGGAGCTCGACATCCAGTTATTGAAATGCAGCTTGAACATCGAAATGCATATATTGCTAATGATATTTTGCTTGATGATAAAGACCAACAAATTATAATGATCACTGGTCCTAATATGTCAGGTAAGTCAGCAGTTCTCAGGCAAACTGCCTTAATATGCATAATGGCGCAAATGGGATGCTATGTCCCTGCTACAGCTGCTAAAATTGGCATTTTAGAAAAGATATTTACCCGAGTCGGAGCCTCGGATAACATATCTAGTGGTGAATCTACATTCATGGTTGAAATGAATGAGACTTCAAGTATCATGAATAACATTTGCGATAGAAGTTTAATCTTACTTGATGAAATTGGTCGAGGAACAAGTACGTATGATGGCATTTCGATCGCGTGGTCCATTGCCGAATTTCTGCATGAAAATAAAAAAGCTAAACCCAAAACTCTTTTTGCTACCCATTATCATGAATTGAATGAATTAGCTAATCGATTCGAACGTATTAAAAACTATCACATTAGTACTAAAGAACTAAAGAATCAGGTGGTATTTCTTCGGAAATTAACGGCAGGTGGTAGCGAGCACAGTTTTGGAATTCATGTAGCCAAAATGGCCGGAATGCCACAAAGTATCATAAAAAGAGCTTATCAGATCCTAAATACCTTAGAAGATAATGGACTTAGAAAAAAGGAAGACGGACAAGATGTATTTGATATAATCCCGGATAAAACCAATTTTGAGATTAATATTTTCGAATCACTGGATCCTGACCAACAAGCTGTTATGGATGAATTGATACGTATAGATATCAATGCAATGACGCCTCTTGACTGTATGATGAAATTAGCTGAAATAAAAAAGATCCTGGAACAACAGTTAGAACCAGGATCTTAAATACTTTTTATTTTTCGTTAGATCTTTACAAAATCCACTGTTTTATATCGCTGCTCTTCATCGCTAATCTTGATAATAAAGATACCTGCTGCCCAATCTGTCACATCAACCGTAATCGTTGAAGATATATTATTAGAATACATTAAAGCACCTTGCGAAGAATATATATCAACACTATAATCGCCTTGCTCCGCTATTGTCAGCTGTATAAATTCATTAGCAGGATTAGGCATAGCTAAAATGTCAAGTTCTAGTTGATCTACATTCGACGAACTAATCTCATTGCCCACACTGAATGTTTGCTCGAATTCACAGTTATTAGCATCTGTTATCATCACAGTGTAATCGCCTTCCGTCAATCCTCCAATGTCTTGACTGGTCTCACCATTACTCCATAAATAGTCATATGGAGAAACACCTCCATTTGGTTCGATGTCTATAGATCCTAAAGCAGCTCCATCAAGATCATCAATGATATCTACACCTTGGATAAATAGCTCTTCAGGCTGGGTAATTTCAACAGTACCCTCTACCATATTTTCTAATTCATCTTGAACGGTGTATTGATATATTCCAGGCATAAGACTAGAAATCATCTGGTCCATTGATGTAAAGCCATTAGGGCCTGACCATGAAATAGCATATGGAGATACGCCCCCATCTATTTGTAATGCCGCTTCTCCATTACTTGCATTGTTACAATCAATATTGATTTGGGATGCCGTTACCACAAGAGGACCCGGTACAAATACATCGATATCTTCGCAAGTAACATCTTCACCACATTCGTTTTGAACCGTTAAACAAACGGTATACAAACCTGATTCTTCATACGAAACTGTTGGGTTTTGTTCATTGGTAAACTCGCCATTGCCAAAGTCCCAAGTCCAGCCAAAAGGACTGCCTACAGATTCATCTGTAAAACTTACAGTTCCAAAATCTGCATTACTTTGAAACTTACTTTCAGCATAATTAAAGAACTCATCAACGAGGATGGAGAAACTTCCTTCACAACCGTCACCGGTAATAAACAAAGCATCATAGGTACCTGCTGCATTGACTATAGGACCAAATGAATCCGAATCATCTACTATAGAACCATTATTTGTTGTCCAGTTGATCTCAGCTATGTTATCGATGACAAGATCATAAACATCTAAGGCTACTTCAAGATTGTTACAGTCCACAGAAAATGATTCTTCAATTTCAACATCAGGGATTGCAAAGACAGTTACATTAGCTTCAAACTGTGTTGAACAGCCTAAATCACTTGTTGCTTCTAGAACAAATTCACCCGACGTAGAAAATTCGGTACATGGCATGGTCGAAATGACATTTCCTTCCTTATCTAACCACTTAATATCTCCATCAAAATCTTCATTTAAACACCATTCTGCAATCTCTCCATCGCATAATTCTGTGTCACCAGAAATACTTAGATTCTCCAATGAAGTATCAAAAATCACTTGATCTGTCCATTCGCTAGAACATCCATTTAAAGAGAAAGCAATAATTTTCACCTCTGTATTAGCACTAATATCAATGCATTGGTCATACACAATTTCACCTTCAATTTCCCATTGATAGTTTACCCCTGCGTCTACAACTGCACATAATGTCGCTATACTGCCTCCGCATAATAAAGTCTCGCCATCAACAGTCAATGAAGGGGCGTTTATATCTTGAATAACTTCTATGCTTTGTACGCTTGTACAATTATTATCAGGATTTGTCACTTCACAAACATAAATGCCAGGAAGGTCTATTTCAAAAGAATTATTTGTCGATAATTCATTCCCATTTTCATCTTGCCATTTGTACAAATACCCTGCATCGCCTTCCGCAGTCAAGGTAGTTTTATCGTTGTTACAATCTAATATATTGGAGTTTGACAGAGAAACTACAGGTGTGTCTTCATTGGCTTCCACTGTAACCATTGCACTGCTTGTACAGCCAGAAATTACATTGAACACAGTAAGTAAATAGGTCCCTGGACCGCCCGCTTCTGCATTAAGCTTATCTGTATCACCTATTATAATTCCATTTTCCGTAGTCCACTCATATATCTCTTCCCCATTGCTTAAAGAATTTCCTTCTAGTAATACTGAGCTAATGCTACAGTTCAATGTCATTGGTGTTCCAATTTCTATTTGAGGGATACTTGCATCTTCTTCCACCGTAACACTTTGTTCGGTCACACAACCACTAAGATCATTGGTTATTTGGAGCGTGTATATTCCAGGATTATCTATCGTTACATCTAATGTTGTTCCTAGGTTAGTCCCATTTTCATCCGTCCACAAATAGCTTTCTGTACCTTCTTCGTTATCAGATTCTGCGACCAATGTAATCTCTGTTTCTATACAGGTAAGCAAGGACGGCTCAGCAATAACAAAGCTTGGCATGTTAAATAATCCTGCCAACTCTAAGGTATCTACATCTACACATAGTGATATCGTATCCAGCACCTGCAACAAATATTGATCTTCTAGATATAGATAAACAGAATCACCAGTAGCTACAATATTTCCTAGTGTATCCATCCAAGTATAGGTGACATCTTGACCTATTGAAGAGCCATTTGACACAACAAGTGCAGAATCTAGATTACACGTTAAGGTGTCTTCAGTGTAGCTGATTGCTGTTATGACTTGTGGCCCATTGACCTCATATTCTTGTTCAACAACACAGTGATTTTCATCAATTACTTCGATAGTGTAGCTACCTGCTGATAAGCCTGAAAAGATATTTTCATCCGTCCAAGCCTCTCCATTAAGACTATATTCGAATTCACCTACACCTCCATCAGCATCAACTTCAATAATACCTTCATTACCCTCGCAGGCTGCATTAGTAATGTCTACATCTACATCAATCGACTCGGGATCAAAAAGGCTCACTTCTAATACCTTAGTACAATTTGAGGATTGATCAGTGGCTGATACCGTATAGGTGCCTGCAGGAAGACCACTAATCAGAGATCCTTGATCGCCATTTGACCAACTATAATCTACATCAAATTCATTGCTAATAATCTGAATGGAACCATCATCTTCTTCTGGGCATGATGGGTCAATTTGATAATCGACGGCTATCCAAAAGTCTACATTTCCATCAGCCAATATTTCGAAAGGTCCTACTTCAACCTCATGGCCATGACTATCCGTCATTTCACAAGTATAAAATCCCGGGGAGGCATTGGTTAATACCGGTCCTGTTTGACCGGTATTCCAACGGTAAGAGATGGATCCATATCCTTTAATTGGTGTTAATGCTATTTCTCCTGTACCACCTAAGCAAGTAACATGCGTAATGTCTGCTGTAGCACTCATTTGAAATGATTCAATTAGCCAATCCTCCCAACTATTGTATGAAATTTGGCCTACGTTATATCTTTTCTTATTTGGAGAAACTGCAAATAAGGTTGGAAATGCAGAAACATTATATGCACCTAACAACCAAGTTTCTGAACTCGTTAGATCTATAAATGGATGGTCATGACCTGCAACCCAATTTCCTTGGGTGCCACCTATACAACCAGACGGTCCATAGAGGCAAGAAGTATTGGTATCATCATCACCTTCAATAAAGTATACCATGACTTCATCTGTACCGTTTGGTCCAAAATCGTCATAAATACTTTCTAAGATTCCGGTATTATGATAACTCCAGCAAGGGGGACACCAGGTTGCAGAAAAATCGATAACTACAGATTTACCTTGATCTAAAACATCATAAAGATGATGAGTATTACCATCTATATCAGATAAGGTCCAATCAGGTGCCGTTTGTTGAGAAAATGATGGAAAGCTTAAAAGGGAAAAAAGAAAAAGCGTGAAAAATCGCTGCATATTGTAAGGAATTGCATTTTATAATGCACCTAAAATAATAAAAATGGTCCTGCAAACTCCTTGAAAAACCGATAATTATTGTCGCATGCCCGGGAATTGATTCATCATTTGGTTCATCCCTTTTCCTTTACTCATCATATGCATCATCTTTTTCATTTGATCAAACTGCTTGATAAACATGTTAATTTCATGGATTTTTTGTCCACATCCTTTTGCAATTCGTTTCTTTCTACTCATATTTAGTACTTCAGGATGCGTCCGCTCATGTGGTGTCATCGAGAGGATAATCGCTTCAACTTTATTAAAAGCGGTGTCATCTATGTCCAAGTTTTTGGTCATTTTACTCATCCCAGGAATCATGTTCATCAAACTTTTAAGATCACCCATTTTTCTAATTTGATTGATTTGGGATAGGAAATCATTAAAGTCAAATTTATTCTTCCGGATTTTCTTTTCTAATCGCTTGGTTTCTTTCTCATCAAATTGTTCTTGTGCTTTTTCTACAAAGCTCACTATATCTCCCATGCCCAAAATTCGTTGGGCCATTCGGTCTGGATGAAACACATCGATGGTATCCAGCTTTTCTCCAGTAGATATGAATTTGATGGGTTTACCTACCGTATATTTTATAGTTAGTGCGGCTCCTCCTCTAGTATCCCCATCTAACTTTGTCAAGACAACCCCATCATAATTTATCCGCTCATTAAATGCCTTAGCTGTATTTACTGCATCTTGTCCAGTCATTGAATCAACCACAAATAGAGTTTCAGTGGGTTCAATGGCATATCTAATGGATTCTATCTCTGCCATCATCTCTTCATCAACCGCAAGACGACCTGCAGTATCCACAATCACAACATTATACTGATTCTGCTTAGCATGTACAATCGCATTTTCTGCAATAGAGACCGGGTTTTTATTTTCAGGCTCTTTATAAATTCCGGCGCCGATCTGTTCTGCAAGAACCGTTAACTGATCAATCGCTGCAGGACGATACACATCACAAGCCACTAATAGTACTTTATGTCTTTTCTTATCCTTGAGGTATTTTGCCAGTTTAGCTGAAAATGTAGTTTTACCAGACCCTTGCAGACCTGAAATTAGAACAACGCCAGGGCTTCCTTTAACATTAATGCCTACGGCCTGACCTCCCATCAGGTCGATCATCTCATCCATTACGATCTTAACCATGAGTTCACCTGGCTTCACCGCAGAAAGAACATTGGAAGTGCCTAATGCCTCGTCTTTTACTTTATCAGTAAATTCTTTGGCGATACCATAGTTTACATCAGCACTCACGAGGGCTCTCCTTATTTCTTTAATGGATTGCGCAACATTTATCTCTGTGATCTTCCCATCACCGGTTAAGTTTTTAAAGGCGCCTTCTAGTTTCTCATTTAAGGATTCGAACATAAAATAGTAGTTTAAGATGTCTTAAGAGAATCACAAATATAAAGACATCAGTGGCAGATACCAATCTCTACATCGTTATGGTTTTATATTTATTAGATTAAAAGATTTAAATGTGAAAAATAAAGGCAAAGCCATTTGTCTAAAAATCAAATAAAAGTATCTTCATAATGCAATTGAAATTGGAGATTATATATTAAATAAATAAATAATATATTATCTTTATCATGTTTTAATGCATTTTCAATTCAATGAGACTAATACTGACCATATTCGCTGTAGTGTGTCTGTCATTTACAAACACTGATCGTCCAAATATTGGAGACATTATCGATGAGTTAAACGGTATTCCGGTATACTTCAATGGAGATATCGAAAATGTGTTTGGCAGAAATGTAGGCACCAATGGATACAACCTAGGTCTACGTTACCAATGCGTTGAATTTGTAAAACGCTATTATTTTGATTTCTATGATCATGTAATGCCTTACAGTTATGGTCATGCAAAGGATTTTTATTCTAAGAAAATCGCTTCTAATTGGAGAGTTTGGAACAAATCAAGAGCCCTTTATCAATATCGAAATGGTAATTATGTATTACCACAAGTTGGTGACATTTTAGTTATAGGTCGAGACAAGTATAATCCATTCGGACACATCGGTATTGTTTCTAGTAGTGATGAAAATCATGTGGAAATTATACAACAAAACTACGGGCAAGAAACACGCACTAGATACAAGGTTTTCCAAAGTGATAACAAACATTTCGTTGCCAACGAATATGTTTTAGGATGGTTAAGTAGATATTAAAAGCGCCCGTTTCCATAACATTTGATAGACTATCCCGCGTTTATATATTCCAAGATTGTATATTTATTACTATAATCAAGCTAAAAGGCTGATTTACACATCTATTTATTATTGACAATTATGAAAAATTGGGATCATCGCTATAAGGCAGCTCACTTCTTGCCTCTGATGCTTTTATTTTTGCATGTTCTATCCTATTCTAGTCTAGCTCAATCAGAATTGTTTCTTGAGTCTATGAAAGGATTTGATAGCAATGAACAAATCTCTGATCTAGCTCTGGATAATGAAGGGAACGTATGGGTAGCCTCTGCTAAAGGTTTGTCCTTAATCCAAAATGAAAATGAAGTAGCAGAAATTGAAAAAACTGCTGCTGCTCCAATCACTATTGCAATTGGCCGTAGTGGAAAAAAATATGTAGGTCATTCTGATAACAGCCTGACCGTGAATGGTGAGGTATTTTACACCTTAGAAGATCGTACTCAAAGGATAACAGACATTGAGATACATAAGCAAAATCTTTATGTTGGTACCACAAAAGGGATCTATGCCTTTGATTTAAGTAGCACTAAGCTGAAAAAGCACTATACTGAGCGTAATTCACTGTTAGTTTCGAATTATATCAACTTCGTTTTTTCTGATTCTGAAGAGCGATTATGGATAGGAACTAAAAATGGCATTGTACTACAAAAAAGTAAGGATACAGACTTTAGCAAGAATTATGACTCAAAACTAAACTATATCGCTGCTTGCGAAAACCAAGAAGGGGTTTGGTTAATAAGCAACGAAATCATGTGGCTTATCGAATCTACGGATAATCGATGGGTAGATGTCGGCTTGAAAAAAGGTTTATATGCGGGTGATATAAATGATATTGCTGTTGATAAAGACGGATCCATTTATATTGCCTCTGATATTTTAGTAAAGTTTGACCCTTACAAAAATCTTACTGAACGGTATACTGATATTTTAGGTATAGCTAGCCAAAAATGCTTAGCCTTGGAGGCAGACAAGCGCAATATTATCTGGCTAGGAACCTCAGATGCAGGCTTATTTAAAATTTATAAGCAGAAAAAAGAAAGCAATGTAGAAATGGCCGAAACACCTCCGTTACGAACCAGTAGTATTCTTGAAAAATCAATTAGTTGCAAAGGAGCTGCTGATGCATCGATTAGAATTTCTGCGACTGGAGGAAAAGGACCATATTCTTATTCTTGGAATAATGCCTCGATTACAAGTAATAATCCTTCCAATTTAGGGCCTGGCATTTATACGGTTACTATCACGGATGCCGAAACCAATCAATCTGTTGAATCTATCGAAATAAAACCTCTGGATGATATAAATGTTGCCATCATTGAGCAAACGCGTGTATCCAATACGTATACCATGGATGGGGTATGTGAAATTTCTATTTCAGGGGGTACGGCACCTTATACAGTGCAATGGGATAATGGAGAACAAGGTATGCGTGCTAAACGACTTGCTTTCGGATCACATGCTATAAGCATTCTTGATGCAAAAGGATGTAAATACGAAGAGCAAGTAGAAATTAAGAAGCCGAAAAATATCCCAGATCTGGAAGCGGATAAATTGGTTATTGGGCAAACCTTACGAATCAACAAGCTTTACTTTGAAGCGGATTCCAGCACAATAAGTCAAACATCATTCGAGGTGTTGGATGAAGTATATGATTTTCTAGCAACTAATGAAAATGTGAGTATAGAAATTGGTGGCCATACGAATAATATACCACCTCATGAATATTGTGATAGATTGTCCGAAGCGAGAGCACGAGAGGTAGCGACTTATCTATATGGTAAAGGTATTTATGAAGAACGGATAAGTTTTAAAGGTTATGGAAAACGAAATCCTATAGCTAGTAATGATAATGCAACGGGGCGTAGAAAGAATCAAAGAGTGGAGATAAAAATTCTAAAAATTTAATTGAACCTAAATTATCCTACAATTGTATTAATTTTGTGTTACACAGCACAGACGCGCCCTATCAACGGTATAGACCTATGGTAGAAATGAAAAATGAAACCCTTAAGATTCTTTTAGCTGATGATCACCCTATCTTGTTGAATGGATTGGCTGATTATGTAGGTAATATAGAAAATTGTGATGTTGTTGCTCAAGTAAGTAATGGAATGCAAGCTTTAAATTCCATTATTGAAAACGACATTGATATTGCTATTCTGGATATTGACATGCCTTACTTTAATGGACTAGAGGTGGTAGAGAAGATCAAGTCGCTGGATAAAAGCACTAAAATGGTCATCTTAACCCTGCATAAGGAAAAGGATCTCTTTGAAAAAGCTAAAAGTTTGGGATGTCATGGCTACCTTTTAAAAGAATTCGCTCTTGATGAAATTAAAGAGTGCATTCAATCTGTTCAAGAGGATCAATTCTATTTTAGCAGTAAACTAAATGAGGTATTAGAACAAAAGGAAACCATTCCTGAATATGATTCTTTTACACCAACAGAAAAGAAAGTTCTTCAGTTAGTGGCTCAAGCAAAGACCAGTACTGAAATTTCAGAATTGTTATTTATCAGTAAGAAAACCGTTGAAAACCATAGATCCAACATTTGTAAAAAACTAAAGTTGGAAGGTGGGCATAACAGTTTGCTAAAGTGGGCTATAGAGCGAAAAGAATTGCTTGTTTAATTCTTCGCATCTGTTTCTTCATATTTAACTAATAAATGAATCCACAAAGATCTAGCACCTCTTAGTAATTTGAGATAAAGTAAGGCACCTAGTAGTATTACCCACAGGATAGCAGCCTCCACTGTGTAATCAAATACAAATACTAATACCAAGGCTATAGGTAATACAATAAAGGAACCTACTATATACGAGATAAACATGGCACCAAAATAATATCCTGGTTCAGGTTCGAATTGTTGACCACAATGTCCACAAACTTCATTCATCGCTAAGGGTTTACTCAAGTTTAATGGTTTAATGAACATTTCTCCCTTCTGACATCTAGGACAAGTATACCGCCAGGTACTTTTAAACCAATTCAGTATGCGTTTCAATTTCATTGAGGATCATTTATAGCTATATCAATGTGTTTTAGATGGTGTTTTGAATGCCATTCATATTGAAATAAGAGTTGATCTAAACATACCCATTCGTTAGATTCTGGATGATAAAACCGTCTTTTATAGCTATGTCCTTCCAGTCCACGCAAAAGCGCCACCAAGCGACTGTGAATGCCTTTGAGCATTTGTAATGATGGTTCAAGGTTATCATTCTGAGCATCTGGTAATTCTGCCCATGCTTTCTCATTATATGCTTTTATCGTAGGTTCATTTTCTGTCAATGTCCATTTAAATCGGATTAACGCATTTGAGTGAGAATCTGCTAAATGATGTACTATTTGAGCAATATTCCATCCGCCTAATCTATATGTATTGCCTAAGCTCGCTTTGGATATCTCTGCCAACCTTTCTGACAAGATGTGGGGAAAGCCTTCTAAATACGATACGGCGGAATGCAGGGACTCCTCTGAGTAGTGGGGATTGAACGTACTTTTACCAATCGGATATTGTCTATTCATGTTTAATAGTATGTAATGATTGCATCTCCTTCGCGTCTTGAATCTCCAAACGCCGAAGAATCTTTTATCGATATCGCGTGTACACCCCCAAATAAAAGTTCTAAATCAGACCAGACTTTAAGATTTACATCTGAGGCTACGCCACTTAAATCTAATCCTTTCTCTGCATAACATACCTCCGCTTTCTTATACATTCTTGGTGCATGTATCGCTTCTAATAATTCTAAATTACCTCTGTAATATCCATCTAGAACCTGTGCAATAGAAAATGGGATTCTAGTAGCTCCACCTGTCCCACACATTAGTTCTAATTCTCTATTTTCTCCAAACACAAAGGTGGGACACATCATGGAATTTAACCTAGTATTGGGTATCCAAGAATCCAAGCCAGATGGTAAAAGAGCCGTTTCACCAAGCATATTGTTTGCATGTATTTGAGTGCCAGGCACAAAAAAACCACTCCCTTCACCAATAGAAACGGAAAGTGATACTGCATTTCCATATTTATCTAGAATGTTGAAATGAGAGGTTCCTCCTGGAATTATCGTAGGCGTATTTCCTTGTTCACTATCACCATTTAATTTTGAAAAAAGTTTTTGGCCATCTTTCAGAAAGGGGTAACAATTGTCAAAGCCATTTAGTAAGGCTTCTGTATGTTCTTTTGAAAAAAACGAATAGTTTGATTTTGATAGGGTATTTAAAAACAGGTGCAGTAAGCCCCCGCCCAATGAAGGCAATGGAACCACGGAACATGTCTTGTTTGCATATTCAAATTCATGAGGTGTAGAGAAATGCAATTCATACTCTGAAAAGTCCATCATGGTAAGGGCCCCACCTGCTTCAGTACAATACTTTGAAATTTCTTTTGCTACATGATCTTTGTAAAACCACTCAGCAGGTTGATTGGCAAAGTAATCTAAGAAATCACCAAATTCTTTCATTTGGATGTTTTCTCCTACCCCTTTACATCTTTCTTCGACAAAGAAAATATCACGTCCACTAGAGTTTAGTCCAAATATGTGCCGTAATAACTGAAGGTCCTCGGCTTGAAAATCGGTCAATTTCACTCCGTCATTGGCTAATGACATAGCCGGCTGGACCAATTCTTTTAATGGAAGTTTACAGTAATATCGTAGGAAGTAATGTATCATTTTAACGGCTCCCGAAACAGCTATACTAGCTGGGCCAGCATAAAATGTTTCTTGACTCTCTCCAAAATCCACGATAATTTCATCGTATTTGTTGTTGCTATTTCTTTTGTTAATGGGGGTTTGGCAGAAAAAGTCCAATATGAAATTCTTGCCATTTGACTCTAAAACATTGACAAAACCACCGGCGAGCATTGACGCCATTGCAGGTTCAGTAATAGTCATTGCACAAAAGCCTGCGATTAAACCATCATACGCATTTCCACCGGCTAGCATTACCTCCTCGATCACCTTGCTGGTGAGATGATGTCCTGAGGATATAGCGTATTTAATCTTATTAGTTTGCATTGTCTAGCGCAAGTATACAAAGAGAAGACCATACAACAACAGGCAGTGGTTCAAGTTGCATTGATTGCTGCCATTTTTCAATAGCTTTTACAAAAGGATCATAGCTTGATAGTAGGGTGTGTAAAACTTTGAATATTATAGCAACCTGAGAAGCTTCAATAATAGAAGGCCGTTTACTTTCCACACTATTTAGGAATCTTTCGAATGCTTGTTTTTTAAATACTCCATAATTTTCAGGATCCTGAAGATTTAAATACAAAAAAGGCATTTCAAAGCCATTATGATAGTGATCTATGAAAGTGCTTCCTTTTGATTGTGCTTCTTTTAATAAGATGTCACAATGATAAGAGAATCTACTCATCCTCATATTTAAATCTTTCGAAGGATGAAATAAGTCTTTAAAAATAGATCTCACAAACTCTTTATCAAGAGTAATACATTTCTCCATTACTTCTTTTGGGTACCAATCCTCTCGCTTCCATAACCTTCTAGAAATCTGACTTTCGATAGAAGAAGAATACATATTTAGAAAATCTAAGGCTTCTATATCCCAATTTTTAGAGAAATGGCTATGCATATTTTGCCAAGTGATAGCAAATTGAGGGCCATCCTCTAGTTTTGCAATAGCTTGGTCAAAATAGGTTTTTATCAAGGGTACCTTCATAGAATATAATCTAAAATATGGGTTCTATTTTTAATTGATATTGCTAAAATTGGATTCTTATAGGCTTTCAGAACTTTCGAATTCCATATCTTATCTTCAAACTTAATAATTGATACACTGCTTTTCAAAAGCTAGATTAATATAAGTATTATGATACCACTACTATTTCTAGTCTTATCCTCTGGATTTGTGATTACTTTAATTCAATCTGTGTTAAAACTTGTTGAATTCGAATGGGATAAAGAGGGAAAAAATGGTCCTAGAATATTGGATATTTTTAAAATGCCTATTCTCTTTTTATTCTTATTTATCCTATTTGTATGGTTAGGTATACCTTTTCTTGAGGGTAAATAAAAAGGACCTAAGCAAGCTTAGATCCTTTGCGGAAGAGGAGGGATTCGAACCCCCGGTACGCGTTAACGTACGCCGGTTTTCAAGACCGGTGCATTCAACCAGCTCTGCCACTCTTCCGGAGCGACTGCAAATCTACAATCAATTTTAGTTTTTACAAAGATTAAATGAAGCTAAAGAGAGTAGAAATATTAATTCCTTTTAATTAATATAGAATCAATAGACATTGACATGCCTGTAACGAGGCCTCGTCCATTTACAACATTACTTCGATCTATAACCGTTTCTTCGATGTTGTATGAATTAGCATTGACAGCTGCACTAACCGCTTTGTGATATGAATGGAATTGATCCGTAACAGCGTATAATTCCCAATGCAGCCATTTATGTTGATTTGTAGTAACGTTAAACTCTTCAAATGATTCAAATTGGACCAAAATAGTCTCATCTTCTTCCAATTCAGCTCGGTCGACTAAGAATCCATGTTTCGTCCGTATAGTACTACAAGCATGTCCACCTTCTAGGAATATATAATTTTGATGATGGAAGTAATTGTCAGTATAAGTGCCCACATTTGTACCAGGTCCATCTATTACAATTTCTCTTCGTAATGGTACGATGTGATAAAACCTAGCCGCATTCGGCTCATCTTCGTTTGCATCGATGCTAAATCTAACTTGATATGTGTATGATCGTAGTTTAGCGTCAAATTGGTTTTTAACTGCAACAAAATCTTCCATGTCGATATACTCAAATTCGGAAGGTGGTGGCACTTTAGTATTGGCGCTAACATCTAGGACATCATCATATGGAGTATTTACAGAAACATTATAAATCCTTCCCGGAATGATTGGATAATCAGTCTCGAAAACCGACATGTTTCCTTCTTCGGCCTTGTGTGCAAAATCTAACTCTTTACTGCCTCCTTCCCCATCGCTAATAACGACAGATACTTCTTGATTTATATCTAAGTATTCTTTTTCTGCAAGAACTGGAATGGTTGAAGATACTTCAACCTTTACCTTTTGGTCTGGTAAAAGCTCGCTAAGTACTTTTAATTTCTGGTCACTCTCTGGCACCAAAAAATTGACGGAGTCTTGACAGCTAGTAAGCAATACCGCTGTTACACTCAAAAGGAGTAGGCGTATATGGTTTGTGTTTGGCAATTAAGGTTACTTTAGGTTATACCCTTTCTTATGGTAAAAATACTAAATGATTATCTTCCATAGAAATATACAATCCAAATTGCAATAAAATTCTAGTTTTTTTAACAATTAAATGTTAAAAAGACAGTGAAAAGCTGAAAGTAGGGACAAGTGAGAGTAAATAAACGCCTCTAAAGTCGAATAAAACAGCATCGTTGAAGCTCCGTTCTATGTCAACATATAGGAAATTTCTTCGTGCATAAACGTTGTAGGCACCAAATGTAACCTTTTGTCTACCCCATGTATAGTTGTTGAACAAGCTGATTCCAATGTCCATTCTATGGTAAGCAGGCAAGCGAATCCCATTTTTCTGGTCGTAATTAAATATGGTGACAATCTTACCATTTGGTAATTCAACTTCCTCAAAATCAGTAGGTAAAGAAATCGGGTTACCTGAACCATACACCCAATTCACTGAAAATTCCACATTATTATTTATTGAGTATACACTACCAAACTTTACAAAATGGGGTCGATCATATCTGTAATCAAAGGTGTCTGCGAGATTGAGATCATCGAAAACACGTAGGGCTTTGGACCAGGTGTAGTTAGCTCCGAAGGTCCATCTACCCAAATCTTTTTCAAGCCCTGTTTCTATACCATAAGCAAATCCTTTCCCAACCGGTACATTATTCTCCCAATTAGTTAAATCACCAATACGCAAATAACTTCCTTCATTAAATCTGGCAATATTATCAAGTTGTTTATAGTACCCTTCTACACTGAATAATAGTGATTTTGATAGTTTTTGATGGAACTCAAGTGCCGTAATCCAAGCGGTTTCAGGTTCAATTATATCTGTTGTAGGAATCCAAACATCCACAGGTAATCCAAAACCGGCATTAGAAAGTAAATGAGAAAACTGAGAAAGCCGGCTATATGACGCGCGTATTAAAGATCCTCCATTTTCATAGAGCAACGAAATCCTTGGTTCAGGTATAGCAAATACACGTGTAGCAGTGGTGTGAAACGCTTGATTTATGCCCAGATTTAAGCGCCATCGATCTGACAGTCGAATTTGGTCCTCGACATAGATACGCAGCTCATTACCCCTATACCGGGCTTCATCGACGAGATTAGATAAGGTTGATGAAAAAATGGGAAGATCTGTATCTATTTCCATTCTAGAATCATCAGTTATTACCAATCCAGGTCTGTATCTATGATGAATCAAATCATAACCAAATCTAAAGGTATGGTTATTAGAGGCAAGCCAATCTATATTTAGTTTGGCGCCTACATCTTGGATATTTGTTTCATAAAGATTGGCCCTATAATTAGTGATTGAGGATGAATCTGGAAGACTCATGGCATCATATCTTAACAGGTTGAATGATTCGAAATCATAGCGACTGTAATAAAAGGAACTTTGCAAAAATGTAGAATTGCTGATTTGCCAATTCCAACGTGCGGTAGCTAATGTGTTCGAAAAAGTCCAATCCCTTTGTCTTCTGTCTTGGGTTTGAAGATTTGAATCTTCATCGGTGACTACAGAAAGGTTATTTAACACATCCCGGCCATTAAAAAAGCTGATAAATGCCTTGCTTTTTTTACCCAAATCAAAATTAACCTTAGCATTGATATCATAAAAGTAGGTGTCAGTATCTCCTTCTTCTGATGCATTACTATTAATACCATTGGACCATAAACCAATCCATGGATCTAAATAAGTTCTCCTACCACTTAATAAGAAGGATGATTTTCCTTTAGTTAAAGGCCCTTCAATAGCTGCTTTAGCAGAAATTAGACCAACAGATGCATGTGTTTGAAATTCTTGATTATTTCCTTCTCTGGTAATTACATCTAGTACTGAAGATAAGCGGCCACTATACCTAGATGGAAAACCTGCTTTGTATAATTTCGTAGACTTTACTACATCGGAATTAAATATTGAGAAAATACCTAAAGCATGATTGGCATTGTAAACAGGTATACCATCTAACATTATGAGATTCTGGTCTATTGACCCGCCTCTAACCGACATACCTCCAAAACCATCTGCACCCGTATTTATGCCGGCTTTCATATACGACATCCTCAAAACGTCAGGTTCACCAGCTAATGGTACAGAAGAACGTAGTTCGTCTATGCTAATATCTTCTACATCCGCATTTTCGGATTCTACTGTTTCACTAGATTCAATTACAATGACTTCATTTAGTTGAACATTTGGATTTAATTGAATATTGATTTCTGTGTCTTCTTTTAATTCAAAATCTACAATTTCAATTTTATATCCTATGTAAGAGAAATATAAATGAGTCTCTCCCCCATTTGATTTAAAGGTATAAAAGCCAAATTCATTGGCCGTAGCGCCTCTAGATTTGTCGTGTAAATAAACGCTTCCAAATGGTAATCGCTCGCCTGAAATCGCATCGGAAATGAATCCACTAATAGTAAATTCCTTTGTCTTTATAACATCAGATGTTTTGACTAATACTATTTGATTGCCAATAAGACGGTATTTAACTCCAGTGCCTTGCAAGATTTCTTCAAGCAGTCGACCTAGAGGTTTGCCTCGGGAAACTATAGAAATGGCTCGGTCTTCTTCAAAGATTTCGTCTTGAAAAGAAATATTAACGCCTGATTTTTTACTTACCTCTTTGATAATCTGGCTGATCGGCTTGTCATTCGCTGCATAGACAATCTTTACCTCATCTGGCAATACCGTTTGTGCTGTTATTTCGACAAATGAAATAAACAGTAATGCAATACCAATGAAATAACGAAGCTTTTGCTTCATGTAACGATAGTTGGGCTGTTAGAATATCAAAGATACTCTAACAAAAACTATTCCTTACATGAAATCTCGACTAGAGTGTAGTTCTGACTGTTAAGACGATCAAAAATCATCCCTTGTGCAGATAAAAGGATTGAAAACAAATCATTTAAAGAAACATTTGTCAAATCTGGAGAGGTAAAATGACAATTTGGAGGTATTTCGGTGTCTATATCAATATTAACACCGTAAAAGCTTTCAATATCTTTTAAAACCTTCTCTATAGGGGTTGAGTTAAAAGACAAACCATTTTTTGTCCATTTAACCGCATTTGGATCTATTTCTTCGCGAATTACAACGCTTTGCTTGCTCGGATCAAATACTAATTGCTGACCTGCCGAAAGTTGATAGTCACTATTCTTATGTTCAATTACTAAAGAACCTTCAATAAGGTCTAATTGTACTGTTTTATTCCACTTAACATTAAAGCTTGTTCCAGTAACTATAATTTTCAAGTCATCAATACTCAGTTGAAAAGGCATCTCAGTATTCTTAGCTACGTCATAATAAATTTGACCTCTTTGCTGCTCAAGATTTCTATCTTTTTTACTAAATCCTGTGCTTAGAGCTAAGGTAGCGCCTGGTGACAAGGTAATTTCAGTTCCATCAGGAAGAAATTGAGTAGACACAATCGCCCCTTCATTCACTAATACCTTCTCTTCGCCTTGAAAGAAGAAAGCGCCTGCTGTCACTAACAAAATACCCATTGCTGCAACTGCCAATATGGCTCGCCTTCTGAATAAATTAATAACTGGTTTTTCTTTGGTGGATATATTATCTAACGTAAAGACCTTAGCCTCTTGCGTAGTATTGCTCTCTTGGGATACGGCTCCGACGGCAATCGTTTTTTGGAATTTTGCAAATGCTGCTTTAGAATCGAAGTTATCATTTGTCTTATATGAACTAGAGTCAGACCATATGGCAGACAGTTGATCCGCTTCCTTTTGTTGGGAAGGATCTTCGCGAAGGAGCTCTTTCAGGGACTTTTCAGCTGACGAATTAGGGTCACTCGTCAACTCCTTCAATAAGGATAATATTAACTCGTTTTTTGGCATAGACATCTTAAAGACACAGGGTCAGTGTTACACCCCTACGCAATAAGCATCTTTTTAATTAATAATTTTCGTAATATATTTCCATTTTACTTCTAAGCAATTTTAGTGCCTTACATATCTGATTTTCCACCGTTTTTATGGAAACGTCCAATTTCTCTGCAATTTCCTTATAGCTCAGCTCTTCAAATCTACTTAAAATAAATGTTAATCTGCATTTTTCAGGTAATTCATCAATACATTTAGTGATGTAATCCTCTAGCTCATTTTTTTGGAGATCGTGACTCGCATTATAGTTATCAGAACGTTGGGTAACCGATTCGTCAACTTCTTCTAGTATCTGCTTATTGGATCGAATCCAATTGAGCGATCGATTAACGATTGATCTAAATAAGTAAGACTTAATATTACTCGTAATATTTAGCGTTTCTCTCTTATTCCAGATTTCCAAAAATAGATCTTGAACAAGATCTTCAGCTATTTCTCTATATTTTACAATACGAATACTCCTGAAACATAGCATTTCAAAATACTCACCAAATAGGATCTCCATCCCTCTTTGGTCACTTTGTTTTAAAAACTGAAGTATTTCCTCTTGCTGGTTAGGCATTACTGGTATTGATAAATATGAGCACAAATGTACCATTCAAATGAATACAAAATTAAATTAGCACTTAAAATCAATAAAATTTGAAACGGTACATACTTTGTCTTACAATACCCCTTCTATTTAATTTATACGCATGTTCTGAAAAAAGTAATGGAAATGCAGCCAAAATTTCTGAGAAAAATCAAGATTCTCAAGTTTTAGCCACATCTGAAGCTTCCTCAGAGCAAAATTCAGAGCCTTCGATCCGTATTTATGATGATCAAGCATCCGCCCAAGCTTTTAAGAATGTAGGTTTAACCAACATCACGTATAAGGATGGCAAATTCGATTTTATATTTCTGAATGAAGGTATGGATCTTGGACAGTTTGATGGAGATCCAAGCGAATCCATGCAAAACCCAATAGGCCACCATATAGAAATACATGTTTCAGGAGTGGGTTGCAAAGAAGCCAATTACACACCTATCGACTTTACTTTAGAAGACGGTACCTATGATATCCTGGCTTTGGTGAGCACCAGTAAAAATATTTTTCTCAAAGGACCTCGATCTCAAGTAGCTGCCAGGATTGAGTTAAAAAATGGCAAAATGATTTCTGCTAACTTGATTCCTATTCCATTAATGATAGCTAATTGTGGGGCTGAAACTACTTTTGATGAAGAAGGGAATGGTTTGCTAGACTTATATTTTAGAAACATCACTTTAGGAATAAGCCATGTGATCCAAGTTAAAGTTAACGGCAAATCCTTTGCTGTAAATAAATGGAAACCCCTTCTGCTAAGAAATCTAAAGAAGGGTGAAAATGTGGTTGAGGTATATTTACGAGATCATGCTGGACAATTAGTAAAACGAGATCCATTGACTTTAATTTACAATAAACCATAAAGACAAACAGCTAGATATACGAGCAAGGCGTTTCTGTAATATGTACATTTACCAATAGATACAATCATTAGAGTTATGAAACGTGTACTTCTATTTTTTGCCTTGTTATATGCTTCTATAGGACAATGTCAAGTAAGTACTGTAGGCACTGAATTCTGGCTTGGATATATGCAAAATCTTGATATTGGAAGCAATGCCACTCCTAGCTTCTATTTTTATGTAAGGTCTGAAAGCTCAGGCATTGGCGTTATTCGAATGCCAGCTATAGATGCAGAGATTCCCTTCACTTATGAGGCAGACGAAAATACTAGAGTTGATTTTCCTCCAGGCATATATTACCATGAGGGTTCAGAAGAAGTTCGAAATTTTGGTATCCAAATAATTACGTCAACACCTAGCTCTGTCTTTGCTTTTCATGAAAGATTGTTTTTCACAGAAGCGAGTAAAGTTTTTCCAATTCAAGTATTAGGAGATAGATATAGAATTCTAGCTGCTGAGGATTATGATGAAGTCGCAGGTTCACCATCATCATTTGTAGTAATTGCGACGGAAGACAACACTGAAGTCGTCATCTCTCCTACCCAATTTACCTTAGAGTTTACGGGAGGTCCTGGCAGTAGTTTTACCATTCAATTAAATAAAGGTCAAAGTTATCAAGTCCAAGCTATCGGTGATTTAAGTGGCAGTTTAGTAAAAGCAAAAGACGGCAAAAAAATCGCTGTATTTTCAGGTGCAAAGTATTCCCATATCAATTGTACTTCAGCGGATTCTCATATTTGGGGTCAACTATTACCTAATCAATTACTGGGAAAAGAATTCGCTTTAATTCCTTTTAAAGGGGGAGGATCCAATTACAAGGTAGTGGCTAGAGAAGATGATACAGAAATATATGTAAATGACAATTTTATAAATACACTCAACGCTGGCGAATTCATTTTTGAAGGTTTCGTGGATCCTAGTTATCTAAAGAGTTCCAAACCTATTCAAGTAGGTATGATTCACAATGGCGCTCAATGTAGTAATATAGAACTAGGGGACCCTAATTTGGTAATCATACCTCCGATCGAATACACATCAAATATTTTGTTTGCAGAGCATATTCGTAATTTGTCCACTTCAGCTCAAAACTCTCCCAATCCATTTTTCTATCTGAATCTCATCGCTACTACAGATGGGTCTGAAGCGATATATATGAATGGAGTAGACATCACCAATGATTTCAAAAATTTTCCGAATCAAACCGATTTGTATTACTATGATAAGAAAGTGGATGAAGGGTCTTACACCATAGAAAGTTCAGCAAATATTACAGGGTATGCTTATGGAATGACTCGATATGACATGTATACCTATCATCTAGATTTTGCTAATCCAGATCTAACGAATAATATTTTAGATATTCAAAAGGATATTGAAATATACCCTAACCCCGCCAGCAACAAACTATTTATAGGTGGTGAACTTGCCAATATGAAGATTAGTGTTTTTGATATGTTGGGTAAGCCCGTATTGGAGTACGAGAAAGATATTGAATTACCTAATGAAATCAGGTCACTTGATATTAGCCAATTATTGCCAGGAGCGTATGTACTAAAGATATGGTCAGATAATGGTCAAGATTCGCATGTACAACTCTTTATAAAACGATAGCGTACCATTTAGGCACATAAAAAACGGGACAAATCTTGCGAAATGTCCCGTCTGGGGTGGAAGACCGGTCTCGAACCGGCGACCTCCGGAACCACAATCCGGCGCTCTAACCAACTGAGCTACAACCACCATGTTTGATTTCCATTCAAATGAATGAAAGATCCTTTCTATCAAAGGAATTGCAAAAATAAAAATTTGATTAAAACTTGCCTTCTTTTTCTAGCTTATTGCTTAAGCCAATTTTTCACTATTCTTTTTTGGTTATCCAGTTGAATGACTACTCGATACATTCCCGAAGACCAATTTTGGGTGAGGATAGATCCAGTACTATCATGGCTGGATATTATATTCCTTCCCCATTGATCGTATACGTCAATGTGGGTAATTTCTCCTGATTGCAAGTTCTCCACAACTCTAAATTCATTTGTGCCAGGATTTGGCATTAGATATACTTGATCTGATTGTTGTATTTCTGAAGAGCTGCTGACAATAGAAGCGGCATATTCGTACAATTCACTTTCACAGGAATCGAAAACATATTTGATATTCATATCAAAGAAATACGGATAAAATTCTTGGATGCTAGATCCTAAAATATTCATTCCATTAAATGTTTGAGGTAATGATACCCCACTTTTGTTGCATACTAGTTTAGGCGATTCAGTGCCAAACTGATCATTATTTACAGAACTTAGCGTGGTAAGTGTATAGGTCATACCTGGCTCCAATAACCAATTGAGCTCTATATTCTTTTGTTCATACCATTCAAAAAATACACTTAATGAATCTATAATTTCCCCATTTGACTGAGTCAGGAGGAATGTTCGCGTTCCCTCTTCTTCTGAAAGAGTCACAAACGATTCCAAAACAATTGGCTGATCTACTTCGACAAACAATTCTTGATTAAAGAAGATCGCAAAGTCGATATTCTCTACAATCGAATCATATAATGGTCCTGTTCTAAATGCCGGGATATCCGTCGAATTATAATGCTGGAAGTAAAAACTGGTGTCGCTATTTATGTCAACAGTAATATCAGCACCCAAGCCGATTTCGTTTACCCCTTCCGCATCAGCGTACCATCGTGTAGAATCTTTACCTGCCGATAGTGTAAGTGCCCCTGTTTGCATCAGCACCGTATCTTGATCTTCATTTAGCATGCTAACCAATTCTATTTCCAAGGTATCGGAAAAAACACCCCCGCACGCATTAGCTGTGGTGCCAAAATAAGATCCTGATTCATTGATCTCTAAAGAGGATCCTATATCTCCAGTACTCCAGATAATTTCATTTCCATTAATATCTGATAGCAATACGCTTTCCCCTTCACAGAGGGTAATTTTTTCTTGGTCAAAATTTAATACTACAGGTGTCACTTCAGCTTCGGAGAGTCTTATTTTATTAGATGGAAAGGGTTTGCCACCTGTTTCTCGCCACCCGTAATATAAGCCAGGCTGGCTAACCACAATACTATCCCCTACTTGACCCGTATTCCATATCAAGAATTGATCACTTCGAATCGTCATTTGCTCGCCCACACATATGTCAGGTCGATCTGTTTCTATAATAGGCAAAGCATTCATTGGACCTCCTTCATACAGTAGGTAATGAACATCGCCTTGTACATTTTCATGAACATCTACATTCCCAGATGGCCATTGGACTATAACCGAATCAATTACAGTCTGAGTCCCTAGTCCGAAATGGGTATTTAAGCTATTAAACGCACTGTAACTTGTTCCTCCTCTTAGTTGATTTATTTGTGTTTGATCAGCTGTAATTACTGTTATTTTTGTTCCAATGCCCTGTTTGTTTGCCTCTTCCCCACTTACTGCGAATTTCACATAATGATTGTCATTCGTTTCATTCAGATAAATTCGATCCGTACGACTATCACCAAAACCTTGATTCTGATAAGAACTAATCACATCAAGGAATCCATCTTGATTCATATCCCCAATACATGCTGACTGTGTTGCTGTACCAAAAGGGTTCTCTTCCAATGTAAAGGTCAAATCTCCATTGTTCCAATAGATAATATCTCTGGACCCAGAAATTAATACATCAGCAAAGCCATCATTATCTAAATCGGCACAAATAGATTGGATGGTATTGGCAATGAGTGGATTACCATCCACGTCTGGGGCTATAATCTCCGTAAAGGTTTGATTACCCTCATTGATCATAAACCTGTGTGCTACATCATGATTAGCAATAAAAAGATCAAAGTCTCCATCATTATCAAAATCTGCATAATCAGTTGACCATGTTTGTCCGCCATCAGCCAGATTGAAGTCGGCTGCTTGTTCTGTAAAATTTCCAGCACCATCATTTATGAAAAGTGCGTTAATCCTTCTTGGATCTAAGGGATCTAAAATTCCAATTCTGCACTTTGAAATGTAACAATCTAAATCATTATCATTATCAATGTCAAACCATACCACCCCATAATTTCCAGAATTATCGGAAGCTGGCACTGTGGTCATGTCCATCACGGAATCATCTCTGACTAGACTTCCGTCAGTATCATTCATAAAAACAATACTCTCTGCATCATCATGGCAGACAAATAAGTCATTAAATCCATCATTATTTATGTCAACCACTGACGATCCTTGCGCAAATAGCTCTTCAGTAAGGATGGCTTCAGCGCTGAAATTAAAGTCTTCATCTATAGAAAACACCTTCATGTTGTTATACGATCCTCCAGAGTAGAATTCGCATTGACCATCATTATTGAGATCAATCAAGCCCGATGTCCACTCATCACTAGCATCAACATTTATGCTTTTTTTATAGTATAATGGTGCATTTTCTTGGGTATATGAAAGTACGTTTACCGCACGGCCCAAATCTAAGGCAACAATCTCGTCTCTATAATCACCATTGATATCTGTACAAAATTTTGTGTAACCCGATTTCACTTCCATATTTGAAAGCAAACTTGATTCAGCTTGAAGAAAGGAAATTTGGGCAGTAGCTGAATAATGACCTAGGCCAAAAAAAACAAGTAATAAAGCGTAATATTTTTTCATAGGACGATGACTTATTTACCCATTTGGTGGATATACATTCTCTTTTCGGTGTTTGAATTACAGTATTATATAATAGTAAGACATAATAATAAAATTTTGCCCCTATTATTAAGGGTCTAAAAGCGTGTTTTTCAAGCATTTAGGTAATAAAAGAGACAATACTTACCATAGATTCTTCCAAAATAGCCTTTGTGCTCTACTGTATTATCAATTTCACTACCCACGGATAGCCAGATCGTGTCGTAAAATGTAAAAGATAAAGACCAGGGTCTAATGCCGATAGGTCCAGTACATTTTCTTTGATGGTCCAATGTCCTATCATGCGTCCATCGCATGTATGTATTTGTACCCTTTCTGAAAGTTCGGCATCACCAAGTATTTGGATTTGTCCGTTTGATGGGTTGGGGAAAATGGATAATTTCGCCTGTTCAATTTCATTTATTTCACTGACTATACGCAGATCAAAGGGAGCTCTGTCACCCTCACAAGATTCATAATAATAGCTGGCTTTTAGATCAAGGAACGGCGGGTAATACGATGCGATATTTCCTCCTAAAATAGAAATGCCATTATAGCGGATAGGATATTCAAACGTTTTGCTTATGGCCAGTAATCCTGGCGAGTCTGTGCCCGTGATGGCTTGATTCAGTTCCTTGTCTGTCGTTATAGAATACATTTTATTAGGGGCTACTATCCAAGCTTCAGGAAATATACGTGTCGAAATGTCCGCGGGCACAAACACTTGAATAGAATCAATCAGCTCATTGCCTTCCATCAGCATAAACCCTCGTTTTCCACTAAATTCTGCTACTACGCTAAAGGCATCTATCTGAAGTGGGTTTTCACTTTGGAAAAACAAATCCATGTGAAAGAGATTGGCAAAATCACCCTCTTCTATCGCATCCGCGATACCAGGACCAATATAAAAATCATTGAATTGAGGGGTGTTATGATAACTATAAAATAGTGTAGTATCATGCGTTAGTTCCACATCCAAGTATTGGCCTTCCGCCAGGGCTTCGGTGCTTGTATCACTCTTGTACCATCGAGTGTTTGGAGTGGTAGTAGCAAGGGTAATATTTCCCGCTTGCGCAATAATACTATCTCGAGGTGTTGCTTGAATATCTGGGTATTCAACGTTTATTGAAAAAATAGAATCTAGACCACAAATAGATGATGAAGACGCTGTATATATTCCTGCTTCATCCACAATAATTGAACTTTGTGTCTCACCCGTGTTCCACACTAATTCATTCCCTTCATTATCTAAAACAAGGATGGATTGACCGTCACAAAGGGAAAGATTTTCGGCTAGGTTGAAAGACCCCGAAGGGCGTTCTATTAGCTCTAGCGTTATGATATTAGATGGAAGTCTTATCCCATCAACTTCTTTCCAAGCTCGATACATACCTGGATCTGTTACTTGTATACTTTGACTGATGTCTCCGGTACTCCAATGAAGGACTTCGTCAGCCATAAGTATCGTTTCTTGATCTTCACAAATACCCATCTTATCACTAGTAATAGAAGGTAAAGGTGATTGGAAAAGCCCTTCTACACAAAGTAGATGTTGATCCACTGAGAGATCGTAATATTTATCTAATTGCCCAGAAGGCCAAAGAATATGTACCGAATCTATATGTTCTTCGGTCCCTAGACCTAGATTTATATTCTGACTGGTGAAGGCTGAATAACTAGTGCCTCCACACACTTGGTCGTATACGGTTAACTCTCCGGCATAACATTGGACCTTAGCAGAGATACCTTGTCGATTTGAAGAAACGCCTAAAAATGAAAGCTTTATGTAATGATTACTATTTGCTTGATTTAGGTAGACACGGTCTAGTCTTTCACTTATGATGCTTGTCCCTTGATACGAACTAATTATATCCCAAAAACCATCATTATTAAGGTCTGCCACCCCTGCAGAAGATGTTTGAGTGCCAAATGGATCAGCTTGAAATTCAAAGGATAAATTGCCATGGTTCCAAATGATGGCATCACCAAAACCTGAGATTAAAATGTCTGTAAAGCCATTGTTATCAAAGTCTTCACAAATGGATTGAATAGTACCTCCCTGAAATGGATTACCGTTGGCATCGGTGACAATGATTTCTTCAAAGCTTTGGTTCCCATGATTTATCATGATTCTATGAGGATCTTCGTGATTGGCAATATAAAGATCAAAATCTCCATCATTATCAAAATCCGCATAATCAGCGGCCCAGGTTTGGGAACCATCCGCCAGGTTAAAGCTAGCCGCTTCTTCTGTGAAATTGCCTGAACCATCATTTATAAATAAGGCATTAATTCGTCTTGGATCTGTGGCTTCGGTTGCTCCTATTCGACATTTGGATAGATAACAGTCGATATCATTATCGTTATCGATATCAAACCAAACCACTCCATAGTTCCCTGAATTATCAGAACTCGGATCAGTCTGCATATCTATGATAGTCGGGTCGAGTACCAAATCTCCAGAACCATTATTCATATAAATGGCACTCAGTCCATCATCGTCACACACGAACAGATCATTGAAACCATCATTATTAATATCGACTACGCTGGAGCCTTGTGCATAGAGTGAACCTTCTAAGGTCTTTATTGTCTGAAATTGGAGTAATGAATCATAACTATGCAATTTTACACCATTATAAAACCCACCTGTGTATAAGTGTAAATGCCCGTCATTATTAAGATCAATCAAACCTGAGGTCCATTCTACCGATTCACTTACTAAGTTTGATACGATAAAATCTAATGGCTCATGATCAGATGAATGACTTAGAATATGGGCTTTTTTACCGCCATGGAGTAAAACCATGTCATCTCGGTAGTCTCCATTTAAATCCGCACTACATTTGGCTGATAAGGATCTAGTGGTCATTCCATCTGTAATCGTATCATTCGCTAGCTCAAATATTATCTGAGATTGCAAACTACCCGAAAAAACCCAAATAAAGCCCACGATTAATAGTATCAATCGATAACACATATTAAAGATTCTTATAACATGAAGATACAGATATATGTCAATCCTTCATACATTTAGGTCTTAATAAGAAAGCAATCATATATCACCACCCATTATAATGATTAGATTTTCAGATATACGGTCAGCATTCCAGTTTTACCTAGCCGGACGAACAATCTATGATATTCATTCACCTTTACTCTTTCAGATCATTGAAGCGAAGAGACAAAGGAATAATACAGCTATTTGGGAGCCAATAGAGGCTATACGTAGAGAATACCTGAATGACAAAAACGTCATAGAATTTAGCGATCTGGGTGCTACTTCTCGAGTTTTACACACCAAGCAACGGACAGTAGCCGGCATTACCCGTGTGTCGGTATCGCCTCCCGCCCAATGCCGCTTTATGGCTAATCTAGCGGCACGCTTTACCGCCAAATCTATACTTGAGTTAGGCACTTCCCTCGGGATTAGTACAGCCTATTTGAGCGTCGGCAATCCAAAAGCTCAAATAGAAACCATAGAAGGGGATCCAAGCAGTTATGCATTGGCCAATGCCTTATTTGATCGATTAAACTGTAGCAATATTGAATCCTATAATTTGCCTTTTGCTAAATATATTTCAGGGCTACCAAAGGAAAAAAGTTTTGATATTGTCTTCATTGATGGGCACCACACATCCGAAGCCACCTTACAATATTTTGACGCATTAGAAAGCCACTTTACGGAAGGAACCATTATTATCATTGATGATAATCACTGGTCTCCCGACATGGAGATCGCATGGGAAACACTTAAAAGTAAATCGAAGGTATTATATAGTGTAGACTTCTTCAGATATGGACTATTGATCTGGGGGACTAAAACACAAGCTAGCCAATCGTTTTCCTATATCCCCTTTGCATGCAAGCCGTGGCGAATCGGGTTGTTTGACCAAAGGTCATGATTGTCGTTGTGCCTTAAGTAGCATTTCGATAGTCCTATTAAGCGTATTTATGCTACTGGATTGTTCACTTATCGTTTGTTTCATGACATCGATCTGTTCATGAATACCTGACCTCAAATTATTCTTTGATTGCATAAATGGGCTGACCTTGGTCTTAACCTCCCATACTTCGCAAATGTCATTCACAGATACTTCCTGGACATTATAAAACGAATTGTCAGAGTGCAGCTCTAATACGTTATCCTCGTCCATTCTTGAGATGACTCGCTTAACCAAAATGCTGTCACGCGTAATGATCACATACACAAAATTATCCCTGATCCTTCTACGATAATCGTCCGGTTCTACAAATTGGCATATGATCAAATCACCATGATGAAGAGATGGCTCCATACTTTCCCCACTTACATCAAAACTTCTAAAGCTACCCCTGGTGGTATCATAACCCGGAAAGGTGTAGCTCATAAGATCATTAAAATAAACCGGGTCATGTACTTGATCCATATAACCCGCTTGGGCAGCAATAGGTATATGTACTATTTTTTCCTCATTGCGGCTATCTACTACAACAGATAGAATCGGATTAAATTCTCCATCTTGTGAAGCACCAATCATGGGTAGACGACCATTAAATAAGAAATCTGGATTTATATCAAACTTCTCAATGGTTTTACGCATCATATCAAGAGTAACCTTGCGCTTACCTTTAAGAATATCATGAATACATTGGGGGTGAAAATCAAGACTGATAGCAAACTGCCTTAACGAAGGAAAAGCATCTATTTGCTGTAGAAAGCGAACACATTCCACATATCTAGTAGTTACAATACACTCAGTCATTTTCATTTTGGTTTATCGTTACCCAAATATAAAAATATATATTATATAATTACTTAATATGTAGAAATATTATAGAAAAAATTAATATTTACATTAAAAAGCTGAAAAAGAGCTTGTTACACTTTATGAAAAGAATAATATCTAAATATTAGACATATCAAGAAAGTATATATGTCAAACTACTCTTTTGGGATTATATCTGTCTGTTCTCCAAAGTAGTGTACAAAACGCTGGAAGTCATTAGCCAATTGATTATTCTTCGTGGCCTTAAAATAGGTTTCGCCTATAGCTCGCATAGTATGGAATACAAAGCGATCCATTTCATTAATCTGCATATCATTCGTCCATAGATCAATCTTCATCGTTTCTAAACTGTTCCTATCAAAGAAGGATAATAACATGGCTTTGGCCTCTTGTGTTACCTTTTCTCCTTGATTATCTGCTTCCCAAATAATTTTATCCGGATGCTTATTCTCATCTAATGCAACCCTGATATTGATTTTAGATTCCTCCATACATTTATATACTTGACTTCAAAAATAAGCTTAATTTAACGATATGAATAGTGGCTTTTTTAAGCAAAACTATGACTTCCAAGTGCAATCCCTTGAGCATGTATTGTCCTCAGTCGGATTCGTTATCTTTTTTACCCTTTTATTACTACTTGGTCGTAAACTATATCCTAAAAAACAGGAACGGAACATTCTTTACTTTGCTTGCTTCCTTGTTTTTATCGCTCACCCACAAATGCTTGTAGGGCGCTGGTTAACCGACACGTTCGATCATACAAAACATATCCCATTACATTTATGTAACATCATGGGATTTCTACTACCCATTGCCCTGATCTTAAAAAATAGAAAACTTTGGAGTGTAATGTATTATTGGATTATGTTAGGTACCATACAATCCTTAGTTACGCCAACCCTTCAGGAATCATTTCCGCATTACGAGTATTGGCGATATTTTATCATCCATGCTGGCTTAGTGATCCTAGCCTTATACCCTATTTTCGTCTATCGCTGGCGCCTCAGCTTCTCAGAAGGGTTATTTGCGGCTTTTATGATGAACATGATTGTAATTCCAGTCTATTTTATAGACCTATGGATAGGGGCTAACTATATGTTTATGCTGGGCCCTCCAGATGGAGACACGATCTATAATTTGTTAGGAGACTGGCCCAAATACTTCCTTCACTTAGAGTGGTTCACCTTGGTGGGATTTGGCTTGCTCACACTGCCCTTTTACTACAAATGGAATAAAGGGGATCACTACTTTTCTACCACCAATTCCGAAACCTGAACACCATATCCACCAAAAATACCCCAAGCGCCTTCAACATTAGTTTTTATCCTAGTGTATGAACTGAATGGCCCTTGATTATTTCTTGCGTATTCAAAGGTATTCCAAAAGTCAAAGTGCGCTTTATCGATGGTACACCATTTTAGTATAACGGTATCGCCTTCAGTAAACATACCAAATGTGTTTGGATCGAAGTCAGCGGTCGGCAACTCGGCTTTACTTAATGGAAATTCAAATTGTTGTCCATTCCAAGGTGCATCATCTGTGACAGAACCAAAAGGTGGAATGAGACCAGTACTATCTGCATCCGTGAAGTATCGATAATAATTGGGTTCGGAAGGATCGTTTATGGTACAGAACAACTGCGCTAAACCATCAATCGGTTCTCCTGGTGTATCTCTAAATGTAAAGTCTGTCAAAGGCACCGGAACAGGTATTGTAGTACTAGATGTAATGACATCATCTCTATCATCAAATGTAACTTCAAGTGTATAGGTACGTCCAGCTTCTCTCACCAACTGCGCAAAAAGATCAACATAAATACATACATCTACATTAGTAGAATCTGTGTTTATGCCTAATAATTCGCCTGCAGCTTCTTTTAATTCATCGGGAAGATCGGATAAACAGGTCTTAGTATATTCAACATCTTGTTCTCCATCATTAACCACAACTCTAGCATTATCAAGAAATAAGGTGGCATACTGCTCAGGACTAATCTCAGAAAAGAAGGGCACTGTTTCACTGACGATCAAGTACGATATCGGACTACTCCCTTCTCCGGCTTCTATATATCCTTCCACCACCACTTGTTGGGCATTAGGTACTGGATCGGGTTCGAAAGGCTCTTCACAAGACATGGCAAAAAAGGCCAATGCTGCCAAAATGTATATGCTTATCTTTTTCATTATCGAACTTTATTTTGATTCCATTTAAAATTGTAACTAATGGATGGAATCAATGGAAAAATAGTCACTTGAGATGCGTTTAATTGGGCTGTGCCGTCCGGCGAAACATTACTCTCATAGTAGACAAAAAATGGATTCTTTCGATTGTATAAATTGTATACGGAAAAATTCCAGCTGCCCTTATATTTCTTGTTAGGTTTATCCGCTTTAGGTGTATATGTTACTGAGACATCCGCTCTATGATAAGGAACCAATTGTGCTGAATTACGGGGTCCAAAAATGGTATTAATATTTCCTTCAACAAATGCAAAAGATTCATAAGGGGTAAACCAGCGGCCGCTTCCAAAAATAAAGGTAGCGCCCATTTCCCATTTCTTATTGAATTCATAACTGGCAACGACTGACAGGTCATGCCGTCTATCGTATACAGTTGGATACCAACGTCCCCCTTCTATATCTGGAAATGAACGTTCCGTCTTAGACAAGGTATAGCCAACCCAACCAGTAAGATCACCGTAGGATTTTCGCACAAAAAATTCTGCACCATAAGAACGACCTTTACCAAAAACAAATAGATCTTCATCTTCTTGCGAAATATCAGGAACCTGGTCATCAGAATAGTCTATTTGATTTTTCAGATCCTTGTAGTAGACCTCTACCGAGGTTTCCAAGGTATTATCGTTAAAGTTCTTAAATACCCCTAAGGCATATTGAATACCTCTTTGCGGACGCACAATTTCCGTACTTGGCACCCAAATATCTGTAGGTAAGGTAGAGGATGAGTTAGTCGCTAAATGCAAATACTGATTAGTAAATGTGATGCCTGCTTTTAAAGAAGTGCTCGTTGACAAAGAATACTTACCGCTCAATCTCGGTTCGAAACCATCATAGGTTATGACAGGATCAAAATTTCCATATTCTGTACCATCAATTTTCGAGGTATAGGGTCCTAATTGCGTAAATAAGGAATACCGTAAACCTGCATTAATAGAAAAGGCTGTATTTATTTTCCAATCGTCCTGTACATAAAATGCAATCTCCTGGCCATACTTAGGATCGAAGCCTGACTCAAAATCTACCTGACCATTTGATGCACTGGCAGTATTCGGCGTCAATTCATGATAGGTATAGTTGGTTCCAAATTTTATATTATGCTTTGGGGATGGGAAGTAATCAAAATCTACCCGCCCATTATAATCTCGAACCCCAGAGAATAACTTGAATACAAAGTCCGCTTGTCCACCATCAAATTCCAATTGATAATCATTGTATATCAAGGATACATTCATAAATAACTTATCATTGAATAGGTGATTCCAACGAGCTGTCGTGGTAATATTACCATATGGAAGTCTAAATCTGAAGTCTCTTTTAGGTTGATTAAAGTTTAATATATCTCTTCCAAAATACCCGGAAAGATAAATTCGATCTTTTGGTGAAAATCGATAATTCACCTTTGCATTAAAATCATAGAAATAATAATTAGTCCCTTCAAAATTACCCCCTTCTAAGGCTGGCTGAATTAAATCCAATATATACGTTCGACGGCCAGATATAATGAATGAACTCTTTTCCTTTTGGATAGGACCTTCTACGGTTAATCGGCTTGATATTACACCAATTCCGCCTTCTACGCCATAATACTTGTCGTTACCTTCCTTCATTTGGACATCTACCACAGAAGACAAACGACCGCCATAATAGGCTGGCATTCCCCCTTTGATCAGGGTTGTGTTTTTTAATGCATCTGCATTAAATACCGAGAAAAACCCGAGTAAATGGCCCGTATTATATACGACGGCTTCGTCCAATAAAACCAAATTCTGATCTGGTCCTCCCCCTCTGACATAAAAACCTGAGCTTCCTTCTCCTGATGAAAGTACACCCGGCAAAAGTTGCAAGGTTTTTAAAATATCAACTTCACCCATTAAGGCTGGCAATTTCTTCACCTTTGAAACTGGCAAATCAACCACCCCTAATTGTGTGCTCTCTACATTTTTATCTTTCTGTTGTTCTGTGGCCGAAATTTCAACCGCTTCCATGACAACTCCTTCAGACAATTCTATATCCATTTGGATATCTTCATCCAATTGCACATTTATCACTTCTTCTCCATACCCTAAAAATGTAGCAATAAAGGTATACACACCCTCTTCTAAAGTAATAGAGAAAAAGCCATACGCATTAGCACTTGTACCTTGCGCGGGATCATCAATATTTAGCAGGTTAGCACCTACTAATGTTTCTCCAGAATTAGCATCTTTTATATATCCACTAAATGTGTACTTTTCCTGCCCGGACATTGGAATAACTATTGCCAAAGCTAGTACCATCAACAGTATCCTCATTTCGTTGTTTCGTTAATCTTTGCAAAGGTCATAATAAAGGAGGTGCTTGCTACTTTTTTACGACTAAAGACATTAAACGACTGATTAATAATTTTGTTTGCTCTTAGGTATAATTTTGATAGTTATTAACAAGTGGAATACATTTCAATTGGGCTCCTCGATTTTTTATGTGCCGTAGAACACCTTTATACCCGGCCAAATGAGCGGCTCCCAAGGTATAAAAGGAGGCTTGGTTTTTATTGGCATAAATGAATTCAGCCATACTCAAATTTCGATCATACAGCATCAGATTTTTGATCGAACCCAATTGGCTTCTAGTTTTGAGCATAATTTGCAAAATCTCTTCTTTCAGGTAAAGAGATAATAGGGTTTCTACCCTTTTTCTAGCGTCTGGAATATTACTAGCAAAGTCGGCAAGTTGTTTTAGTTGATGGGCAGGTTCAATGCGATTCATGACATGTATTTGATCTTGAACACGTTCAATACCGCCGAGTTGCATTCCACATGACCTTGCTTTCTCCCAAAGTTGGAGATCCATAGGTAATCCCACAGTTTGAATCATTTGAGCCTGCAGTTGACTCAAAATAAAAAAGGCAGATACCCCTTTCATAGCATCCAAGTCTAGCTTTAAAAAATGCAATACCGACTTTCGAATGCGTTGGTATTTTCTGGCCCCTAACTGCACTTCTAGAGGTATGCCTGTTGGATCTGAATAAAAAGAGGCGTCAATAAGACTCTTGGATTCGTCCAAGTCCATTTCACCATAATAATACTGACATTGCTCTAGCAATGGATAGCAAGGGGCAATGAGCTGCATAGTATCTCCTCGACCAATATGTATGGTACCTAATATATAAGAGATCTTATGAGTGTCCTCATAGCTTATCTTCCATAAAACACCCTTTTGTATTCCCACTTACATCTAAAACTCGTAATTAAAAGGCAGGACCTTAGTCTTTTTAACCTTATTTAAAGTCATTAAGGTTTTTAGTCGCTCTATCTCTTCTATTTTGGAAAGCTTTTTAAATAAAAGTTGTTCGTATGATCCCAAATCTTTGCAGATTATCTTTAGTAAAAAATCCGCATCACCGGTCACTATATAACACTCCGTTATTTCTGAAATGTCATTTATCTTTTCAATAAAATTATCATATGCATTTTCCTTAGCCCAAGCTAAAGAGACTAAAACAAAGGTGTGTATGTCTAATCCGATCTTTGCCGCGTTAACCTTAGCATGGTAACTTTCGATGATACCCTGAGATTCTAATTTCTTTACTCGTTCTAGTGTCGGCGCTGGTGAAAGCCCTATTTTTTTTGAAAGATCTAGATTTGTTATCTTACTATTCTCCTGTAGCAGTCGCAATATCTTCAAGTCCGTTTTGTCTAATTTCTCTTGCATTTCCACTTATTATTTTAAAATCGACCCTAAATTTAGAATTTTATTCTATTTGCAGGCCGATTCTTATAATATTTAATACTAATTAATAAAAAAACCCAGCCTTCTTGTCAGAAAACTGGGTCTATATTTTATTTATGATCTTTCTACTATGGGAACACGCCCAATGTCATATAATCACTAGCTACTTTATCTAAGGCTGAAATAAATGCAGCCGATCTGAAATCAGTAACATTATCTCGAGATGCATAAATATCATAGATTTGATTAAATGAATTGACCATGGTCTCTTCCAGACCTGATCGCACCAAATCCACTTCATCAGCACCTCTAGTAAGCAATGCTCTCTCTTTTTCGCTAATCGTTTTGCCTGTCAATCTGAGGACCATGTCGACTAGATTATTATTGGCATTTTGATCAAACCGCTTTGTCATTCGTCCAAATCGGATATGACTCAAGTTCTTTAACCACTCAAAATAAGATACCGTTACACCACCAGCATTTAAGTACATATCAGCCACGACCATCACCCCTTTCTTATTCAAGATATCTTCTGCATCTGCTGTCACAGGGCCGTTTGCTGCTTCTGCCACAATCTTAGCTTTAACATCCGCTGCATTATCCTTATGAATCTGACTTTCTAAAGCTGCAGGCACGAGAATATCACAGTCTATACCCACCCAATCATCTCGATTGTCTAAGGTTTTTGAACCCGGAAATCCTAAGATCGAGCCATGCTCTTTTCTATACGCTATCAATGCCTCTACGTCCATTCCCTTCTCATCTAAAATAGTCCCTTCTATCTCTGAAACAGCAATAACTTTCGCATCCCCTTCGTGCTGAGATATGAGTCCTGTATAGCTTCCCACATTTCCAAGCCCTTGAATCACTAATCGCTTACCCGCCATACCAGGTTCCATACCTAGTCTTTTCATGGCATCCTTGTTATTTACTAGTTCGCGTAAGCCATAATATACACCTCTTCCTGTAGCTTCCGTTCTCCCTCTAATCCCATTCTGATTAACTGGTTTACCCGTGACACAACCCGCTGAATCAATCTCTCCATTCTTCATTTGTTGGTAGGTATCCAGAATCCAAGCCATTTCTCTTGGGCCAGTACCATAATCTGGAGCGGGTACATCTATCCCAGGGCCTATAAAATTCTTACGTACTAACTCCACCGTATATCTCCTTGTGATTTTCTCCAAGGCTTCAGCATTATACTTACGTGGACTTACTTTAACACCTCCTTTAGCACCACCAAAGGGTACATCAACGATAGCACATTTAAAGGTCATCAAAGAAGCCAATGCCATTACTTCTTCCTGATTCACTAAATGACTAAAACGAATACCTCCTTTCGTAGGCAAACGGTGATGAGAGTGTTGTACTCTATATGCCTCAACTACCTCATAACGATCACCCAACTTCACTGGGAACCGCATTTGATAGACGGCATTACATGCTTTAATTTGTTCCAACAATCCCGTTGGATATTCAGTGAGAGCCGCTGCTTTATCAAAGTTGCGAATCACACTCGCATAAAATGCATCTTGTTTATGACTCATTATTGTTTTTTTCTTCGAGAGTTCTGATCTTTCGATCAAGGCGAATTAAATACGCAGAAATCAAAATAAATAAGATAAGGATGACAACTACAACAGAATAAATTTTGCCTGTGCTCCTTAAAAAATCGAGAGATTCTGCTTTCACTAGCCAAGGTAAGCTGATCAGGAAGCTTGTTAGTATGAACTTTACATTCATCAATTTAGGTTGCGTTGACCAATTATTATTCAACAGGTGCAAATCTACTTTTTTTTGCTCATTCTTCAATTTCATTGTCCACTAATATTTGATATCTATACGTCAAATTTGACATCCATACGCCCAGAAGACTTAATGCAATAATGGATGGATAAAAAATCATCCGTAAGGTGTTATCTAAATCCTCTCCACCTAAGGCTGGATTTCCTCCATTTCCAGGATGCAAGCTGTCTGTTAATCTAGGAATTATGAAAATAAGCGGGATCATTATCACAAAAGCAAAAATATTATAAGCCGCACTCACTCTGCCTCGCGCATCAACATCCGCAATGGATGAACGCAATAACCAATAGGCCATATATATTAAAACACTAATGGCAGCCATATTCAACTTCACATCAGCAGTCCAAAAGGCACCCCACGTAAATTTTGCCCAAACAGCACCTGTCGCCAAACCGATAAGGCCATAGACGATCGCTACAGAAGTAAAAGCAGCGGCTTTAGTATCTAACAATAAATCCTTGGTGATTAAATAACGAATACTGTAGACCAATGCGGTTATTAATAAAATAAACATGGCAAACCAGATAGCTACATGAAAAAAGGTATTCCTGATGGTTTCATTTAATTGATTCCTGTAAGGGAACCTAAACCTATCTGCCTTAAATAACTCATTGACATTAAACTGTCCCCATTGTTTATCAGATGGCTTCGTATTATCTTCTTTTTTTAATAAAATGGCATTGGGCAAAATCAAGCTTCCGTCCACTTCATTATTAATAATTAGCGTAGCTCGTTCGACGTCCTTGCCCGTGCTTAGATGATCGGGTAAGTTAAAGCGTAAATCAGCTTTGTAATCACCCCGCTCTGTAATTTGGTGTGTCTCAATTACCTTATCATCTGATAATTTAAGAAAGGCTCTATTTTGAAGGGCCGAACCAAAATAACTATTGTATCCTGTCACACCAACCACCAATTCTTCACCTAAAATACCTTTGGTATTATCGATAGATTGGATGCCAGGCTTTAAAGGGGTTAACATCCCAGCCAATAAGACATAACAAAAAATCACTATTGCGGCTATTTTCCACCACCAGTATTTCATAGTATCAGGCTTTCCAAAGATTAGGGAATAAAAGTAATCCAATTCCAAAAATCAACAAATCTACACCACCCAAAAGCAAATAATCACCCGTAACGGCCGTGTCTTGAATCAATCGTAAACTAACCGCATGCACTTTCATACTTAATAATAAAACGGGCAGGCATAATGGCATCGCTAAAATACTCATGAGTAAGCCATTGCTGTCGGCACGCATCACTACGGCTGAAATAAAAGTCATAACTCCGGTCATGCCTAGGATGCCTAAGGATAATCCAATCAAAAACATAGGATAATCCTTTATCATGTTGCCAAAAAACAAACTCATAACACCCATGAGTAAAACAGAGACTAGCCCCATAAAAAATAAATTGTACGCATACTTACTCAGGTAGACTACCGTAGAATCATAGAGCGTATAATAGTTCCAACGTCGCTTCATGTAGCTAGCATTGAACGTACGTTGAATCAAATTAATGGCCGCAAAAAGAAGAATAATCCAAAATAAAGAGATCCAAGCCAAGCCATTTATCGTGATAAATACCTTGTAGCAGATATAGGCTGCACAAACCACAAATAAAAGCACAGCACCTAGACTGACCCGGTTTCTGAATTCCAGTGCAAACTCCTTGCGAACTAATTGCCAAAACTGCCTAATAGCTACACCCATCCATACAAAGATAACATATATTAAAATCTAATATATTACGATTTTATAATATACATAACATACTATTTATTAGCTATTTACTTGATTATATTAGAGATTTCTTTAATTTTGCCATAGACCTTAAACCGAAGTAATTATGTGGACGCTTAAAATCCGTTTACTAACTATCTTGTTAGTACTTACAACTACACAATTGATGGCTTTCGAATCGTACTATCTTAAAGTACGTGTTCAAAAAGGCGAAGGGAGCTTTGCATTGATGAGACGCTACAATCTCGATAAAGATCTTTGCAACCTTCAAAAATTCTTTGAACTCAATAATATTGATAAAAAGACGGCCTTAGATATCTCTCAAGAATACTATCTACCTATAGAAATTGTGCAATATAATGGTGTATCTATTCGATCTACGCTAAACATCTCCGACTGGGATCAAGCCGTAGATATTAAAGAGTATAATGAAAGCATCAAGCAAAAGAAATTACGTAAAACAATGTACACAGATAGCAAGATTCTGTGGGTTCCCCACCATTTGGTACATTGTTATTCGGATGAAACCCAAGAGCTGGCAACAGAAGAAAAACAAAATACCCCTACCAAAGTAGAACAAAGAGAAGATAAAGAGGTCAAGGCCACACCAAAGACGTCTTCCTCTCCTAGCCCAACAAAAGGAGCGGTGGTAACAGATGCGATTTTTGGCGAAAAGTATAAGGACGTCCCTATTGTAGATAATAGCTTAGCCGGTAAGGTATACTATGTCATAAGTGGACATGGTGGCCCGGATCCTGGTGCTAGATGCACGACATGTCCTAATGTGCTTTGTGAGGACGAATACGCGTATGATATTGCCTTGCGATTGGTACGTAATCTAATGTCAAAGGGAGCGAAGGTTCATATGATTATTCAGGATAAAGACGGGATTAGAGATAGCGAAGTACTCGCTTGTGACAATGATGAATTATGCATGGGTACTGTTAAGATCCCATTAGATCAGATCCAACGTTTAAATCAACGGGTTAGCAAAGTAAATGCACTATATCAAAAATATAAAGCGCAGGGCATAAAAGAGCAATATGCAATATCACTACATATAGATTCTAATCATAAAGACAAGCGTAGGGATGTATTCTTCTATCATTATAAGAATGGAAAAACCGGTAAGGATTTAGCCGAACACATGTTATCTACCTTTTCAAATAAGTACGAAGAATATCAAAAAGGACGAGGATACAATGGTTTTGTACAAGGACGTAATCTTTATGTGGTCAGAAATACCTTACCTCCTATTGTTTTCTTAGAGTTAGGTAATATCAATAATGCCAGTGATCAAAAACGGATTACCTACGTAGCGAATCGTCAAGCCTTAGCTGACTGGATTACAGATGGTTTTGCTAGCTTTTAAAATTCGATAAGTAAGTTGCAGCCTCTAAGATCTGCATGATCTCTGCGTCCCATGATTTGAAAACGCTTCATATCAGTCGATCTAGCTAGATCATCGGTGGCTATAAAGCTACAACTTGCATAATTCATGAGATCAATAATATGTAGCTGTCCAGTTTTTCCAGGTACTACTTCAGTTCTAAAGTCATTGAGTTCACGTATGCTAAAGCCCATGGTCGTTGCAGGCACAAAAAGCTGCTCTTCCAAGGTATAGGCCTGGCTTAGTAGTTCCGTCATCCCATATTCAGAATACAACCGATCAAGTCCAAAGCCTTGCTTGAGCAAGGCATACATTTCATTTTTAGTCATTTCCTTCCGTCGCCCTTTCATGCCCCCTGTTTCGATCACATACAATTGCCCAAGGTCTTTATGTTGGTAACGCTCCACATAATCAAGCAAGGCATAACTGACGCCAAACAAATAGATAGGCACATTCTTATTTTTCTCTACAATGGCAAATAAAGCATCATGATCATGAAGAAAAAAACCACTGTCTGGATGGTTTGACTTTCCTATAAAATGATTCACCATACTGACTAGTGAAGATTCGCCTTTCTCTAGATAATTGGGTAAAAGCCCTAGCACAAGACTGGCATCTATAGTAGAAAAATGAGCCTCGAAACTTTCCAAAGCATGATGGTGATACCCCTCTAGATCCCGAATCAAATGACTGGATTGATTCGCATGAGTAGTACCACTACTTTTAAAAACATCTTCCGCATCCCAGACCCCTGTCTTTATCGTATGGTGCTTAAAGAACACAATAGGTAAAAAGGGAATATGCTGTATGCTTTTTATGTCTTCAGGAGATTGTATCCCCATTAATTCACAAAAGGATTTGTAAAGCGTATTATTTTCGTATTGGAATTTGAAAATAGCCAATGCGACTTGATCAAATTCTAATTGACCTTGCTTGTATTCTTGGATGATATATTGAATCTTTGTAAACAAGCGTTATAGATTTACGATATCAAAAATATGCAAATCACTGCACCTCTACTTAGTTGTCTTTTTATCCTTTTATTGGCTGCCTGTGTTCAGGGCCCAAATCTTTCTGAGATTCCAGCATTAGAATATCAGGGAATTAGCAAAGACACCATGGATCAAGGTAGTGGAACGGCTGACTTCTTGACCCTATTTTTACATATTGAAGATGGTGATGGAGATATAGGTAATGATCAAGAGGACGGCACGTTTAACCTATTTGTATTTGATAGTCGCACAGGCAACTTATATGATCAAGCCAATCTGATCCCTAAAGTACCTGAAGGCGTTTCTGAAAAAGGCGTTTTCATCGATATGGAATTGACCGTTTTTGAGACCTGTTGTTTATTTCCAGATAATATTCCACCTTGTGAGAGCCCAGATCTTTACCCACTGGATAGTTTGACATTAGACGTATATCTTATTGATCGGGCCGGTAACCAATCTAATACGGTAAGCACAGAAACGATTTATTTACGTTGTAACTAGTCCCTTTTTATTTCCCATATACTTCCTTTTGGAGTCTCCCTGATATATGGCTATTGCCATACCTCAGGGCCGGAGTATTCCAGGCTCTCCTAGCGGATCGGTCTCGCAAGCGAGACGTAAACCCTTCCATGTTCCTGACTCAGCATACTGTAGCTATTTTTCCTGCGTAAGTGATGTGCAGCCCCTTGGTCCGATGCCTACTACATAGGATCGTGACCAGGATTCCGATGCCTA
>JAHDDO010000004.1:0-48282 GCA_020629315.1 Saprospiraceae bacterium | reverse complement strand
GACCAGGATTCCGATGCCTACTACATAGGATCGTGACCAGGATTCCGATGCCTACTACATAGGATCGTGACCAGGATTCCGATGCCTACTACATAGGATCGTGACCAGGATTCCGATGCCTACATAGTAGCATCGCGACCGAACGAATAGAGAGGGGCGAAACGTAACGACCGCTGTAGTCAATGGACTACAGGGGATACGCCCTAGGCTTGATTGGCTTCTTTGACAGCAGCCACTACTTTTTTGGTATTACCTGCAAAATATTGGTCACCTATGACAAACACTGGGCGCTTCAAAAAGGTGTATTCCTCTAGAATATATTTACGATAGTCCTTTTCGCTAAGATTCATCTCATTAAGGCCCATACTCCGGTATTTCATCGCTCGTTTAGAGAATATGGCCTCATATCCACCTAGCGCCTTAGCTGCTTTATCTAGCGTTTTAGCATCAATATTTTTCTCCTTGATATTCTGAATTTCGGAATCCCATCCGACTTCTTTGATGATCCGTTGGCAAGTGCCACAATTATTTAATATGAAGGCTTTCTTTGTCATTTTCTATTTTTGTATCAAACGCCCACAAATCTAGCAAATGATCTTATCTCCTTCCGAATTAATATTGAATCCTGATGGTAGTATTTACCACTTACAATTGCTGCCCCATGAAATAGCTCAAGATATTATTACGGTGGGTGACCCTGATCGGATAGATAGGGTCATTCAAGGCTTTGACAATATAGAGTTTGATCGCCGATGCAGAGAATTTAGAACCGTCACTGGCCACTTTAATAACAAACGATTGACGGTCATTTCTACGGGTATAGGTACCGACAATATCGATATTGTGTTTAATGAATTAGATGCTTTAGCCAACATTGATTTTGACCAGCGAAAGCCTAAAACCACGCATACATCTTTACGTTTTTATCGAATTGGAACATCGGGTTGTTTGCAATCTTCCATTCCTGTAGATTCATTATTGATCAGCCGTTATGCTATCGGATTGGGTGGCTTAGCCCATTATTATGCCTATGAATCCACCTCTAAAGAGGATGCATTGACAAAAGAATTTGAGCAAGTATGGCCCATCAAAAAAATTGCTCCCTATGCTAGTAGTGCCTCTCCTAAACTCATACAAAAGTTCGAAGAAGCCGCTTCATTTTTACAAGGTATTACCCTTACAGCACCAGGCTTTTACGGACCCCAAGGACGGAATATCAGGGGAAAAACGCGCATACCTTCCTTTGATATCTTGAGCCGCTTTAGCTGGGATGAATACCAGCTGACCAATCTCGAGATGGAGACAGCAGGCATCTATTTATTGGCGAATCAATTAGGTCATGAAGCGATATCATGTAATGCCCTACTGGCCAATCGAGCCAATGGTGAATTCTCAACTAATCCGCGAGCTACAGTAGAAAAACTTATTGAACGTGTACTACAAGCGATCTAACTAGCTATTCGCTTTATTATGGTCGGCTAAAAATTTAGCTAAGCCAATATCTGTCAATGGATGTTTTAGTAATCCAAGGATAGATGACAATGGACACGTGACTACATCGGCACCCGATCTAGCTGATGAGACAATGTGTTTAGGACTCCGAATAGATGCGGCTAATATTTCGGTTTCAAAACCTTGCATAGCGTAAATTTCTGCAATCTCTTCAATCAGATTCATGCCATCCCAACTGATATCATCAATTCGTCCGATGAAGGGTGAAACGTACGTTGCGCCGGCTTTAGCAGCCAAAATGGCTTGGCCTGCGGAGAAGACCAAGGTACAATTAGTCTTAATGCCTTGACTAGTGAAATGACTGATAGCCTTCACTCCGTCTTTGATCATAGGTACTTTCACTACAATATTCGGTGCAATCTCAGACAAGGCAATCCCCTCTTTAACCATGCCTTCAAAATCGGTAGATATTACTTCGGCAGATACATCGCCATCGACTAGATCACAAATCGCTTTATAGTGTGCAAGCTGTGCGTCGGTACCACTGATACCTTCTTTAGCCATTAAGGAAGGGTTAGTAGTCACACCGTCTAGTATTCCGAGGTCTTTTGCTTCAGCTATTTGCTCAAGATTTGCTGTATCTACGAAGAATTTCATGAGAGATTGGTTTTGATCGATATAAGTAAAAGAAAAAAGTGAGGAACTACACCGAACCGCTCAACCTCCTACCCTTGCTGCATTTCTGCCCTGGGGGGATTCAGAAGGAGCTGGCCGTACAGCCCTCACCGAGCGCAAAAGTAATCTATTTTTTAAAAGGTAGGCGTGTGAGAAACTTAAAAAAATATGCTCCATGGATGAAATTCAGGTGGATCGCAAGAAATCGTCACGGGTTCTTTTTTTACTGGATGAACAAATGACATAGTTTGGTGATGCAAAGCAATACTTCCTCCTTTTAATTTTTGAGCCCCTCCATATTTGAGATCACCACAGACAGGAGCGCCTATCTTGGCTAGTTGGGCGCGGATTTGATGTGATCGCCCGGTTTCTAAGTCTATTTTTATAAGACTGTGATTTTTAAGGTATCCTGTAAGTTCGTATCTGAGGACTGCTTTTTTGGCGCTTCCTCTCTTCGAATTATGGACATGTGTACGATTCTTAAAGGTATCCTTAATCAAGTAATGGGTTAATTGACCTGAAATATCTTGGGGACGTTCTTCAGTTATGGCTAGATATTCTTTGCCTACTTTACGTTCTCGAATCAGATCATTCATACGAGTCAAGGCTTTGCTGGTTCTAGCAAATAAGACTACACCACTAACTGGCCTATCCAATCTATGGAAAGAACCTAAAAATACATCACCCGGTTTGTCGTACTTCCATTTGATGTATAATTTGACCTGATCCATAAGCGTATGATCACCGGTCTCATCGGGTTGAACTAGCACCCCATTTGGTTTGTTAACTGCAATAAGATGATTATCCTCGTAGATTACCTTTATATCGTGCATTGTGATTATTCTTGTGCAAAGGTTACCAAAACGTAGCCATTTTTAAAATAATTCCATGAATCTAAACATTGCTTATTCACCTTGCCCTAATGATACCTTCATATTTGAAGCATTGGTACACAATAGAATCAGTAATGACTTTTCGTGGCAGGTGGCATTGGAAGATATTAAAACCTTAAATAGCTGGGCAAAGGACGGCCACTATGATGTTTTGAAAGTAAGCTTTGCAAGCCTACCCTATATTCTAGAAGACTACGAACTTCTACCATATGGTGCTGCATTGGGCCGCGGTGTAGGGCCTTTAGTAATTAGTAAAGATCCGCATATGCGCATGCATGATTTGAATGGAAAGCGCATTGCAACACCAGGTGCTAATACGACCGCCCATTTTTTATTCGATTTTGCAAACAACGCCATAGTTGAAAAGGAACATATATTGTTTCATGAAATTGAGGATGGCGTTTTGATGGGCAAGTATGATGCAGGGATTATTATACATGAAAATCGATTCACTTATCAAGACAAGGGTCTGCATAAGGTCATTGATCTAGGTGATCACTGGGAAAAAATTACGGATGCCCCTATTCCTTTAGGCGGCATTGTCGTACGCCGAAGCTTGGATAATGCTGTTAAGGTAAAGATCCAAGATCAATTAAAAGCAAGCATCCGCTATGCTTTTAGGCATAAAGAAGCGGTAATGCCCTATGTCCGAAGTCATGCACAAGCTATGGAAGAGGCCGTTATGGAACAGCATATCCAGCTTTATGTCAATGAATTTACCCAAGATTTAGGGCTAAAAGGGCGCCAAGCCATTGACATTTTCATGAATGAATTAGCGAAAATGCGTGATATAGAAATATCTCAAAAATTCTATATGTTAAAATTATAGCTAATTCCTACCCTAGTTAGCATTCTACCCTTCAGATTTTCTGCTACTTACACATTAAATAATTTTAATATTTCTATAACACTGTATTTAAGCAAAATACATATTGTGAATTTTAATAATATGTTATATATTTACATTGTGTAAGTTTTGGTTATTAAATTGTAAAATTCGTTTTTGCTCGTGAGAAGTCACGAGCTTTTTTATTTTCTGGCCTTAGCTTTTCGCTAGATACCCTAGTTCTGCACTACCAAAAGACCTATCTTTGCATTATGTCAACTGAAAAGAGAATACCTGCCCGTCAAGCCGTTGAACAGATTATTGTAAAGAGTGATAAAGCCATATCACATAACGCCTTAATTCAAGATTTAAAGGATAGTTATAACAGAGTAACTATTTATCGTTCGTTAGACAAACTAGTTGATGAAGGAATCATCCATAAGATTATTGATATGGATGGCGTCTCCAAGTATGCTGCCTGTCATAGTTGTGAGTCTGAGTATGATCACAATCACAATCATGTACATTTCAGTTGCATTCGCTGCCAATCCGTTACCTGTTTGGAGCATGTTATACCCTCGTTCGAGTTACCTAAAGGCTATGTGATGGATGAAATCAATTTTACCGTTTCTGGAATCTGTCCTATTTGCAGCAAGTAAATACTTAGGGAACACTCATTCGGATATCCATAATTCGTAGTCTATTATTATCGTTGAGCTTTACAGTTTTGTATCTGTACATCTTTCTCAGTACTATACCTGGAATAAAGGCCACGGCACCAATGATGCCATCACTCCAACGAAATCCACTGTTGGTAAAAGGTGACAAGCCCCATAGGACAAGCCAAGTGGTACCAAAGGTTTGGAAAGCAGCACCCAAAATTCTTGGAAAAGACGGGCCCGCTACGCGTATAGCAGAGAACTCATCTAAACTATACAGGCCAGACTCTGTATAAATACTGTTTAATTCCAGGTTAAAGCTTTCCAGCGTTGCTTTTTCCCATTCTGGATCATAGCCTTTGAGTTGAAATTGGAATCGATCACCTGGATAAATCTTTATTGTTTTGACTACATTTTTCTCTTCTATTTGAAGGAATACTTGTCCGACTCCGGGAAGGGCATTGAACAAGAAATACAAAATAATACATCGACTAAAAAGGATCTGCATATAATGGATTCGCTAAATACGTTTCATCAGTTAAGGTATGAAGAAAATTGATTAGATCCTCTTTATCCTGTTCTGATAAACCTAAGCCTGGTTCAACTACTTGAATAAGTGCCGGATCTAAGGTGCTACTCATTACTATTCCATGGTCATAATGATCGATGACCTCCTCTAAGGTTTTAAAACGGCCATCATGCATGTAAGGTTGGGTCACTCCTATATTTCTAAGCGAAGGCACTTTAAATTTCCCAATATCCGCTGGACTATTACTCACTAGAAAGCGGCCTGCATCGATGATATTACCATCTGCGTCTAAGCCATTATTCATGTACATATCATTCTCAAAATTAAAGCCCCCGTGACAATGCTCGCAGTCCGCTCCAGATTCTTCTGGGAAGAAAGGATTAAACTCAGAAAAATACAATTCACGACCTCGTTCCTCACTATCCGTAAGTGTTGCCTCCCCTGCTAAATATCTATCATATTTAGACTGATAGGATATGATGCTAAACATAAACTGCTCTAGTGCTAAGGCCAGACGTTCTTCCGTAATATCTTCATCGCCAAAGGCTCTTGTGAATTGATCGCGGTACTCCTTTTCAGCGGCTAATTTGGCCAGCACATTCTCTATGCTTTCATCCATCTCAAGTTCATCTTCGATAGGCAAAACAGCTTGATGTCGTAACAGTTCTGCCCTACCATCCCAAAAGAAACCATTCGTATTCCAAGCCATGTTTACTATGCTCATAGCTTGCCTTGTACCGGGTAATTCAGCTACGCCCAGGCTAAATCTTGTGGAATCTGAGAATCCAATACTTTGGTCATGACAAGTGGCACAAGACTGGATATTGTCTCTAGATAATTTTTTATCATAGAATAACATTTTACCTAAAGTCACTCCTGCTTCTGTAAGTGAATTATCGGCTGGCAAATTAGGATCAGGTAAAATACCGTGTTCTAATATATATGGGGTTCCATCAAACAAAACGGGTTCTTCTGGCTCAGGTTGACAGGCACTAAAAAAGAACAGGACTGCGATTAAATATGTAGTTGTGAATGGTGTATTCTTTGCCATGATTATTTGAATTTTGGATCAGAAGAAAAGGAATGATCTGTAAGGGTTTTGAGGAAGCTGATGAGTGCTTCTTTTTCTGGTTGGTTCAATGTAAATCCGTCTACAATTTCAGATTTATTGGGATGATCAAAGCCACCACTTGCATAATGATCGATAATTTGTGCCAAGCTTGTAAATGAGCCGTCATGCATATATGGCGCTGTTTCAGCCACATTTCGCAGAGATGGCACTTTGAAGGTGGCTAGATCTGATGGCTCATTTGTTAACCGAAAGCGGCCTGGGTCGTCATACTCGATATACAAGCCATTATTTTTAAAACTATGGTCCGTAAATAAAATGCCGTTATGACATTGGGAGCAAGCCAAACGTTCGCTTTCAAAAAGCGCCATGCCTTCCGCTTCTTTATCACTTAGGCAGTAGCTTCCTATTAGGTATTGATCATAGGCACTATTCGCTGAAACAAGGCTTCGTTGAAAGTTGGCTATGGCTCTAGTGATGACAAATGCATCCATAGTACGGTCATAGGCTTCTTCGGCTAAACCTAGGTATTCAGGATCTGATTTCAGTCTATCCACGGCTTCCAAAATATTGAGCCCAAATTCATTATGTTCTTGAAATGGAACAAGCACTTGCATTTCTAAGCTTGGCACGCCACCTTCTCTTAGCAAATAGGGTTCAAATACTACATTAGCCAAGCTAGGTGCATTTCGAATACCCATCAATTGTTGATTTCCAAATGAAGTGGCTAGTCCATCCGTAAAGAATTTTTCAGGATCATGACAACTAGCGCAACTCACTTGGCCATCTTGCGACAAGCTAGTTTCGTAGAATAGTTTTTTGCCCAATGTCCATCGTTCCTTTGTATAGCCATTATCATCAGGAACTGACATAGAAGGGAAATGTTCGGGCCATTCGAATAAGGCCCGTGCATTTACATCGATATCCGAACACGCCTCCTTCTTGCATGATGCTGCAAGAAGGAGTGTGATACAAAAAGCAATATATCTTGCTTTTGGACGCATTATTTTACGAGCAACTTTTGGCTAGAAAGGACCTTTCCGTCTTCTGAAAATCGAAGAATATATTGCCCACTTGTTTCTATTACAATGGATAGACCACCATAAAAAACCTGATGTTGTGCCACCAACGAACCTGTACCATTATAAATATCCAGGGTTCCATATGGATGTCCTTCAGGCGCTTCAAAATAGACATTACCCGTAGAAGAAGGATTTGGGTATACATTCATTGTCAGTTCCATTTCTTCATCCTCTGTATTTATCAACAGATTAGATGGCGCAAAAACGCGGGTGCTAAAGTTCTCGGCAACGGTTGCTGCATGCCAAATTTCTCCATGGCTGATTACGCCTGGGTTCACATCAATGGTGCGCACTGCTTCTGCATAGTCCGCATCCAATTCGATGACCCATTTGCCATCTTCTTCTACAGCTTCTACTAGAATCTCAGTGTCGCGATAGAGCGAATTACCTACCCCGTGAAATTGAACACTATTTACCAAGTTCGTTTCCCCTGCAAAACCTTCAAAAGCAAAAAATCGGTAGCCGGCTGCCCAGCCCCAATGCATAGATGGGTTTTTAGGGGCTAATGGATGCTCAGCAGGCCAACTAGCCGGATCAAGGTGATTATGTGGTTCGTCAACGCCGACATGAATAATGATCCCTTCGATATCCTCAACGTCTAAAAGCCCTAGATCGTGATTTGAGGCTATTTTGCCTGCTTGCTCTAGGATCCAAAGATCCTCAATCAAGAGCTCTTGCCCACCATCATGAATAATGGTTATTTCAGAAAGGTAGTATTCGCATCGTTCCACTTTAAAGTGATTGCCTTCATCTGTCATATGCGGTTCATTATACTCAAACTCCACGTCTCCTAACAGGTGATTAATGCGTAAGATTACTTCTTTTTGCGCGTATAAAGAGCTCGTTAAAATGGTAAAAAGAGTAAAAAGGAGTACTAATTTTTTCATGATTGATCGTGTTTTATTTTTTCAGAATGAATAGTTGTTTATCGCCATAGCTGGTTACGAATAACTGGTCGTTCCAGAGTAAGGCATCAGTAGGTTTATTAATGTTTTCAATAATTTGATCGACTATACCTGCCTTGTTATAAATGATGAGTCGGTTATTTTCGAAATCACAAACAAACCATTGCTCAGAACCTACAAAAAGGCCAGTAGCTGCATTCATTTTTTCAGTGCTCCCGACTAATCGGGTTGCTTTACCGGCTTTGTCAAATACTTGAATCCGATTATTATAGGCGTCTGCTACTATAATTTCATTATCTGTGATCTGCACATCCGTTGGATAATATAACTGCCCTATTTTTTTACCTTCTTCTCCTATTGAGATCCATGTAGTTCCATCATAGTATAGAATCCTATGTTTGTAGAAATCAGCAATTGCCATTTCATCCTTCCACCTTGCCACACCTGCAGGTGCATCTAATGCTTCTGGAAGTGCTAAGGTATCTATCGTATTCCCGTCGAAGCTTAAAATAGCATCTGCACCATAAGAAGGAATAAGGATCTTTCCATTATCATTTTCGATGTGCATTGGTCTGGCTATATTTTCTACTATTTGCTGCACTTCGAAATGATCATTTAAAAGTACCAGTCGATTTTTATCGCCATCGGACAACCAAATTCCATTGTCCGAATATGTTAATCCAATGGGGGCGATGGAGTCCAGCGATATTTTTTGGACTTCATTCCACTCCTTAGCATTACGCTGGCAAGAAGCCAGGGTAATGCTAAGGATAAGGATTATACATGTATTATTTTTCAGGCGTTGAATCATCTGTAGCGTCTCTTTCGTATTTACAACAGCCAGGAAGATTATCATATGTCTCTTGCATGCTCAATGCTTCATCATTATCATGTCCAGAAGCAGCTATATTACTACCTATCGTCGCTTCATCCGTTTGCATTTTGTCAAACACAAAATGAAGAACCTGGGTATCTTTATCCCACGAAGCTTCAACTACCCCTTGTGTAGATAATGCCGCATTTTCTATCCTTGATTTACACATATCACAGTTCCCTGCAACAGACATTTGAAATTCAACTAGCTGAGATTCTTCATTCACTATTGTTTCAGTAGGTATTATTGATTCATCTGTTCCATTGGCTCTAGATACATTAGATTCAACTGCCGTGTAGCCCGCTGCATTTACTTGGTCCGCCACTTTTTCTAAGCTAAGGCCAGCTGATGCTGGAAAATCAAAGGTTAACACACCGGTTTCCATATCTATTGCTATAGCATCTATACCTTCTAATTCGGTAAACTTTTTTTCCAATCCGTATGCACAGAAAGGACAACCTAATCCATCTACTCTAACTGTAAATGCATCCATATCCTGGGCAAATAGTCCGGTAGACATGAAAACAGCTAAGATCATTATTATATTTTTCATAATTTTTGCGTTTTAAATGACATACCGTGCCCCAAAAATCAGACTGTAACGTCTTTTTCTGGCATCTGGTATATCTATTTGAAATAATGGAAACTGCACTGCTGTTTCCAATGTAACTCGTTTTTTAGCATATTGAATACCTTGTCCATAAAGCAGCATATACCTTCCATCGAAATAGTAATCACTCTGGTACTCGAAGTATAGGTTTATCTGATCTACCGGATACACAGGTTTCTTGAGCGGTAGCCCAAACCCCAGTTTATATCGCCAAAGGTCTGTATCTCCCGCTGGATCCAATTTGATTCCTGTCTCATTAGAGATACCATACTTTATGGTTTCTAAACCCGCTACAAATCCATAATAAGATCTATATCGAGCTTCACTTTGACCTTCTATATCCGTTTCTTGACCTGTAGGTAAAAGCTGCAGGGTCTTTGCTACTATTCGAAAGGTTTTACCCATTTGGTCATTCCGGTAGAATTGATATTTACCCAAGAATTGAACATCACCAAGTCCTGACATTGATTCAGTATCCGCATCAACAGACAAGGTATTAATAAGCGGTATATGCACTCCTACTAAGACATTCTTTTGGGGAATGTAATGTACCATAAGTGGACTAATTAAGGCGGTTTGCTTTTCCAATGCCCTGACTTCTGACAGGGTTTTAAGAACCACGTTGCCTTTAGCCAACATTATTGGCTTATCACCTGTAATGGGCGGTCCTTGTGCCCAAATTGATTTAGGACACATAAAGGCAACTGCCATAATTAGTATTAAATGTTTATAATATTTTTTCATTGTTAGTTTCTTCTTCAATAGTAGAATGCGGATGGTTCACCATCCAAGTACAATTAATGAACTAGTTCGTCATTAATTGAATACGAAGAAACATGGCTAACAAAGAAATGATTGGTACAAGACCCGTTTTGAACATCCAGCATAGTCCTCTGGAGGCGGGTGAACTATAAAGTGGTGATAGTCATCAAACCAAACTAAATGGGTCAAATAATCTTGAGGTGGGCTACTTAGATCCATATCTAAGGAGCATACTAGCTCTCCTATTTGAGTATGAAATAGATCAATATCTGTATCAAATTCGATACTCTGATTAGAGCAACATCCTTTGTGATCTCCATCCGCACCGCAGCTAGTTACTGCTTTTAGCGAACAAGAACGGCCTTTCTTACAACAAGACTTCATTAAGAGAGCTACTTCTTGGCAGGTTTTTGCCTTGCCAAAGAGGTTAACTCGTTTCAGTTTGTCTTTACAAAAATGCATATCCATGGTAAGGCCTGAGGTAGACAGTACCATCAGAAAAGCTAAAAAGCTCACAAGTATGGATTTATACACTTTCATGCTATATAAAAATAAGTATAAAATCTCTTTCTAGTTATAGCAACTAACAAATAAAGTTATTGGATAATTCCAATAAGGACATTGGGCCGTATCATCATTAGTACCTTTACCAAATAATCGTATGCCATGAACCATATTCAAAAAGATATAAACACGGATCGTTTACTATTACGAAACATTATCAGTACTGATATCGAATATATATATAAAGGCCTTTCTCATCCACAAGTTATTGCCCATTATGGTGTCAGTTTTGATTCCCTAAAAGCTACGGAAGAACAAATGGACTGGTTTGAAAAAGCGAGTCAGTGTTGGTGGGCCATTTGCTCAAGAGACAATGATAGCTTTTATGGTGCAGGTGGACTCAATGATATTTCTGATATACATAAAAAAGCAGAAATCGGTTTATGGCTCCTGCCTCAATATTGGGGACAAGGTTTTATGCCAGAGGCTCTTCCTTTAATATGTCAATACGGTTTTAAGGAATTAGGACTCCATCGAATTGAAGGTTTTGTCGAATCCAACAATACAAATTGTAAACGGGCTATGTCAAAAATGGACTTCAAACTGGAAGGCACCATGCGAGATTGTGAGCTGAAAGATGGCCAGTTTATCAGTGTTGACATTTATGCAAAGCTAAACCGATAGCACATCCTTACAGGTAGTATACTATCATCGCTGCACTCATGATAATCATTAAACCATCTTCTATGATAGTCACGGTACTCATCGGTAAATCGAAGACGGTCCCTAAGCAAGCGCATTGAATTTTCTGTTTATTCAAAACGGATCGCAACACGCCTATAATACTTATTGACATTACGATAAAGGCGACAATATTCGCAAATAGCATCTGCCAAGATAATAGGTATGCAATGCCAAGTGCTAATTCAATGAAGGCATAGACATATCCCCAAGTTGGCCATTGGGCCGCAATAATATCATAGCTTTTATAGCTGTTAGCAAATCCAGATAAGTCCAAAAATTTGAAGAAGGAAAAGCATAAAAAGAAGCCAGCCATAAAATGGCGCATCCATTGCATGCCATCAAAGGATGCAAATGGATATTGAGCCAAAAGACTAACACCTAGAATGAAAGAGAAAATCAGCAGAATGGGTTTGTATTTTTGTAGCCAAGAGTCCTTAGGCACTTCATCTGAAAAACCAAGATCTTTTTGCCTTGTAGCAATAGTATACTTAGGATCCAATGCGTGTACTATCTCATGCAACTCTTGCTCTGAGTAGGGTCTATTACTTTCAATAACTAATCGGCCAGCATCTTTATCTGCTATTGCCGATTGTATATCTGTTTGATTATGTAAGGCGTTTTGAATTTTCGTCACACAACTCATACAACTCAAGCCTCCTATTTCAAATGTCTGTTTCATAACTAGCATTCAAGGTACAAACAAGCATTCAAATCGAAAGGTTCTATTAAAAAACCCCTTCATTTCTGAAGAGGTTTTTGACATTGTTGACTAAAAAAAGCGCTTGATTTATGCTGCTCTTTTCTTCTTTGCTAATTCCTGGTTACGTTCTTTTTTTGCAATAGAAATCTCTCCGGTTTCCGCAAAAACCTTAGCATCATTTAATACGGTCTCTAATGTTTCTGCCATTTTCTTTTTCATTACCCCATTCATGAGTGTGCCCATAAGGCCTTTAGATCGGAACGTCCCTTTCATAACCAACTTAGATGTGTTAGCATTTACAGGAACTACGGTCCAGTCATTTTTAGCCAAGGTGATAAATCCTGGCATTCCATTTTGTACTGTATATGCTAGGTTCATACTTTGCTCATCATAATTGACTAGTTTTTCACTGATCTTACTAAATCCTTTTACATTGACATCACAAAATCGTTCATCACACACAGCTCCTTCAAAGGAAGAAATGCCTTTCCCTTCTGCATGATCTACATTGGAAGACCATTTATATACATCTATGAAACCAGGTCCTACCATATCCCATAATTGGGCTGCCGAAACATTGATGGTAATTTCTTTTTCGATGTCAAATCCTTTTTGTGCCATAGCTGATTGATTAAGTGTAAATAATAGAATAAGTGACTGCAATAAATACTTCATCTTTTCTTGTTTTTTAAATTAGATAACAATGCAAAAATGGAGTTACGTCCGGCAGCAAGCCTTCCCAAAAAGCTCAATTAGTTTCTATCTTGGTTCAGTCTATAGTTGGATGGTGATTTCCCAAACTTTTCTGTAAAACAAGCCGTAAAGGTGGTAACATCTTGAAACCCCACATCAAAGGCGATGTGTTGAATAGCAGAGGTGCTATTCAGTAATTGTGTAGCTGCCGCTTCGAGTCGACGATTCTTAATATACTTGGCTGGGGTTTCATTAAACACTTTTTTGAACGTTCGCTTAAAGGTAGATAGACTCATGTTAGATATGTACGCTAACTGAGGCATACTTAATGGATTAAAAATATTATTCTCAATTATAGTTTTAAATGCAGTTTCTGCGGGAGAAAAAATATCCAGAAGAAGCCGTTCTACATCTTTATGAATGGAAGAGCGAAGTAATATAAGTATCAACTCTTTTATTTTAAGTATACTGAGTTCCTCATCAATCACGTCGGATTCTTCAAAGTACAAGGCAAGACCATTCATATATCGCTCTACCAGCTCATTGGCTATATACTTATTGGGCTTTTTAGTCCTTCCTTTTACCACTTTGGGATAGTCATCGGAATAGATCTTTTTGAGCAATTCAGGGTACAGATAAACAGCTATCGCCTCACAATAATTATCACCGGCCTCATTCACGTATTGTTGCACATAGCGACCGCAATTTTTCGCTATACCGTCCAACTTATTGATTCGGTGAGCCCCTCTGTTATCATAGCTTATCAAGCTGCCTTCTAGCATATAAAAGAAACAGGCAAACTCTTTGAGCTCCCCTTGCATGATTTCGTTCGCTGTAAATTTGGCCCTTTGAAACAAGGGCAGACCGTTAAAGGAGATTATTTTATTATCGTACATCTAGGGCAATACTACGCATTTGGATCATAGAATACTTTCTAAAAAAGTCCAAAATAAGCGTGAGCTGATGATTATCGAATTACCTCGATATAGCCTTCTAAGGTGCTTACCACTTCTTCTAAACCATCATTTGATTGGATAAGATCACAAACATAATAGTAGGTACCATCATCAACAGGGGCATCTTTAAGGTCTCTACCATCCCAATTTAGTTCAGGATCATTCGTCTTAAAAACCAAATTGCCCCATCGGTTGTAGACCGTAAAATTTACCGCATCAATGAATAGATTTTTTCGAGGGACAAAGCTATCATTGGCTCCATCTCCATTGGGTGTGAAGGTATTGGGCAATTCGTAAATAGCACAGGTTTCGGCGCAAATCGCTTCCGAAAGCAAGCTTTCATTTCCTACTTCATCAACGGCAGAAATTTTATAACACCCATTGACGATGTCATCTCGAAAATCCATGTAACTAAATTCGTCTGCCGTGAGTTCAACTAAAAACTCGTAATCTCCACTCAGCTCGCTAAGTGCATAAATCCTGAATGCAGCCACATCCTCATTTTCTGGACAGTCCACTAATTCCAATGTCCATTCAAGGGTATTAAATAAGTCTTCAGCTTCAGGCGATTCTTCGAGCAAATCGCAAATGGAAATCAAGGTTGGATTCGGTGGGCATGGTGCTAAAAGATCAATCGGGATTCCACAATTTTCTTGCGAAAGATTAATCAATGGGCTTGGTATACCATCCAATCCATACGTTCCAAATGCTTCCACATAGTAGCAATACTCTTCGCCATTCTCCAATCCTAGATCTGTAAATGTATTTACGGTAGTGCTATCTATGAGCTCAAAAGTACCAGGACTACTGGTCTCCCGATATATATAAAAAAGAAAGTTTTGCCAAGGAACAGCATAATCCCAGCTTAAAATATTACGCTTGTCGTTAGGATTTACATTTAGAAATATACTGCTTGCAATTGAGGATGTTTTTTCAATGTCCGTATCGGCTATTACCAATTGGTAAAGATATTGTGCTTCTTCAGTATTTACGTTTTCATCAACAAACGTCTCAACTGTAAATAAGGAAAATACGTCTGATGTCCATGATGCTATAGCGCTGAATGCGGCACCAGGAATAGCACGCTCTAAGGTAAAGGTATAAGGCCCTGGATTAAATAAGGTATCAAAATCAACGGCTGTTGGATTTAGCCATCCCACATCAATGATCCCACTTGTTATATCTGTTTCTCTAACCGAAACCTTAGTCATCAGCGCTACATCTTTAGATAATCGGATACACGTCTCTTCACTTGGAATCGATGCTACCCTATTGAAAGGTATTCCATCATCTGTAGTTTCAGCAAACTCTGCTAACACTCGGTAGCAATATATTTTAGATGTTTCTACGGCTTCATCAATGTATACATATCGATCATCTTCTTTTTCAGAGCTAAGATATTCGACTATCTCGTAGCCCTTTCCTTCCAAACCATTTTCACATTCGCCAAATGGCGTTGGATTACTACCTTCTCGTCGCCAAACACTAAAGCCTATAAACTTTTCTGTCGCATTTAAATCACAGGCGTATGGATTTTCCCAATGTAGACGGACGCCCTCTTCTATTTTCTCAGAAAGCAAGTCTAAAGGTGGCGGTCCCAACACGCGAATACGTATAGTCTTCAATGTAGTTAGTCCTTGATTTTCTGCACCAAAATTATCTTGTGCTCTAAGCACCACCTGATAATACTGGTCTCTAATATGGCTGCAGTTTGTTTGCCAATGCAAGGTATTCGAAAAAGCAGGATCTGTAAATTCATTTGGCCCTGTCAGAAAAGCGGGTGAACTGTCTACGAAGAACGGACCACCTGTTGCCGAAAAAATGACTAATTGATCTTCATCCAAATCATCTATGCCTATGGTAATTTCTACTTTTTCTCCGGCTATCACACATAACTCCTCAATACTTTCAATAATAGGAGGTTGGTTATTACAGACATCCACAAAGATCTGCATATCTCGAATGGTGCTACTGATTATAGTACCATTACGATGCTCATTAACACGAATGGCTATATTGTATTCGCCGGCTATTTTAGGTGCATCCCATAAAAAGTCACCCGTTAAAGGATCCAAGCTTATGATATTTTCCAATGCACTTGGACCTATTTCATCTGGAAATTGGTAATTCGGCACGGTCATACCTTCCGTCTCTAATGGAATAATTAGTTCATAAGAAATACTGTCTCCATCGGCATCAAATGCGGTAGGATTATGAATAAATGGCTGCTCGATACAAGCAAAGTCTAACGGCGGCTGGAGTAAGGTGACTGAATTATTAAGCCCTTCAAACTGTGTATTTAATAGTGTGAATGTGGTTTCTAAATAAAAAGGGATCTCTACAGAATTGGGATAATTTACATTCAAGATATTATTTACTCGATTTGGATCTTGGAAGGATAAGGTATAGGTCGCACGGCTGGCATAGGTATGCGTACCGGAATAATAATTAATTTTTATATCACCGGGTATAACGTCCCCATTGCCATTATCTCGTTCTAAAAGTGTGCTAGAGCCATCGCCCCAAAATAAGGTTAGCGTATCTCTATCGGCAGACGTGCTTGAAGCCTTGGTATATGTTGTAATGGTAGCTTCAATAGTTAGCGGTCCCGTTTGTTTGTAACTAATCTCACCGGCCCTGTTATGGGTAGCCCATAATTGGGAAATCCCAAAAATTATAAAAATGGATATGGCAAGTATTCTATTCAATGGATACGGCACTTGTCTTATAAAGGTAACAGTTTAGGTCTTGACTTGTTGAGTCTTGATGACATTCAGACAAGTACGTACACTTTCATCCCAATTGGGAAAACGAATATTGAAGGTTTTTTCAAGTTTAGTATTATCCAATACGCTCCAATGTGGTCTAGGTGCAGGTGCGCCATAGGCTGCTGTGGTTGTATCGTTAACAATACAATTGATCCCTTCATTTTCGAATATAAATCGGGTTAGATCAGCCCAATTTGTCTGCCCTCCATTCGTAAAGTTATACGTTCCATAATGGGCCCTGTCTGCATTTCTTTCCTTATGTATAACCTCAATCAAATGGCGAGCTATGTCCGGCGCATAGGTCGGTGCTCCGGTCTGGTCTGCCACTATATTGAGTGCATCTTTATCGGGGCCTAATCTAAGCATGGTACGAACAAAGTTTTTGCCATTCGGTGCGTATACCCAACTTGTTCGAAAGATATAGTGTTTATCCCAGGTCTTCCGAATCTGCTCTTCTCCTTCGAACTTACTTTTCGCATACACCCCTTGTGGTGTGGTTGGATCCGTTTCGACAATAGGTCTATCATGAATACTGTGATATACATAATCTGAGGATATGTAGATCAAACGCGTATCGTATTTTTTGCATAATTCAGCTAGCTCACCTGTAGCCTTTGCATTAATATTCATGCACGTTTCTACATCTTCTTGTGCTTTGTCTACAGCGGTGTATGCCGCAACATGCAAAAAATAATCAGGTTGATGCCTTTCGAAAAGTTGCTCCGCACCTGCCATGGTAGTCAAATCAAGTTCCTCTTTAGAGAGGCCCAGTGCTAAAAATGCATCATTGCTTCGGAATTGATCTTGAAGGGCATTGCCTACTTGACCACCAATACCATTATATAAAACTCGTATCAAGGTAATTTCTTTATGTAAATATATAATGCGATCCCCAAGCTGCTTGTTGTGCATCTTTTTCAGAAAGTAGGATTTTTTCTTTAGGAATATGCCAGTCTATATCCAATGTGGTATCCAATGGATCAATGCCTCCTTCTGTTTCTTTATTATAATAGTTGTCGCACTTATACGCAAATAAAGCTGTTTCACTGAGTACTACGAACGCATGAGCAAAGCCTCTTGGAACGTATAATTGGCGTTTGTTTTCTTCTGATAATAAAACGCCAATGTATTGGCCATATGTGGACGAACTCTTACGAATGTCTAGAATAACATCGAGTACTTCTCCATGAATGACCCGCACTAATTTTGCTTGGGCGTGCGGGGGTTTTTGAAAATGCATACCCCTCAAAACGCCTCGCGATGAGAACGACTCATTATCCTGGACAAATGGTCTGTTAGGAATATGTCCTTCCCAGTTTTTGGCATTAAAAGACTCCATAAAATAGCCTCGTGCATCTCCAAAAACCGCAGGTTCAGCAATGATTACATCCTGCAATTCAGTCTGTATGAAATTCATTTCCTATTTATTTAGCTCTAAAATAAACGCTGATAGGTACACCTGTGAAGTTGTACACTTGTCTCAACTTGTTTTCTAAAAAATGACGATAGGATTGTTTTACTTGATCTGGATAGTTACAAAAGAAGGCAAATGCTGGAAATGCAGTGGGTAGCTGCGTTACATATTTGATCTTTATAAACTTATTTCTGTGTGGCGGTGGCGGTTGTTTCTCTATAATTTCTAACATCACTTCATTAAGCTCAGATGTAGAAATCCGTTGTGTCCGGCGATCATATACATCCATAGCTACCTCCATGGCTTTGTGTATCCTAGTTTTATCCAAGGCTGAAATGAAAATCTTAGGTACATCAACAAAGGGTGCAATTTTACGATTAATGGCCTTTTCGAAATCTCTTGCGGTATTCGTTTCTTTCTCAACCAAATCCCACTTATTCACCAACATTACTAATCCTTTTCGCCGCTTTTTAATTAAACTAAAGATGGCCATATCTTGCTGTTCCACGCCAGTTTGTGCATCGATCAATAAAAGACAAACGTCCGCTTCTTCAATGGCATGTATAGCTCTCAATACCGAATAAAATTCAATATTCTCATGCACCTTAGCTTTCTTACGTATGCCGGCTGTATCAATCAATAAAAACCGCATGTTGAACTTGTCGTACAACGAGTGGATGGAATCTCGCGTTGTTCCAGCTATATCGGTAACGATATGTCTTTGTTCTCCTAACAGTGCATTGGTCAAGGAGGATTTGCCTACATTAGGCTGACCTACAATGGCGATCTTAGGAATATCTTCTTCTGCTTCTTCTCGTACCGGTAATATATCTACTACCACATCTAACAATTCGCCGGTTCCAGAGCCTGAGATGGAACTTAAAAAATGGGTCTCTTCAAAACCCAAACTCCAAAATTCATTAGCTTCCAATTGACGAGCGTGATTATCCACCTTATTGACTACTAAAACAACCTTTTTAGGCGAGCGCCGCAAGATTTCTGCTAACCGATCATCTAGATCTGTAATGCCTGTAGTGACATCTACCATAAACAGGATTACATCAGCTTCTTCGATGGCGATTAAGGCTTGTTCACGAATGGCTGCTTCGAATACATCATCACTGCCTTGGACAAAACCTCCAGTATCAATAACCGTAAAGCTACGCCCAGCCCAATCGGCCGTATCATAAATTCGATCACGAGTAACACCAGAGAAATCTTCTATAATAGCTTTCCTGGCTCCTATGAGACGATTAAAAAGGGTTGATTTCCCTACATTAGGTCTCCCCACAATTGCAACAACAGCAGACATTGGACTTATTTAGTGTAAATATCCGAAAGATTTTAACGTGCGGTCATCATCTCTCCATTTTTCTCTGATCTTGACATATAGTTCTAGGAATACTTGGCAACCTAAATACGCCTCTATATCCTTCCGAGATTCTATCCCTAATCGTTTTATAGCACTACCTCCTTTACCCAAAATGATCATTTTTTGGTTCTTCCGCATTACGAAAATATAGGCGTAAATATGGATCAATGGTTTGCCATTTTTCTCTCTTTCTTTGTATTCACTTACCACTACTTCCGATGCATATGGAATTTCCTGATGGTAAAGCTCTAGTATATTTTCTCGAATAATCTCACTGACAAAAAATCGTTGTGGTTTATCTGATAATTGATCTTTAGGGTAATAGGCTGGACCTTCCGGTAAGGCATCAAGAATCGCTTGCTTTAGTAAGTCAAGACCTTCCCCTTTTGTAGCAGATGTAAAGAATATTTTGTCCCATTCGTATAGTTCCTTTATCAGTGATACTTTTTCTTCCGATTCCTCAGCATTCACAAGGTCTACTTTATTGAACACTAAAAATACAGGTATGTCTACCCTTTTTAATCGCTTTATCAAGCGCTTATCCAGTTCTTCATTGGCACTGATATCATACACTAATAATATTACATCCGCATCTTCAAAGATGGTCATTACAGCTGCGTTCATTGCCTCTTGCATCTTATAGCTTGTGCTCGTAATAAACCCTGGCGTATCAGAAAATACAGCTTGGTATTCAGGCTCATTGAGGATACCAAATATTCGATGTCTTGTTGTTTGCGGTTTATTAGATATGATACACATCTTTTCTCCCAAAAGTGCATTCATAAGGCTGGACTTACCCGCATTGGGTTTTCCAATGATATTAATGAATCCTGATCTATGTGTACTCAATAATCTAATTTTTTAGTTTGTCCTTGTATAGCTTTGTCCAAGGCGTTTAATAAACTAATCGGGGCATTGGACTGCCAAGTTATATCCTTAAATGCGGCGCCAAAATTAGCATAGTAATGCACCCCAGCACGCACTAATTCTTCATCTACATGATCTCTGGTATTGATCATCACTATCCAACCGCCTTCCTCTTTGATATCATCCCACCATTCTTCATAATAGCAATCATCATCACCGTGAAAGTTAAGGACATTGTCACACATCAAAATAAATCGGTAGATGCCATTCCCAATCATAGAGCTGATCAAGGCATCTTTTAATAACATGATATCATTATTTACCAGATCATTCCACTCACCCATCAACTCTATTATAGCAGCCCCGTGTTCGTATGAAACAAAAATGGGTTTTGCATATAACGTAGGAGATCCAATGCTATCCCATTGCGGATGAATGAAATAGTTATATATCTTGTTAGTGAATCGGAATTCATCATAAATAGTTCCATAATATGGGGACCGTTTATCTTCCGAAGCGATATAAAGATTACGCCACTTATAATATGGTTCAATGGCATGCATGACCCGAAAGTAATAAAGAAATTCATTATCACTGGTGCAGAAAGTACTGGCAAATCCACTTTGTGCAAGGCTTTATGTGAACACTTCAATGTATTATACGAAGATGAGTTTGCAAGAGACTACTTAAAGGACATTGGACCTAATTACACCTATGATGATTTGCGAGAAATAGCAGAGGGACAATGGACTATTGAAAAATATGTGGCAAACTATTCTGCACCTTTTAGCATACATGATACAGACCTGTTAACCATTCGTATTTGGTCAGAATTAAAATATGGTAAATGCCATCCTTGGATTGCTGAAAAAACGGAATCCTTTGGTGACAAATGCTATATAGTATTAGAGCCAGTCATTCCTTGGACATCAGATCCTTTACGAGAAAACCCGGAAGACAGAGATGTAATTCATCAAGCATATATGAATTTTATCCATTCGCGTGATCTCTTATACTTCTATGTGGATGAAAAAGAATTCGAGACACGTTTCACAATGATCGCCAACTGGCTAAATAGTAAAAAAGAATAATATATATTTGTCACACATTTGGGGTGCCCATCAGGCTGAGATCATACCCATTGAACCTGCCCGGATAATACCAGGAAGGAAAATGTGTCGACACTGCTCGAGGTAAGTGGCTCTCCTTAATTTATGACTAAATACCTGTATATGTATAGATCAATAATCGTAGGTTTGGCATTACTCTTTTCTGGCTCAGCTTATGCTCAATTTCAAATTAAAGGAACGGTAACTAATGAAGAGGGCGTCCCTTTAGATGGCGCTTCTATCTTTTTAAGACTTACCGATATAGCTACTATTTCCAATGAACGAGGACGGTACGTTCTAGACTCGATACCAGAAGGAGAATATGAGTTAAAATGCACCTATCTAGGCTACAGTGTGTATACTGATTTCTACTACGTGGATAGTAACATTGATCTTGACATTATATTGGAAGGCACTATTTATAATATTGATGAGGTCGAAATTCAAGGTAATCGATTAGCCAGCACAGATCCTTTTAGTTTTAAAACGGTAGATAAGGAGGACATCATCATGGATAACTTGGCTCAAGATGTACCATTCATTTTAAAAAATCTTCCTTCCACAGTGGTTACCTCAGATGCGGGAGCCGGTGTAGGATATACGGGTATCCGTATCCGAGGAAGTGATCCTACACGAGTAAATGTGACCATAAATGGGGTGCCACTAAATGATTCTGAATCACAAGGTGTTTTCTGGGTTAATCTACCCGATTTTGCCAGTTCGGTTACTGACATTCAGGTGCAACGAGGCGTTGGTACAAGTACCAATGGTGTAGGGGCCTTTGGGGCGACGGTAGGACTCAATACGCATGATATACGGCATGATAATTTCGTAGAGGCTACGCTAGGCTATGGATCTTTTAATACCAGTAAGTTATCTGTTCAAGCAGGAACTGGTCTGATGAATGATGTATTTTCTGTGAGCGGTCGTTTCTCTATTATTAATTCGGATGGCTATATTGATAGAGCTAGTTCTAATTTACGATCGTGGATGATCAGTGCAGCAAAAGTAGGTAATAACTCAAGTCTTCGGTTGGATATATTCTCTGGCAATGAAGTCACCTACCAATCTTGGTGGGGCGCGCCTGAAGCCCGTGTAACAGGCGATCAAGATGGCCTATTGTCACATTATTTTGCTAACAAGGGATTTACGTATTTGACCGCTCAAGACTCTATCAACTTATTTGATAATGATAGGCGATATAATTATTACACCTATGATAATCAGGTAGATGATTATCAGCAAGACCATTACCAATTGCATTACTCTAGGAGCTTTTCTGATAAATTTACTGCAAAAGCAACCCTACATTATACGCATGGATTTGGCTTCTTCGAAGAATATCGAACCCAAGATGATATGCGTTTTTATAAGCTTTATCCTTTTGTGGCTAGTGGTGACACCTTAGAATTTGCGGATCTAGTTCGTAGGCGTTGGTTGGATAATGACTTTTTTGGCGTTATACTGAATAATTCCTTACAAATAAACGAGCGTCACAAAGCCGAATTTGGCGGTTCACTTAGTTATTATCGAGGTGAACATTTTGGTGAAGTCATTGATATTATCTTGGCCAATGCTAATGATAAGTTTCCACCTTATTATTTGAATATTGGACGAAAATTTGATCAACAGTTTTACATTAAAGTGACGGGTAACTTGTCACAACGACTGTTATATTTTGCCGACCTCCAACTTAGGGGGATTGATTATACTATTGAAGGTACAGAGAACGATATTCTATTAGATGGAAATGGTAATAGAGAGTTTGTTGAGATCTCGGACAACTTTTTCTTTATTAATCCTAAACTAGGCCTATCCTACCTCACAGATAATAGCAAGTATTATGTAAGTGCTGCAGTAGCCAATAAAGAGCCAGACAGAAATGACTATATCAATGGGTACAGACAAGAGCAACAAGTATCTCATGAGACCCTGTATGATCTTGAACTAGGGATGAATACTAATTTGGAAAAACTGACCTTTGCTGGGAATTTGTATTACATGTACTACTTAAATCAATTAGTACTTGACGGTTCGCTAAATGATGTAGGTGCTCCCTTAAAGACCAATGTAGATCAGAGTTACAGGGCGGGATTAGAATTAGAAGCTTCCTATATGATCAACCCCCAAATCATTCTCGGAGCTAATACGACATTGAGCCAAAATAAGATTGCCGAGTTTACAGAAATCTTGTATGATGGATTTACAGAAGAGGTGATTGAAAATACATTTACGGATACTGATATTGCCTTTTCGCCTTCAGTGATTGCCAATGGTTTTGTACGATATAGTCCTGTCGAGGCGTTGGTTTTTCAGTGGAATAACAAATATGTAGGAAAGCAATTTATGGATAATACATCCAATGATGCTAGAAGCTTAGATCCATTTTTTGTGAGTGATCTTGGTGTACAATATACCTTCGATATTCCAAAGATGAAGAGCTTTAGACTAAATGCTAAAGTGCATAATCTGTTCAACAATCTATATAGTGCCAATGGCTACACGTACAGCTATTTATGGGATGGATTCTTAACAACAGAAAACTTCCTTTACCCACAAGCTGGCACCTATTTTATGATAAATCTTACGGCTGGCATTTAAGGCTACAAGAGTAAGAGCTTTTCTATTTGATAAATCATCTCATAGAAAAGCTCGCCCATTGGGCCGTTTAAAAAATCCCCAAAATTAGAGCAAATAGCTAGGGTAAAGCCGTGATCTGGGTAATGAAACACCCAATTTGCAGCACCTAAAGATCCACCCGTATGGCCAAGTCTTCCGCCTTCAATAGTTCTAAACTTGGCTACTTCAAGTCCCAAACCATAGCCATAATTATTGGTAATGGAAACGGTATCTGACATAGTATCTATCATCGCTTGGTCGAAAAATACACCAGTAAAGACGCCTTCCATAAATAAAGCAAAGTCAGTTGCTGTTGCCATCATGGCATCATGCCCAATGTTCATATTGGCAAAATTGCGTTCTATGCTTGTTGAATTCATAATGTTTCCATTGCCTTTCGTATCAACATAGGTATTAACGGCACCCGATGGCGCTGGATATCCTTCTTCCCTTTTGTAATACGTTTGGTCCAAGCCTCCTTTTTTCAACACCTTTTCTGAAATATAGGATGCATGATCTCCCGCTAACTCATCCATAATTAATGCTAAGAGAACTGTATTTGTGTTAGAATACTCAATCCCATTTCCCGGCGAAAAAGAAGGCTCATCCCCGCAAACATAATCAAGGTACTGTTCAGTAGAAAAGTCTCTCATTAAGTCGTGAAAGTAATCTGTTATATGATCAGTGTCTTCTATAAAGTCAGGAATCCCGGAAGTATGATCCATTAATTGTTTAATCGTTGCTGACTGATAATTGGCCATATCTTTACAAACCCAATCAGGCAAATACATTGACATCGGATCATCCAGGGATAATACACCCTCACTAACTAAAATTAAAGCAGCCACCGCATGATACGTTTTTGCCACACTAGCCGAATGAAATACATGGCAAGGTTTCATAGCTGTGTTGTTTTCCAGTCTAGCGAATCCTGCCGCACCTGTCCAAAAGCTATCTTTCGTTTTTAAGGCTACCACAGCACCGGGTAATCCTTTATCTACATATTCTTCTAAAATAATTTGAATGCTATCTACCTCTGGCAGCTCATGGTCAATCAGTAAGGGTAACGAACAAGACTCTACTGCTACACTAATATCCTTTTGGCAGGCGGCTAAGAAAAAGACCGCTAGTAGACTCATATAAAGATGTGCTTTCATGATTGTTAGTTTTTTAAAGATACTTGGCTGCCTATGTGGAGCATGGAATGAGGTAATACAGGGACAAAATCACTATATGGAAATTGGACCCAACCGTCATAGCGAATAAATGGTGATACATTTCTATCTGCCATTTCGAAGCTATAGTTACATTGAACTAATAAACCAGCCATAAAAGATCCGCTGATTCCATTTCCTTCTTTCAAGGGCTCACCCTCCTGGAATTGAAAGGATTTAGAAGGAAGAAAATCCAACATATACCCCGCTTGAACGCCTACGTTTATTTGCAATGGATCCGAAATAGCAAGCTTTCGGAACGTTGATCCTCTAGCAAACACTGCATGATTTAAGTGTTTATGCTTATAGTATCCTATTTCAATCCCATAACCATACTTAGCGTCGGTAGTTTGGCCGAAATTTGACTGATATCCTATGGTGGCACCCAGATTTAGAGGAAACTTAATCACATCCTTAAATGGAATACCAATGCTATGGGTAAATATGGAAATGGAAATCGTTGAAGGATCGGTTGATTGTCCCGGTAAAGTACACGAGAACAAAAAAAATCCAATGAATATTATAAGAGATCTACACATACAAACGTTTTGAATATTCCAAAAATAATAGGGTCCTGTTACCTACCCTTGTAAAAATTGGACAGTAGTTAAATTATCCTATGGTTATTAAAATGCAACACTGTTGCATTTTTGTTTATCTTCACAAAAAAATTACTTATTATGAAATTATTGAAGACAGCTCTATTGCCTTTGTTTGCAAGTGCCTTACTAGTATTTGTATTTACCTCTTGTGATCCAGAACCAGAAGTTCCAAATGAAGAAGAACTAATTACTACTGTAGAATATACCCTAACAAGTGGTGCAGAAACTGTGGTTTTGCGATTTGAAGATTTAGATGGTGATGGGCCTAATGATCCTGTCATCACAGGAGGCTCTTTAACAAGCAACACAAGCTATAGCGGTTCTATGACTTTATTGAATGAAGCTGAAACTCCAGCGGAAGACATCACGACAGAGATTGAAGAAGAGGATACGGAGCATCAATTCTTCTTTAGTTCTACAGTAACAGGCTTAAGTATAGACTATGCAGATACGGATGATGATGGCAATCCAGTGGGATTACAATCTACGCTAACTACAGGTTCAGCTGGTGGTGGATCTATTACGATAATCCTTCGTCACGAGCCTGCAAAATCGGCTGATGGTGTGGCAGATGGTGATATTACGAATGCAGGCGGCGAAACAGACATTGAAGTTACTTTCCCAATTGAAGTTCTGTAAGACTATATTAATCTTAATTCTCTTATGTCATACGTATATCAGTAAGGCACAAGAATGTAACTTATTTATTGAAGGCCGAGTACTTGATGAGACCACTCAGCAAGCACTCGGCTTTGTTAATGTCATTATACAAGAACTCAATGTAGGTGCTGTTTCTGATGAGAACGGCATATTCAGAATTGAAGATATCTGTCCTAGTCATTACCATATATTTATTTCACACATTGGTTGTTCCACAAAAAAACTTCACCTTGACATTGAGGAAAATACCTTTTTGGAAATTTACCTTGACCATACCCCCATTTCTCTGGATGATATAGTAATAGAGGGCAATGCCATAAATAAAAGTGCCCCTAATGAAGCTATAAGCAAAGATGAGATCAATGATAATCTAGACAAAAATTTATCGGCCTTATTAGAAAATGAAGCTGGCGTAAGAAGCTTAAAAAGTGGCAGCACGATAGGCAAACCTATCATTCAAGGACTGTATGGAAATCGTCTTGTAATTATAAACAATGGGGTAATTCAAAGTGGGCAACAATGGGGAAATGATCATAGCCCAGAAATTGATGCCAATGTGGCTAAAGAAATCAAGGTTCTGAAAGGTGCCGCTTCTTTAGAATATGGCTCAAATAATATGGGTAGTTTGATATTAATCGATCCTAAATCCGTGGATCCGGTTCGTCATATTAACGGTCGAGCCGCTTACCAGTTTAGCACTAATGGCAGAGGCCATAATGTGAATCTTCAACTACAAAAAGCCAACGAAGGTATCTCTTGGCGAGGGGTGGGAACATTTAAACGATTTGGCGATGCGCATACCCCCGATTATTATCTTACCAATACTGGCTTTTCAGAGTTGGATGGGGCCTTACTTTTAGAGCATAATTGGGCTGAAAAATGGTTTGCTGATGTATACATGAGTAGCTTTAATACCGAGCTGGGTATTCTTAGAGGATCGCATGTCGAAAATGTGAATGATCTACAGACAGCATTTGAACGCGATATTCCCTTCTATACCAATGATACGTTTAGCTACCAAATTAATGCGCCTCGTCAACGAGTACACCACCATCTCGTAAAGGCCACACTCAGTTATTTCATCTCAGACAATGAATGGGTAGAGATCATACCTTCATTCCAACAAAACAGACGCAAAGAATTCGATATTAGACGAGGTGGACGGTCTGAGCAACCCTCTTTAAGCCTTGATCTTAATACAAGTGCCATAGATATTAAGTATACAAAAGAATTGGACTCAGGAAGAAAAATCAGCACTGGGAGTTTAACTAGTATTACAAATTCTAGGAATGTTCCTGAAACTGATATTTTGCCGTTGATTCCTGATTATGCATCACTTACGTCTGGTTTATTTGGCAGCATTGCTAAAGACTGGGGTGCTTTCTACGCTGACATTGGTATACGATATGACTATGTTTTTCAAAACGTGGCCACATTCAGCAATGGTTTTCCAAAAGAAATCATCCGCTATAGAAACCACTTTCACAATATAGGAATAGCTAGTTTATCCAGTTATTCATTCGAAGAAGATCAAAGTATTTCATTAAATATTGGATTTGCCACTCGTAATCCTGCGATAAACGAATTATATAGCAACGGACTCCATCAAGGGGTCAGTGGTATTGAAGAAGGAGACCCTAATCTTCAGGTCGAGCAAACAATAAAGTCTGTTCTTGAATATTCCTACAACCCATCCCCAAGGTTTCTTTTGAGCAGTACCTTATTCTACCAGTACTTTTTCAATTATATTTATTTATCACCTACGGGTGAGGTCAGACCGACTATCAGAGGCGCTTTTCCTGTGTTTGCTTACCATCAAAATAATGCATCCATTAGAGGATTGGACCTTTCCATCCAATATTCAGTAACAAACGCATTCATCATTGAATCACAAGTTAATATATTAGAGGGTCGCGATCTAGATAACGATATACCCTTAATTTACATGCCTTCTAATCGATTAGGCACCAAGATTACCTATCGCTACCCTCGCCCATTTAACTTCACAAAACTTAATATTGACAATTTTGAAATTAGTTGGGACCATACATACATTGCTAGACAAAATCAACTATTAGATTCCCAAGACTTTGCTCCAACACCTGAAGCCTATTACCTTATGGGGGTTAAATTATCTGCAAACTTCGTGTTTAGTTCCTATAGTCTTCGCAGCTTCATTCAAATGGAAAATGTGCTTAATGAACGATATCGAGAATATTTAAACAGGCAACGATATTTTGCAGATGAATTGGGGCGCAATTTTCAAATAGGCCTGGCTATTTCTTTCTAATGCGCTTACAAATCTGGCGTCAATGATTGTCTTACTTGAATCAGGTGTAGCAGATCATTAGGATTGTAACCACTGATCTTTTTTATTTGCCTATTGAAATGAGATCTATCATAAAAGCCAAAGGAGGACCTGATGGATTCAAGGCTTTCAAAATTTCCCTTTTCGATGGTTTCTAAAATGTGCTTAAATCGTACGAGTTGAATAAAGGATTTAGGGCCTGTACCGAGCTCTTTGTTAAACCATCGATCTAAGGACTTGTAACTAGTATTCAGATGAGTGGCAAGGCCATCAACGCTAATATCTCCGTCCGCCATATGTATTAGGGAAAGGCCTCTGAGAAACGTTTGATTTTTGACATATGCATTTGTAAATAGATTTTCCAACGCCTGTTTCACTAGAGCCAATCGTGTGTCAGCGTCAGAAACATAGCAACAATCCCGATGGAGTTGTCCCAAGGTTTTAGAAAATGTATCCAAGTCCATTACATTGTTAAAAAAAGACGTTTGTTTTTCAGTACTCAAATAAGCCACTGCTTGTGGCCGTAAGCGTACTTGAATCATATCAAAATCATTGGAAAGATCGAAGGAGTATGATTTATCAAAAAGTCCAACATACTTTGCTCCATCTATTTTTTTTGTGCTTCCATCATGTAGTTCAATGTTACCCTTGCCTTGAAATAGCAATATGATATCCGAAGCTGTTCTCGGAAAATCTAAGGATCGTATGCCATTAGGCGAAATAGAACTAAAGCCTACATATCTAATCTCTGAGATAAATTGATTAAGAAAAGGCCCATGAGGATATGTACGAATCGTATACATAAAATATTCACTTGAAATAGTAACGGGGCAATTTAAATATTATTCCCATTCCCTAAAAAAGACGGACTTGCTATGAAAGTGATAAACCATATTATCTATATCCCCTATTCGAGAATTAGCTGCCAGTATATTGAATTCTTGAAATCACCATTTATTAAATAAAAAGGGTCAAACATCCCTGCTTGACCCCTTACTGGTAAATACTATTTACACAGCGAGTACTAATGGAAATATCTACTAGCTCTTTGTAAATTTTTTCATATATACATCTTCTGATACCTCGATCTTTATTTGATATTCTCCTTTTTTGAAGGAGCGTACATTAAGACCTGATATCGGGTTGTCTGTCGTTGCCATACCTCTAAATATGCGTCTGCCTGAGGTATCAAAAATCTCAATTTTCCGAGCGTCTTCAAGATCTTTATCTTGATGAAAATCTAGGAATAAAAATCCAGATTCTTGGGTTACTGTAACCGGGCTGTCTGTTTTCTCCGGTAAATTCGTTGCCTGTAATGCCATGGATAATAGGCACATAATAACTAATGGAAGTGTCCTTTTCATGATTAATGATTTAAATGGTTAAGGGTACGTTGTTCTATTTTTCTATGAATCTTGCCGTAATCGGAATCTTCGACTTTATAAAGGCCCGGAGTCCTTGATTACTAAGGACTCCGGTCGTCCAAAATGCCTTAAAATCTTACCTCTTTACGTATCTGTATTCTTGAATTCCGTCTTCTAAATGAACCCGGATAACATACTGACCTATTTTTAACTGTGCCATATTCAATTCCGATACCATTTCGCGGGTACCTGCTTTTGACTTGAATATTCGTTTTCCTTTTACATCAACTACCTCGATTTTTCTTTTGTATGTAAGGTCGTCCAGTCGTTGGAATGTTATCAGTACGTAATCGTCATTAGCCGCAAATTGTATAGCTGGTTTTACAGGGTCCAAATGCAATTTCGGGACTGAAGCATTCAATAATGACTGGCTAAATAGAATAGTGAAAATGATTGCGATGATTTTCATAGTGGGAAGTTTTAAGAACAAGACGTTTCCTGTTCGGTTACATAATGATTGTTGTTTTTAAGCAAAGGAATGCAAGGATGAGCCGTTGCTCAATCAGTGGATTCCAAGCTTAAATGTGTTCTTATTTTGTACTCGCAGCAGTCAAGGTATACCTAATGGAAGTAGTATGTTTTGACTGACTAGTTATTGTTCTACAAAATCAATATTTGGTTTCGCGTTCGTTTCAATATCGATTTCACTTATATAATCTGATAAACGGGCTAAACGCTGCAAAGTATAGGGCGTAAAAATGTGAAAGTTTTGTTATCGCCTCACTAGTCTCTCATAATCAGTAATTTATACAATGAAAAAACTATCACAGTTTTGAACTATAATCCTAAAAAGACCTGTGTGTGACGCAACAAAAGTTAGTATTTTACAATTAGGGATTCCTTTATTTGATTGAATCTTGGGTGCGTTGGTGTAATTCTAGCACTTCAGACTTACTTAATAATCGCCATTGTCCTTTTTTAAGATCATTGAGTGAGATATGCATTATCCGCACTCGCTTTAGGTGTGATACCCCATAATCAAAATATTCGCACATACGGCGAATTTGTCGATTGAGTCCTTGTTTCAATATGATTTTAAAGCTAAAGTCATCTATTTTGACAACTTCACAGCGCAAGGTTTTAGTGCCTAAAATCGGAACGCCATTGGACATTCCTCTAATAAAGGCATCCGTGATCTTTTTAGTTACACGCACTAGGTAAACTTTCTCGTGCTGATTTTTAGCCCGTAGCACCTTATTTACCATGTCACCATCATTAGTCAAAAAGATCAATCCTTGAGAAGGTTTGTCTAATCTACCAATAGGAAAAATGCGTTCGGGGAATTGAATAGCATCAATAATATTTTTAGGCTCTTGCCTATCTGTGGTGCACACGATGCCAGGTGGTTTATGATAGGCTATATAGATCGGTTCCTTCTTTTTCTCCGTGATTATTTTACCATCCACTTTTACTTCATCTCCTTCAAACACCCTATTCCCTTTACGTGCCACTTTACTATTGAGGAATACCCTACCTTGCTCGATCCATGAATCTGCTTCCCTTCTAGAACAGATTCCTGTTTGGCTCAAATATTTATTGAGACTTGTAGAGTTTTCGTTAGTATTTTCTCTGATTTTTCCGATCCTCAAATATACTTCGGATTAAGCAAGTAGTTGTAAAGACACCACTTATCAATGCATATTTATACTTCGTCGAGTGGCTATTAAATTATTAGAATTTCTGAGTAATTTACTGGTCACTTAAATAAGACAATATGAACCTGAGATCTTTCAGCCCTTTTCTGTGGGCTTTTTTTGCTATCCTATTTTTAAGCACGACTACCGATTTAGATGCCCAACGAAAGAAAAAGGATGAGAAGCCCGAAACAGCCCATTATTTAGATGATGTATCCCTAGGCGGATTAAAATATCGAGCCGTAGGGCCTGCCTTCACGTCTGGTCGTATATCAGATTTTGCTGTGAATCCAGCAGATGATCGTCAATATTATGTGGCGACTTCTTCTGGTGGCGTTTGGAAAACAAATAATGCAGGAACCACCTATACGCCCATTTTTGATAGCCAAGGATCATATTCAATAGGTTGTATCACGATGGATCCGAACAATGCCAATACCATATGGGTCGGTACCGGCGAAAACAATAATCAACGATCCGTAGCCTATGGAGACGGGATTTATAAATCCACAAATGGAGGTGCTAGTTGGGAACACATGGGCCTAAAAGAGTCTGAGCATATTGGAAAAATTATTGTCCATCCTGATGATCCCAATACTATCCTAGTGGCTGCTATTGGGCCTTTATGGTCAAAAGGTGGGGATCGAGGTGTATACAAGTCTACAGATGGTGGTAAAACATGGAACGCTACCTTGACTATAGATGAATATACAGGAGTCACAGATATGGTTATGGATCCTTCAGATCCATCTATCCTATATGCAGCGGCTTTACAAAGAGGGCGTCATGTCTACACATACCTGGGTGGTGGACCTGGTTCAGCTATGTACAAATCTACTGATGGTGGTGACACTTGGTCAAAAATAAATAATGGGCTTCCATCCGTGGAGTTGGGTCGTATTGGCCTTACTATTAGCCCGGCAGCTCCTAAAACCGTCTATGCTATAGTCGAAGCTGCCCAAGGAAAATCCGGATTTTACAAAACCACTAATGGTGGTGTTTCATGGCAAAAGCAAGGGTCATATGTCACAAGTGGAAATTATTATCAAGAAATTATTGCCGATCCTGTAGACCCTAATACTATCTATGGCATGGATACCTGGATGCATGTCAGTCATGATGGTGGAAAAACCTTCAATAAAGTAGGTGAAAACACCAAACATGTTGACAATCATTGTATTTGGATTGATCCTAATCAGAATCAACATTGGCGGGTTGGTTGCGATGGAGGTATTTATGAAACCTGGGATGCTGCAAAAACCTGGGAATTTAAAGGAAATCTCCCCGTCACTCAGTTTTATAAAGTGTCTGTTGATAATGCCGAACCTTTCTATCACATTTATGGAGGCACACAGGACAACTTTAGTATAGGAGGTCCATCTCGTACACAAACGATGCATGGTATCATGAATTCAGATTGGTATATCACACATGGCGGAGATGGATTCGAATCGCAAGCCGACCCGGAGGATCCCAATATCATCTATGCGCAATCTCAGTATGGTGTTTTAGTGCGTTTTGATAAGAGAAATGGTGAAGAAGTGGGTATTCAGCCTAAAGAGCGAAAAGATGAAAACGGCTATCGATGGAACTGGGATGCGCCTTTGATTGCTAGCCCCCATGCTTCAGGCCGTATTTACTTTGCGGCAAATAAAGTATTTCGCTCAGACGATCGAGGCAATTCATGGACTGTTATTAGTGAGGATCTTACTCGCCAACTTGATCGAAACACCCTTCCAATCATGGGACGTATATGGGGCGTGGATGCCGTAACCAAGAACAGATCTACTAGCCCTTACGGAACGATCGTAGCGATGGCTGAATCAACAGTAAATCCGGATCTTATAATAGTGGGTACTGATGATGGTTTAATTCAAATAACAGAAAATGGAGGCGAAAGCTGGCGAAAAGTAGATAATATAGCCGGGGCTCCAAAACAGTCATACGTCAACGCTGTATACACATCTAAGCACGATGAAAATGTAATCTATGCCTTATTTAATCATCATAAGTATGGTGACTTTAAACCCTATGTTTTCAAATCAACAAACAAAGGCGTGAGTTGGACTAACATAAGTAATAATCTTCCAGAACGAGGGAGCAGCTATGCCATCGAAGAGGATACTGAAGACCCCAATTTGTTATTTGTAGGCACCGAGTTTAGTGTTTTCTTCAGTAATGATGGTGGCAAACAATGGAAAAAACTGGCAAATGGCGTCCCTACTGTTGCCGTAAGAGACATTGCTATTCAATCGCAGCATGATGATCTAGTGCTAGGCACATTTGGTAGAGGATTTTATGTATTGGATGATTATTCCTCACTCCGTGCTTTGTCAAAGAAAACTATCGAAGCGGATGCCAGTATTTTCGATATTCGAGATGCTTTATTATATGAGCAAAGTAAACCATTGGGATTAGCTGGTAAATCATTCCAAGGAGATAACTTTTTTAGTGGCGATAATTTAGGACCCGTTGCCCTAATCAGATATTACATTAAAGACACTGAAAAATCCTTGAAAGATCAACGAAGGGAAAAAGAAAAAGAGTTGGTTAAGAATGGTAAGGATACACCTTACCCGAACTATGAAGATTTAAAAGCCGAAAAGGATGAAAAGAAAACGCGTTTGATATTTACCATAAAGGACGAAAATGGAGATATCGTGCGTAAACTGTATAAAAAACCATCTAAGGGCCTACAAACAATAGAATGGGATTTGAGGTATGCAGCCAAAGATCCTATCAGCTTTGACAGTCCGTCATTTTACAACCCATTCGCAGGAGAAAGTAAAGGTGTATTGGTTACGCCAGGTGCATATTCGGTCAGCCTAGATCTTCAAAAAGATGGCACTATGACAAATCTAGCAGGTCCGATTTCATTCAATGTTACGGCCCTAGATAATGCTACAATGCCTGCCTTGGACAAGTCGGAAAAATTGGCTTTCCAGCAAGATCTTGAAGAGTTTGGCAGAAAACTGGAAGGCGCGAGTTATGCATTATCTGAATTAAATAAAAAGATGAAGTATATGGAGAAGGCCGTAGAGTATGTCGAAGTAATGGATGCTGATCTAGTCACTGAAATAGATCGTATAAAAGGGGCTCTACAGTCAGTCAGTACACAAATGTATGGAGATGGCATTAAGCGAACCTTGGACATTGACCAACCACCTACCCCTGGAAATCGAGTGGGCTGGATCAAATATGAACAAGGTCAATCTACCGCTGCACCTACAGCTACTCATAAAATGAGTTTAGCAATCGCGAAGGAAGACTTTGCTCCAATTTTCGAACAATTAAATGCATTGGCCACTAAAGATATACCGGCACTGGAAGATCAATTAGAAGCCTCCGGAGCTCCATACACGCCTGGACGTGCTATAAAAATGATGAACGGTCAATAATTCAATTAAAAAAACAAACTATCATGCTACGAATACTCTTCTTGATTACTAGTATTTCTTTTTTACCACTGTGGACATTGGCCCAAGGAAACACCTATGTCCATAAAGAATATGACATCGAACAGTTCTTTGCGAATAATCGTATAGGTGGCGGTGCTTTTTCTGCAGATGAATCTAAGTTGTTGTACAGCAGCGATGAATCTGGCATTTTTAATGTACGCGAGATTGACGTAATGACGAAAGAATCTAGAGCCATCACTCAATCAACAGAAGAATCCTTCTTTGCTATCGACTATGTGCCCCATAGCAATGATATTTTGTATTCTGCAGATAAAGGGGGTAATGAAGTGTCCCATATTTATCTATTAGCTACAGATGGAACTACTACAGATCTTACACCCGGCGAAGAGGAAGTAGCCAACTTTTGGGGATGGAGTGATGACAAAAAATATATGTATTACACCTCCAATGGCCGAGATCCTCAATATTTTGACTTGTATAAAATGGCGATTGATGGATGGGAATCTAAAATGGTATACCACAACAGTGATGGTGTAGACATCCAGGATTTTTCTGAAGATGAAAGCTATTATGCACTATCTAAGACCCTGACTACTAGCTCAAATCAGTTATGGATCTATAGCACAGAAACAGGTGAAAAAGTGGAAATATCTGATCCTGCGAACCCAGGTTCTTACGGAAGCAGTGGATTTAGCAAGGACAATAGCACCTTCTTCTATACAACAGATAAAGGCAAGGAATTTAATTATCTCGTAGCCCGAAATTTGAAGACTGGAGAAGAAGACGTAATCTATGAAACGGATTGGTCTGTCCGATATAGTTATTTGAGTGAAACAGAAAAGTATAGAGTAATTGGCATTAATGAAGATGGCCGTACTTCACTAAAAATTTTGGATACAACTACGGGCAATGCCATTGAATTACCTGAAATAAATGGAAATGTCCAGGCCGTCAGAATCTCTGAGAGTGAGCAAAAAATGCGAATGACGGTAGGCTTAAGTCATACACCGAATAATCTGTATCTCTATGATATGGAGTCTAAAGAGTTAACGCAACTAACAGAAACACTAAACCCAGACATCGACGCCACTCATTTGGCCCAGGCAACTGTAGTGCGCTATACATCCTTTGATGGACTAGAAATTCCAGCCATCTACTACAAGCCTAACCAGGCAACCGTAGATAACAAAGTACCTGCTTTGGTTTGGGTCCATGGAGGGCCTGGCGGTCAATCAAGAGTTGGATATTCCAGCACCATTCAATATTTGGTAAATCACGGATATGCCATTCTTGCAGTGAACAATAGAGGAAGTTCAGGGTATGGTAAGACGTTTTACAAAATGGATGACAAGAATCATGGAGATAAAGATCTAAAAGATTGTATTTGGGGCAAGAAATGGTTACAAGAACAAGCATACATTGATGGAGATAAGATCGGTATAATCGGTGGCAGTTATGGCGGGTACATGACCATGGCTGCAATGGCCTTTACGCCGGATGAATTCGAAGTAGGTGTTAATATCTTTGGCGTTACCAATTGGCTGCGAACCTTAAAATCCATTCCTCCGTATTGGGAATCATTTAGGAATGCACTATATGAAGAGCTAGGTGACCCGAATACGGCTGACTCTGTCCGTCTTTACAATATCTCTCCATTGTTTCATGCTGAACAGGTAAAAAATCCAGTTATGGTTTTACAAGGAGCCAATGACCCAAGAGTACTTCAAATTGAGTCTGACGAGATGGTGGAAGAAATTAAGAAAAATGGCACTCACGTTGAATATGTCATATTTGAAGATGAAGGTCATGGCTTCCTAAAAAAAGAAAACCAGATGGAAGGCTATGGTAAAGTATTACAATTTTTGGATACCCATCTGAAAAAGGAATAGATCTACAAATGCGCTGAAGTAAAACAAGATAGACAAGACTAAACCTTTATACGGTTTTTGGCACTTGATTTAGTATTTTCATAGTGGACTTAAACAAAGAAATGCGACCACTATGAAAGTCAGACACTCAAGCTATCTTGTTTTACTCCTTCTATTAGTTTCTAGCCCAACGGCTTTTACTCAGCAAATGGCTGATTTTTTCAAGGCTATTCCTGCAGATATGTCTCAAGCACCTGCATGGGCAGTAGAGATGTACTCAGACAATCCTGATGTCTTTAAAGTAGACACACAGTATGATGCCTATCGAAAATCTGACTCTTTTACCAAGACCATACACACCCAGAATTATAAACATTGGCGCAAGTCTATAGCCCCTTTTCTTAGCCCAGAAGGACGCATTTATTTTCCAAGTCAAAAGGATTACAATCAAAAACTACATATCCTTCAAAATAAACGGAACACCCAGCGGAGTTCTGATGCGACATGGTCTTGTATCGGTCCTTTCGAAACCTACAAATCAGGCACAACAGAACCGTTCTCTCAGCAAGCGAATGTGTATAGCTTGGCTTTATCCACTAGCAATGATCAAAAACTAATTGCTGGCACAGAAAGTGGTGGCGTTTACTTGACCATTGATAAAGGCAGCAACTGGGATCTAATATCAAAAGATGCCGTCTTCGGAGGAGGTGTCGGAGCTGTGGCCATCAGTCCAGATGATGAAAACACCTTTTTTGCAGCAGCAAATGAACGAATATATAAGACGACAGATGAAGGTGCGAATTGGACCGAAACCATGTTCATCGACGGGGGTGGCTACGAATTCACCTTTGATCCAGATGATGCCACGCACATTTTTCTAGCGTCCAGTACCGGTTTATTTGAGAGTGAAGATAATGGGGAAAATTGGGATGAAATTATTGCCAATAAAACATGGGATATCGTATACCATCCAAGCGAATCAGAGATCTTGTATGCACTGGTCTCAGACCCAGGAGAAAAGCGCTCTGAATTTTTTAAATCTGTCGATGGTGGCACTAGCTTTACGCAAGTAACCAGTGGATGGTACAGTCCTGAAAACTTCAGTCAAGCTGTCGAAAATGGTGGAAAAATTGGTGTATCCATAGACGAGCCAGATCGAGTATATGCCTGCTTGATCGGTAGTAGTAAAGCCGATGATAATGGGTGGATTGGCATATATAGATCTGATGACAAAGGAGAAAGCTGGAGTTTACCATCTGGGCAAATCGGCGGACCTTACGAATCCCCTAACACCATGCCTTGGAACGCAGCCGCCTATTCGAGTGGCTACCACCAAGGCTTTTACAATTTTGATTTTGAAGTCAGTCCTAACGATGTGGACCTAATGTGGTTTGGTACCATTCGCTTATGTGAATCCGCAGATGGTGGGGCTAGTTACGTTTCGATTGGAGCAGCCAATAGTACTCGATTAAATGATGTGCATGCCGATATTCAAGCTATAGAAGTAAATGGTACGGATACTTGGGTGGCTTCTGATGGCGGTATAAATCTATCTTCCGATGATCTGCAATCCCACATAGCTTTGAACTACGGCATTACCGCTGCCAACTTTTGGGGCTTTGGTCATGGATGGAACGAAGATGTATATGTTGGTGGCAAATACCACACAGGAAATACAGCCTTTCACGAATCATATGGCCCAGGAAACACGCACAATGTTGGGGGCGTCGAAGAGGCCACTGGCTATGTTAACCCCTTGGACAATAAAACCTGCTATTTTAATCAGTATTGGTCAGGCGGCATGATTACCCGATATATCCCCGCTACCTTGGGTGATGCCTTAGGCACAGGCCCTATCCTACCACTCATCCCTAATGAAACCTATGTAGAGTCTTCATCTAGCGGTTATTTCTTTCATCCCAATTATGCGAATATCATCTATGCTGGGCAAAATCAAGAAGTGTTCAAGTCAGTAAATGGGGGTGTTTCTTGGGAAAGTATTCATGCATTCTCCACCGATGAAAATGCGCGCGTTTACGAAATCATAATATCCCCAAATGCGCCAAATGTTCTCTATGCCGTATACAAAGAAAGTGGTGTTTCAGCTATTTGGACCTCATCAAATGGCGGAGATACGTGGCAAGCCTGTGCCGATATACCTAGCAATAACTTGAGTCGAATTGAGATTTGTCAAAATCCACAAAATGAAAATGAAATTTGGGTCTCTTGCAACAATGGTGCAAATAACCAAAAGGTCTATCGTAGCTTGGATGGTGGAAATAGTTGGGAAAATAAAACAACAGCAAGCTTAGACGATGAATCCATCAAAGATATCACCTTCCAGGGGAATGCCTCGGATGCGGTATATCTTGTAACCGCGAATAACGCCTATTACTATGATGTGTCTTCTGATGATTGGGTAAATTTTAGTTCAGGCCTACCCTTTGTGGTGTCGCCACTTCAAATGCAGGTATTTCACCGGGATCATACATTGCGCTTAGCAACGTCAAGGGGTATTTGGGAGCGAGAATTGATATATGATCAGACAGATCCATACATTGATATTGTCGTAAATACAGACACGGTATCATGCAGCAGAGACACGGTAGTTTTTGATTCGCATTCCTTTTTAGCCTATGATGAAAATGCCACATTTAATTGGGACATTACGCCTGCCCCTAGTTTTATCAGTAATCCTACTGATCGTAAAATAAAAACCGTATTGGGGGCTAATGGCTCGTATGATGCTACACTGGAAGTAACTATTGACAATCAAAGCTACAGTAAAACAATAGTCGATTTGGTTCAGGTAGATAGCAAATGCTTTATCGACAGTTTACCTGGAAATAGCTTACTTACAGAGAATAGTGGTGATTATGTACAGCTCTCTGATCTAGGCATTAGCACCAATAGTTTTACCATGACAGCTTGGGTACATCCGGATGGGATCCAAGCAGATTATAGTGGGATTGTTATGAATGATGGGGATGCCGCTGGCATGAATTTTAGAGGGGGTAATAATACACTAGGCTACCATTGGCCTGGCGGTGCTTGGTGGTGGGATTCAGGCTTAGTCGTGCCGAGCGAAGAGTGGTCTTATTTGGCGCTAGTGGCAGAGCCTGATGGCATCACTTTATACCTAAATGGTGTAGGCGTAAAACACAATACAAGTATCAATGAAGTGGCGCTAAGCACTATGAAAATTGCGAGCTATAAGGGCTGGGGTGATCGGAATTTTTACGGCCAAATTGATGAAGTATGTATGTGGAATAGGGCGCTTTCAGAAGAAGAGATTCGCCAGTGGAGACACCTAACGAAAGATAAACTTGATCTGAGCGAGGCCGAAGGGTATTTGTGTAACTATTCGTTCAATGAAGAAAGTGGGGCCACTGTTCTAGACGGAGCTAATACCTTTCATGGTAACCTGTCAGGCAATGCATCCCGTATACTTTCCACAGCCAGTTTAGGTGGTGGATTTGTAAATGAACATTTGATAGATGGTCCTGGTACCTTTGATTACCCGGACGCCGGAGTTCAACTTAGCTTTTCCAGTGGCACGAACTTTCCAGATGGTGATGTTTACGCCAGTTTTGTCCGCGTGCAGCCGCATGAAATGGAGGAAAACCATGAAGGACTTTCTGGATACTGGATCCTAAATAACTATGGAGATAACAACTTGGATCACCTGTCTCAAATGCAACTAGACGATCCATTTGGAGCGCCGAGCTATACCGCTACGAACTACCCTAACCTGTTAGAACTTTGGCACCGAGATGCGATGGGTACGCCATCAATGTGGTCACTTCTTTGCAACGGGACGTCCATATCCGGTGAGCAATATGACTGGCCATCCAATTCATGTAATATCTTATTTGATCGACAATTCTTTATCAGTCAAGACTGTGATGAAACAGCGAGCTTTACTGTCGATCTAGAAAACAATGAAACTTTGACCTTGGCTCGACAAGTGCAAATTGATGCCAATGCCACCGTGAAGAATAATGCCTCTCTCATTATGGATGCTGGTCAGCTAATTGAACTAGAAAATAATTTTGAAGTGGAACAGGGAGGAGCACTCGAGGTAAAAATAGGAGGCTGTGGTAACCAATAGTATATGGGCGTCTGCCTAAAGGCACCGCGCTATATCGGGCTTCCCGATCTACATCGGGATCTAGCGACCGGTCCTACGCTAGCCAGCTAGCTTTCGGACATGACCAGCCGTCTGACTGGCCATCCCTACCTATCACTGACGCACAGATTATTGTCCAGAAAAAAGGACATTTGATTTGCCTATATTCCTAATGCACAGATTAACAATATTAGTTAGTAAACCTTCAAATCTTGAAGTCGCAAACCAATTTGACTATTCCTTGGATCAGCAAGAACCCGTAAGCCTGCTAGACACAAGAATGCGCGTGTAAGCAAAATTACTTTTTGAAATGTGTAATGCGCCGCAAGCAAGATTATAAAGTATTGCTACCTTCCGAGCCAAGGTAAAACTGTGCAAAGGGAAATAGCTGACATATTGCATTTTTTGGAACGGTATCCACCCAAAGAAATAAATAGATTGTATAAAGAGCAAGTATTACAATCTCAATTGGAATATTTTGAAAAATATCCTGAAGTTCGGTGGGCCGATCACTTAAAAGAACAAATGATCCAGCAAGCAAAGGAGGCGGCTATAACACCGGGTAGGCTCCAATTTATTGATGAACTCATTAGCCACATTTTTGACTACAATGAAGATGATTATTTGGATTTGGCCATGGATGATCTAATCAGGATTCTTAACCTGGCTAAAAACAAATCGAACCCAACTCATTGGAATGCCATTGCCGCCGAATTTTCAAGCTATGATCAGTCATTGCAGGTAGGCTTACTACGAGCGGATGAGACAGGTAGACTCATTGAAGAAGTAACAAAATTCAACACCTACCTACAATGCAATATATTTTGGAATGTCTTAGAGACCACTCGATTTGCTGCTTTATATGACTATTTAGAACTATTGATAATCGAAGATGAAGAGTACCTTACCCGATTTGAACAAATTTGGGAATTACGTGTATTTACACTCATCAAAAAAGCATTGGCATCCTCCAAAGTCCAAGCATTGATTGATCAACAACATATTGAATTGATGCATTTTACCATCGCTATGCATGACTGCACTGAACACGCATTATGTGTTGGGTAATGAATAATAAGTAAAAATTTTTCAGTATTTATGTAACTAGTTACGTAATTATTTACCATGAATAATAGTAAGCACATTGGCAAGATGGCCTTGGCCACAAGACTAAAGTTTCTAAGTGAAACCTTGATGGAAAATGCACATAACATTTATGCAGCCTACGAGGTACCTTTAAAACCTAAGTGGTTTCCGGTTTTTTATGTGGTTTCTAACAACGCCAATATATCCATCGGTAATATAGCCCAGGCCATTGGCCAATCACATCCTGCTGTTATTAAAACGGTAAAAGAATTAAAAGAAGCGTCTATCGTAAAGGCGGCACCCGATAGAACTGACGCTCGCAAAACCAATATTTCGTTAACCGATCATGGGAAAAACCTAGCCGAAAAAATACAAGATCAATACACGGATATAACAGCTGCAGTGGATGAGCTACTTAGTAAGCAAACCTATGATATTTGGAAATCATTAGATGAATTAGAATACCTATTAACGCAGCGATCTATGTTCAAGCGAGTCATGGATCAACGGAAAGAAAGAGAAGAACAATTTATTGAGATAATTCCATACGAAGAAAAGTATAAAGCCGTGTTTAGAGATCTAAATATGGCTTGGATAAAAGAACACTTTGTGGTTGAAGAGGCGGACCTAAGTGCATTGAACCATCCAGAAGAATACATTTTAGAAAAGGGGGGCCAAATTTTGATTGCGCTCTATAAAGGTCAGGCTGCTGGGGTTTGTGCCTTAATTAAGATGAATGATCAAAAGTATGAATTAGCCAAAATGGCCGTCTCTCCTACTTTTAAAGGAAAGGGAATGGGTTATGTATTAGCTAAGGCCTCTTTAGAGCTAGCCAAATCCTTAGGTGCTCAATCCGTATATTTAGAAAGCAATACCCGTTTAGTGCCTGCTATCTCATTATATAGAAAACTAGGTTTTGAAAAGGTGCAAGGTGAGGTATCACCGTATGAACGATGTAATATACAAATGGAAATAAAGATCTAAGGATATAGACAATCCCATTAAAAACGAATCTATGACTTTCAAAATACATGAGGCTGTTGCTATTCTTAGCCGCACACCTATAATTATATCAGCTTTATTAGATGGCATCTCCGATGAATGGCTAATGAATGATGAAGGAGAAAACACATGGAGCCCTTATGAAATTTTAGGGCATCTCATCCATGGTGAAAAAACAGATTGGATACCCAGGGCTACGATCATCTTATCTGAAAAAGCAGATAAAACATTTATACCCTTTGATCGATTTGCCCAACTCAATGAACAAAACAAAAAACCTATCCATGATCTTATTGACCATTTTAAGGCATTGAGAAAAGAAAATCTACAGACCCTGCATTCGTTCAATTTGGACGCTCAAGATTTGCTGAAGAAAGGAATACACCCAGAATTAGGTTCCGTAAATCTTACGCAATTGCTATCCACATGGGTTGTTCATGATTTAGGCCATCTATCGCAAATGACACGGGTTATGGCTAAACAATACAAAAATGAAGTAGGTGTTTGGCATGCGTATTTAGGTATTTTACAATCATAACTTACAAATCACTGTCCATGCAGCAATCACCGAATAATCACCCTCGAGTATCCAGCGGCGAAGACATCTGTCTTTTGCCTGATATACCCCCTCGTTCTTTAGCAAAGCAAGAAATAATCAATAGAATAGTGCACAATGCCTTAGGTTGTGACGGCATGGGTCAAGTCCTAGCTATTATTACAAAGGAGGGCATGGCCGAGGACATCATAATGTACAACGTGGCAGGCAAAACAAACCATCAAATTATACGCAAGGCATTTGAGTCATTAGCACCCTGGGCACCTGCCAAACACAAAGGAAAGACTGTGGTCGCACAAATTCGATGCACTATTTATGTGTAGTAGGCTTCTGAATTATGCTATAGTAAGCAATTATCCAAAATCCTAAAACAAAAAGAATAAACATTGAATCAACTTTTCTATATAACAAGGCGAAATGAAATGCACCGGGATGTCAACGCAATCACAACAAGCTTTAATATTGTGAATCTTCCGACTTGTGTATATTATATTAGCTTACATTTTTACAACACTAAAAAAATGGTGGTAGAGAAGATTGTGAAACGATAAAATGATGTACTTACGAAAAAACTCGAGTAAGCATTTGCTTATTTTAATACTCTTGACTGTAGTATGTTTTTCTTGTAATTATTCAAAAGCAAAACCCAGCTCAGAAGCTAGCTTAGCATCGTATTTTAATAATGAAGAAATCGAGTCATTGAATCGCATAACTAGATTTATGAACTCATATATCTGTGATTCTGAAGCATCAAACGGCACGCAAATAAGTGACTGTTTACAAGAGCATATTGAACGTAGCAAAGAATCCATGGAGTCGAATAAGGGAATGGATTTTATTCCTTCTGATAGTATTCATAAACTATTGGATAGCTTGCCCACTTCTTTAGTGAATGAATGGTGGTATCACCCACCGCCACACCACAAGTCTTCTCATCCCAAGTCTATCTATCTACGAACAAATAGTCGATATACTAGATTTTTATACAATTACGGCAAGATCGAACCAAAAGCAAAAGGGTATCATGATCGACTAGTAGCTATTGGTGTTATTGGCCCGTCGGCCATCGCAGATATTTTAGTGAATTACAAGGAGTATCCGCTTCAAGATACTAGAATGCAAATACTATTGCTTATTCACTTTCTTACCCTGGAGACGAATATCTAGCTGTATTTCTCTATCTCGCGAGAAGGATATGGAAGGCTGGACGAGCCATTGGCCGTCCAGGTCCGAAGGACCAAACGAATGTGGCGCCTGGAGAAGCCTGACTACGATGATCCGAAGGATATCGTAGGGTCGCCCAAATTATAATCAAAGCTATTTTCGAGCAACATTTTAACTGATAATTTGTAGTTTACTATACCCTAAGTATTTAGACATGAGGAGATTGATATTTGTTTTCATATTTATAGGTACAGGTATAGCTGTGCTAGCTCAATCTTTAGTTCCTTCGAATTCACACTACGATGCACCTACAGGCCTATTCGACCCAGATAGTTTGCGAAGCCTAACTATAGAATTCTATGATCCCAATTATCATGATATTCTAGTCCAGGGCTGGTATAATAAAAGTGGCGAACGCTTGCCTGCCAAAATAACACTGAGCAATGGGCTGGTGATGGATTCAGTAGCTATTCGGTATAAGGGCAACTCTACCTTTCAGTCTGCTGAGGAAGATGGAAATCGAAAACTTCCTTGGAACATTGATATCAACTATTACGATGATGATCAGCGGCTTATGGGCTATCCAAAATTAAAGCTAGCTAATGCTCGGTTTGATCCGTCTTTTGTCCGGGAAATGAGTGCCTATCACATTTATAGAAACTATCTACCTTCAGGCGAATCTAACTTTATTGATGTTTATGTAGATGACGAATTTTTAGGGGTATATGTCAATACCGAATCTGTAGATAAAAATTTCCTAAAGAAACATTTTGGGAACAGTAATGGTGTTTTATTCAAGTGTGATCCATCTAGTCAATTTGGTGAGGATAATGGAAACTTTACAAGTAATTTAGTATATCTAGGTCCGGATACTTCCGCGTATCAAACACATTATACTTTGAAATCTGATCATGGTTGGGCATCAATGGTTGAGCTTTGTCGTGTACTAGAAGAATCGCCGGAGGAGTTGCCCAATGTCTTAAATATCGATCGTGTTCTTTGGGCTTTTGCGGTTAATATGGTGGTAAGTAATTTAGATACCTATAATGGATTATTCAGGCACAATTACTACTTATATCAACATGAAGACGGCTTATTCCAGATGATCCCTTGGGATCTTTCTATGAGCTATATTTCCCTGTTTTTGATATTCACCTGGAACCCAGATCAACTGTATGAATATGATCCGTTTAATGGCTATGGTTCGGTTAATACACCCCTTGTACGTAGGCTGATCAGTGATCCACAAAGTCTATATGGAAAAATCTATGCGGCACATATTCGTACTATTCTCGAAGAGCAAATGGACCCTCAGATCTTGAAAGCTACATTGGATGAATATCAAGATTTGATTAGATCAAGTGTATTTCAAGATAGCTACAAGCTATTTCCAAATGGTGAGTTTAGCAACAATGTGACTAATGATTTGATTATCCCATTCGTATTCTCATCTGCAGGCATTATACCGACCGTTCAGCGTCGCAATAGCTTTTTAAAGGATCATCCTGAGATAGCCTTAGATCCACCTAGCATAGAATCTGTACTCCAGACAGAGATCTCAGAGGTGCTGATAGAGGCTGGATTGTCCAATGCCACCCATGCCGAGTTACTATATAGTTCGAATGGTTACCATTCGAAGTTTGACGCTATTCTAATGAATGATGAAGGTTTAGATGGAGATAAAGTAGCCGGCGATGGCATTCATTCCGCAATCTTGCCGACTGAGTCCACCATTACGGACTATTATATCCGTGCACACAATGAAAAAGCGATAGCCTTATCACCAGCACGAGCTGAGTACGAATTTTATCAGTATCGGCGCTCAAGCCATCTAGTGATTAATGAATTAATGGCGGATAATGAAGCATGGGTCACGGATGCTGAAGGAGAATATGAAGATTGGATCGAACTATTCAATGCGGGTGACCAAAATATAAACTTATCTGACTATTTCTTGTCTGACAAGGGAGATCAATTAGATCAATGGCGCTTACCAGATAGTAATTTAGCGCCAGGTGACTATCAAATTATTTGGTGTGATGGCGATGAAGATCAGGGCCTCTTTCATAGTTCATTTAAACTGAGCAAAGGCGGTGAGACTGTTTTTCTTTCGGATTTAGATGGTAATACTGTTGATAAAGTTAGTTTCTCTAGTCTAGGTCCCGATGAAAGCTTTGGCCTTTTTCCTAATGGTACCGGGCAAGCGCAATCATTGTGGCCAACGTTTAATGACACAAACGCCTTAGTCAGCCAAACGGATGATCAAAATAGCGCCAAAACGGCCATACACGTGCATCCGAATCCTGCCTTTGATACGCTTTATCTACAAAAAGAAAAAGCCGCCAGCATACGTTCTTTATCGATCTCAGATAGTGTGGGTCGCCAAATGTGGTCCATCGATGATCCTTTCAAATCTACAGATTCTATGCAGCTAGATATCTCTTCTTGGCCAGCAGGCATGTATTGGTTACACATAGATGCAGATCAGACGCCATCTACAAAAAGAAGTTTTATAAAATCTAACTGATGGGTAAAAAAATACTAATTACAGGCGCTACCGGTATGGTGGGCGGAGCTCTCTTAGAGCTATGTTTGGCCGAAAAGGGGATAGAAAAAATCGTCAGCTTTGTACGAAAAAAACAAGCTATCCAACATGATATTGTAGAGCAAGTTGAGGTCCCTGACTTCATGGATCTTAGTGCATACAATGAGCATTTTGAGAATGTGGATGCTATCTTTTACTGTATTGGTGTGTATAGTGGGGCGGTGCCCAAGGACGTATTTCGTAAAATCACGGTTGACTATCCTGTTCATTTTGCGAAATCTATATATGCCCGGTCGCCCCAAGCTACTTTTTGTCTATTAAGTGGACAAGGAGCGGATAGAAGCGAGAAAAGCAAGATCATGTTTGCTCGAGACAAAGGCGCTGCAGAAAATCAATTAGCCACTATAGGGTTTGCGGGTTTCCATAGTTTTAGACCAGGATATATTTATCCAGTAAAAAAGCGAAAAGAGCCTAACCTTATGTACACCATCAGCCGGGGACTCTACCCTATTTTGAAGCATTTAGGCGCTAATACCAGCATTCCTTCTGACCAATTAGCACAAGCCATGCTTAGCATTGGATTGAACGG
>JAHDDO010000003.1:101072-176457 GCA_020629315.1 Saprospiraceae bacterium | reverse complement strand
TGAAGGTTCGATTCCTTTCTGAGGCACCTAGGAGTTTGTGTATAGCAAACTCCTTATTTATTTGTATGAAATTTAACTTTTGCAAAAAAGGCGCCGCATAGTTACCTGAATTTCCTATTTTCAATCCGAACAAAACAACCATTACTATGAGAGCGATCAATACCTTACTGATTTTACTATTATTTTCTACGATTTCTATTGGACAAAAGGTAAAGCTAAAAGACTATAAAGTCATAGCTAATTACTTAAGCTTACCATCCGACCCTTTACCTCAAGATGTAGTTTGTTATAATGTCGTGGTAGACTGTGACAATAGTTTTCTAAAGCGATATGGGGTAACAAGCGAAAGTTTAGCTAAAGACATCATTATAGACGGTTATGAAAAAGTTGATATAGGCGGTGATGTTACTGTAGAAGCATATGTAGGTAATGTAACCTTTGGTCAATGGGCTGCTAAAACTAGCACGTCTAAATCAGGTGATAAATCAGTAACTAAATACTATTATGAAATTCCCTACCAGCATGAGTATGGATATACTATTACTGACCTAAACGGTAATGTATTATTCGACGGTGTGTTAAGCCAAAGTGGTCAACAAAAAACACACAGCACTGACAAATTTGATAACAGTTCTAAACGATCAGATTGGCGAAAAAACTCTAGTGACGAAATGTATAGCTCTGTGCGAAAGAAAGCTATTAGTGCTAATATAGACGAAATGAAAAAGCATCTTAGAAGCCATGTCGGTTATTCGAAAGTTGATGACAAAATCGAATTCGAAAGTTTGAGTGCCAAGGATCATCCTGATTATAGTGCTTGGACGAAGAATACTATGGCCTTAGAAAATGCGTTTGGAGAAATGACATGTGAGTCAAACGAAGCCTTTGTAAGCGCCATTCAACCTGTTGTTGATTTTTGGATCGAGCAAGAAGCCAAGATCGATCCTTCAGATAAGCATGGTGAAAAACTGCTCTTCGCTACTCAGATGAATTTAGCCAAAGCATATTACTGGATGGAAGATCTCAAAAATGCGGAGAAATATGCCTTGCGTGTTGAGAATGGTGATAAAGGTGGACGAAAAGGAAAGAAGTTTCTAGAAGATATTGCTCGCTTGCAAGAAAAGTTAGAGAATGAAAATGTGATGTCTCAACATTTCAAAAAAGAAATGACTGATGAGAAGCTAGCACAGGTAGAAAAAGCAAGAGAAGAAAAAGCAGCTAGAGATGCAGAAATAGCGGCGGAACGAGCAGAAGCAATCGCAGCTGGTGAATTTTGGCGACTGGGTGAATTTGAAAAGCGAATTAAGCCCTTAGAAAATTCTTTACAAGAAAAGGGGACTATATATGCAGAGAAGGTAACGGATGGTGTATTTGTTTTTGAACCCAAGGATTCTAGAAATATTCCCAATCTACATGAATACGAAAAGATTCGGTTTGCCTACATTAATGAAGAAGACGAAGTTTCTTCAGGGAAGTTGAATTTATATAAAATTGATTCCATCAGAATTGGGGAAAGAACGTATCATGTTGGAACTATAAAAGTTTCCGATTTGAAATTTGATTACTGCATGTTTGAAATTATTAAAGACTTTAAGAAGACCGAATACATAGCCGTTCACCGTTCTAATGTAGAGACATTACCTATCATTAAAACTGAAATGCAATTAGGTAATGAAGGGGATAAACCAACGATGGTCGTGTACCATAGAGAACGTGATAAATTTAGTATGGCGGAGAGCACGCTCATTTCTTCCTTTGCTACTAATATTTCTAGAGCTATAAAAGACTGTGATGAATTAGTTGAAAAGGTAAAAGCTACGGATTATGATACCGTAAATATAGGTGAAGCGGCCTTGGAAATTCTAGCTGAATATGATAATTGCGCCTCAAAATAAATAGGTCATTACATCCTACAAAGGGAGACAGTTTGTCTCCCTTTTTTTTGTTTCATTAAACCATCTTGTTATGAAAAAACACAGGCAATGGATTTTTACATTGATGATTCTTCAATTTAGTTTTTGTGGGGATAGTAAAGCATCAACTGAACCACCCGTTCTATCCCAAGTATTCATTGAAGATGTGATCGACTCAAGAAAAAAGAAAAAGAAGAAAAGAGGTACATCGAAAAAACAAAGGTGGGTGACAGGCTATACGTTTCAGAACGGTTTTTTCTACAATCGAAGAAACGCTCTTGGCTATATAAATTCCTCATTTGGACTAGTGAAAGATGCAGAAGATGGGTATCATGAAATCACCTTACATGTAGGCAGATTCAATAAGGAAAATGCTCCTGCTGTTACAGTAGATTACCAAGGTCTAGCACTACAAGTTTCGTATTTTAAAAGTATTCTTGACATTGGAACAAGTACGCATGTTGGGATAAAAGGAGGTCTGGGATTGCTAAGAGAAAAACAGACGCCTAACGTAAACAGCCTGTTTGAGACTAGACAAACTTGCGCTTGCGTTACTGTGAGTCCACAGCTGACATATATACAAGCTATTAATAATGTCCTCGATCTGAATTTCAATATTTCTGTTCCAATACTAGATCTAGGTTATGGAATGGATGAAGTACTTAATCCTTCCATTCCAATAAGTGCTCAACGAGAATTTGGTCTTGGCATCGACGTATTACGTGAATACATAAATGTTAAGGTAGGACTAAACTTCTAACGCGATAGGGATGCGGAAGCCGGAGTCCTGGTGGTACATCAGGATAAGCGAATAGCGCAGCTGAAGTCAGCCCGGTCCATATCCTGATGATGCACGCATCGGTCAGGATATGGAATCGCCCAAATCTTAGCATTTAGAAAATTTGGCTACTTGAACTGTACCATTCTTATTAACGACTCTAATGAAATAAACACCTGCAGGAAGTCCCGATAAAGAAAAACTAATCGAAAACTTACGGGCAGCTTCGTGCATATAGTACGGTTCTGGCTGAAGTATCTGTCCCCTCGCATCTAACAGTGTTATTGAATGAATCAACGATCGTTCTTGATCGAAGGAAACAAAGACCTTGTCCTTAGTCGGATTAGGATAGGCCTGCAACATAGATATGTTCAAATCTATATTCTTGGTATCACTGGTCAAGTCACCAAAGGAGTATAACTCATGGCCCCTATTATCAAAGGAAGCGTTGAAAAATAACTTCCCCTTGTGTTCTGTAAAATAGGTAAGGCCAAAACCACCTGGATTTACATTTAAGGTACCTTGGGGTTTAAAGAATGAGGTATTGCCGATGGTGCCGTCGCTGATCCAGTATTGGTTATCCTTTACAGGATCATGTAATTCTGTTATCAATAAATCATTATAAATAATAGAGCTTCGCAAACCTAGCCATTCGCCTTCCTCTTTATTCGTAAGTTGGATAGTCCCTAATTCAGAACCATCTGTACGCCATAAATTATCTCCAGCATCATGGAAGAATAAATAATTAGAATTGGGGATGTGCGCATGAGTGACTTCATCAAGAAATGGAGCAGATCCTTCAGGTGTGCCGTCACTTTTCCATAAGACTCTCTGCCCAGAACTACTGCCTGGGGGATATGCCGAAAAATAAAGATATCCGTCAAAGCTGGCTAAGTAAATAATGTTTTGTGCGTCCGATACTCTAGTAAATTCATTGGTTTCTGGATCGTATAAGTATAAATGATAACGGCCACTAAAGCAAAGCTTATCTTCAAATATCAAATTAGCCGCATCGAAATTTCCAACACCATGTTGTAGCCCGGGTAAAAGATCAGCAAGCATATACGTCCCTTCTTCTGTACCATCTGTTGTCCACCATTCTCTGCCGTGTAAATGATCTATGGCTGTAAAGTATAATTTGCCTTTAAGTTGAACAAAATTCCTTGGCGTCCTTGTAATGGGAAAGTCCACTGAATCCAAGGCAGCAATCGTTTTTACGGCTACTGTACCTTCTATAGTGCCATCGCTTTTCCAAAGGGCAACACCATTAATACTATCAATAGCACCAAAGTAAAAGTAGTCTTGGTAACACTCAAAACATTGGACCACTCCCTTGTCATAGGTGCTGAAAGAAGCACCCACTTCAAGTGGCATGAGTAACTCTGTTCCTTCAGTAGTACCATCTGTAATATAAATGTTGTGAATACTGGTATCATTTCTAGAGAGGAACATCGTCTTGCCACCACAAGTATTAAAATATCCAGGGTGGCCTCCAGCACCAGGCAGCTCATAAAGGTCGGCTATTAATTTTGTTCCATCTACTGTTCCATCACTCACGAAAAGCTCCCTCCCTAGTTCCTCATCAAAAGCACTAAAGAAAAGCTGCTCGCCATTACTATACAAGAATCTAGGCTCCCCATCTCCTTCCTCGTTAAGATCCATAAACAATTCTGGCTCTTGGGAAAAAGCAATAATGGATGAAAAAACAAGCAGTATAAACCAAACAAATCTCTGAAGCATAATTATAATTTTTACTGTTGTTTAATAAAAGATGTTTGCCAAGATTCGCCTTCGCTATCCCAAACTTTAAAAATATAATACCCTGCAGTGGCATCGAAGTGAATGGATTTTTCAAGTTGTCCTCCATTCAAATGACGAACAACTTGACCTTGTGCATTACTAATGACTGCCTTTTCAACAAGAAGGCCATCAGGTACCATTAGTTGGATGTGGTCCGATACTGGATTTGGAAAAAGTTGGATGTTTGTAATGGTTGTTCTATTTGTATGGCTAGTGATACAATTTTCAGATCCAATAGGGTCCACATTAATAATAAATTGATAACTATACAGACATCCGTTAGGGTCTTCAATAAGAGACCAAACGGTAGCATTGTCAGTTAGGGAAATAGTTCCTTCCTTTAAAATTTCATTTACGTGAGATATATTATAATCAAGCGAATCTCCTTCGCAGATGGTGCCTTCGAAACTAAAGTCAAACGTATCTCCTTCTATTTCTATCAGTTCAAAACTACTTTCAGAAAAAGTAAAGGCTGGTGCTACAGATAGATCTTTTATTTCTATGGTAATGGAATCAGAAATTTGTCCTGCAGCATCGATCATATATACTATATATTCTCCAGCACTGAGGTTCTCTATTCGGTCACCAAAGGTTCCGAATGTGGTATTACCATTATTGGCATTAAATGAAAGGGGTGGAAAACCACCTTCAGCAAATACGGTCAAGCTTCCTGTTTCGTCTAAGCACAAAATATCTTCGGCTATTACATCAATCAACTGTACGGGCTCGAAATTGGCCGCACAATCCGTACTATATTCGGAATGTTCGGGTTTAATCCAAGGTCCTGTAAAATTGCCGAGATCAAAATCTTCGTCAATAGTAATACAGTCTAATGCATCAGCTTCTTCAATGATCATTTTAATAAAGTTGTTGTTATTACCATTTGCGATATTGAGGTAATACAATTCTTCAGCATTTAATGTTAAAGAGTATAGCTCTGGAAATTCACTTAAGTCCATCACATTTACATCATTCAAATCAACAGTAAGTGTATTAAGATTTAGTAAACCTTCTATAAATAGATTGTTTATTGGATTCTCGGGAATATGTAGTGTATGCAATAAGGTATTCTTTCTTAGATCCAATAAATGGATGCCAATATTCTCGGCTGATAAATGACCTAATTTCACCATTTTATCAACCTTTAGCGATCCCAATGGATTATTTGAGATATTGACTGTAGTCATCTCAATATTATTTTCAAAATCAATTTCCTCGATTTCATTTTGCCCAGCAAATAATACGTCCAATAAAGGGTTCTGGCTTATGTCCAAGTTAGAAATACTATTATTCGCAATGCTTAAGGTTCTAAGATTCGGAGCAAATGAACCATCAAATTCAGTAAACTCATTTGTGTGTAGATCTAGAAAAATTAATAGTTCTGCTTCATTGAAATCCAACTCCGATAGATTATTCTCAGGCAGTTTTAAAAACATAAGATTATTGTCTGTAGGTAACTCTACTAATTCAAGTTGGTTTCTACCTGCTTCTACGAAACGAAGACTCGCATTGGTAAGCAAACGTAGCTCAGCTAGGTTGTTTTCTTGAATCCAGAAATACTGCAAGGTTTCATTCTGAGAAATGTCTATACTTTCAAGGAGGCACCTATCTAAATTGAGATATTCAATTTCTGTAAAAACAGAAAGATCTATTTGTTCGATTGGGTTTCCACTCAAGTTTAAATCTCTAATAGCCAGCGGTAAGACATCACTAGTAACAGAAATATTGTTGTCAGAAAGATCTAATAGATCTAAGGATGTAAAGTGTTCTAACCCTGACAAGTTTGTAATCCCTAATCCAGATAACCACAACTCGCCATTAAAAGAATTTGCTTCAGATAATTCTATCAGGTTATTGTCATCTAGATCTATCTCATCATTACTTATGAGTGCATTTTCCAAGATTGGGTCTGTAAATTCGATGACTTGCCCATGGATATTCAGGAAGTTCAGTGTTAAGGCTATAGTCCATAATTTTTTCATCATCTTGAAATATTTAATGATACTAAATTGGCTTGTTTGTCGCTCTTTTGTGGTAGAAATGCAGGAACAAGGGGCAAGTTTGAGGGAGTGCATACTTTTATTGAGGGAATGATTTTGTACAAAAGCAGCTCAAATATTTTTTTGTCAAAAAGCACTGATCCAATGTGTTATAAACCAAAACAAGCACTTAAATTGGAGGAATATCACAGGCAATGTTCATTATATCATTTCGTAAAAAGGCCCTTCAGTTTGTCTTTGCGTTCCTATGGGTACTACCGCATAGCTATGCACAAGAATCCTTATATCGATCTTTACGAACAGACGATGGACTCCCCTCAAGTACGGTATATAAATCCATTCAAGATGATCGTGGCAATATATGGATGGCCACTGACAATGGCATTTGTTATTATGATGGCCTTGGCATTAAGACTCTACAAATCGATCATATAAATGACCATTTTTTCCCATTCTTACAAAAAGATACTTTTGGTTTCTTCTGGACTTCCAATATCTCTAATGAATTAATCCAATTAAGGGGTGAGCAAGCTAATAAAGTGACTTTACCTGATGGTTTAAGATATTCTAGAATTAATGAATTTATAATCCATGGAGATAAGCTTTGGATTAGTCTGAGAAAACAAAATAAAGAAAAGGTAATCTTAGCATACCAGATTGAAGATGATGGGAAAATCTCCGTCATTAAAAGCTTCGATATTAAAACCACTCTTCGAACAGAGATTTATAACATTGCTGATAAGATTTACATAAGTGTTCCAGAGAATCGAACTCATTTCGAGTTGAATGAACTTACTTTAGACTCTAGCGAGGTACGTAAAATTCTTTTACCCGAATATGTAACGGGACGGTTTTTATTACATCTAGAGGAGCAACGTTTTCTGTATTATGACTTTAATAAAGAGACGATTTATTTAACGAATGGTTTAGACATTCAAGATAGCATTGCTTTGCCTTTGGTAAATGTCCTTCAAAAACAAGATGAAGAAATTCTTGCCCTTACAAAAAATGGTGTTTATACTATTGAGATTGAACGGGGAAAAATGAACATAGGTAAACATATACTAAAAGGCATAAACGTAAACGCGATGAGTACTTGTAGGGAAAACCTAAACTGGATAAGTACTACCCACAAAGGTGTTCTCCTACTGCCTCAAAAAGATAATATAAGCTTCCCTTTAGCAAACGAAAATGGAGAAAGTAGTATCGTAACTACTATGACGCCTGTCCCAAATGGTATGTTAGTGGGTACTGCTATCGGCGATGTCTTTCAAATTTCAGAAAATGATTTTGAAAAGAAATATAATGCCAGAGATCGAATTAGGAAGATTCTTCCAGGGAAAGATAATTCTATCTACGTCGGAACTACCTTTGGTGTTGAAAAATGGGATGGCACAAAATCTGAATTGATCAGTTCTCTTCCTGTCAAAGATTTGGACTTTTTCGAAGGATCGACCTTTGGCATTGCTTCGATTCGATCAGCTAATCTTTGGCAAAATGGATCACAAAAAAAATTTAAAGGTATCCCTGATGAACGTTCTTATGCCATAGATATATTTAGTGGGTCGTGTTGCTGGATTGGGACAAAGCCTGGTTTATTCATTTATGATCTTATTCAAGACTCATTATTAACCGAAAACCCCATACTTCCATATAATATTTCTGACATAGAAATTATTGCTGAAGGCAAAGGGTACGTAAGTACTTTTTCAAATGGCTTATATTTTGTAGATCAAAATCTTGATAGGGTTGAAAAGCTACGCTCGTTTCCAGATAAAATCAAAAACATTAGTTTTTCAAAAGAGTATTTATGTGCAGCCACAGACGATGGTGTCTCATTGCTCAATGTAAAGACTGAAGAATTAAGCCTTATTAACAAGTATAATTACCTCCCATCCAATGATGTTGAATGCGTGAGTTTAGACTATCCATATTGTTGGATAGGTACTAACAATGGTGTAATTCGTATTCATTTGTCTGGTCAAAAAAAGCCAGATTCAATGGCCATTCAATTTAATAGTATTCTATTTGGTGATGACGAAATAGAACAACTACATGTTGGAAGGCATAGTACATTGGAGCGAAATGTACAGTTCAGGTATTCAAGTGTAAATTATAATGCTAGCCACAAAATTGAATATGAATATAGGCTAATAGGCATAGATAATAATTGGCAGAGAAGTGATTCTAGAAAAGTTAGCTATCAGAGTTTAGCACCTGGAGATTATCGATTTGAAGTTAAAGCCTTTGATGGGATGAATAGGCAAAGTGAAACCTTAGCTTTTCCATTCACACTTTCTAAAAATTGGTATGAGACATTGCTTTTTCGTATTGTACTACTCACTCTCTTTGGATACTTGGTTTATTTCTTTACCCAAGCTTTTCTTTCTCGTCGCTTACAAAGACTGGAAGAAAAAAGGAAAAATGAAAAGAAAGTTGATGGTATGAAAATGACCGCTCTTCAAAATCATATGAATCCACATTTCGTTTCAAATGCCTTGTATTCCATCCAGGATATGATTGAAAAAGAGCAAAATTGGGAGGCAGGAGAATATACTTCTTTGTTTGCTGATCTAATTAGACGGTCCATGAGGTATACCACAACTGAGCGTATAAGTCTACATCAAGAAATTGAATTTTTGAAGGTATACATTGAGTTAGAATCTATCCGAAAAAACGATTCCATCGATGTCTCTTTTATTGTGGATCCGCAACTTGAAAAAGAAAAAAGATCCATTATGATTCCACCGTTACTCATCCAACCTGTGATTGAAAATGCGTTTAAACATGCGTTTAATAGTGACATCAAAGAACCAAAGTTAGAAATAGATATTTCGAATCTTGATCAAGCGATAAAGGTGCGTGTTCAAGATAATGGTATTGGTTTTAAAACAAATTCCAAAGACACCTCCTCTTCAAAAATGTCTACAGGATTGGAAACTGTTAGAGAAAGGCTATTTTTAAATAGTAAACAATTACAAAGAAATCATTCAGCATTACTCTTGGAGCGAAAAGAAAATGATCATCAAGCTTTAGGCACAACCATAACATTGATAATTGACTACGACAAATAACGAGCATACCATTCTTAGCTGTATTATCATCGATGATACACCACAAGCCATTTCTGTATTACGCAACCTATTAGAAAAGTATTTTACAGAAGTGCGGATTTTATCCATTGCTAATGATGTGCAACAAGGCATTACATTAATCAAAGAGCAACAACCTGATATTGTTTTTCTAGATGTAGAAATGCCTGGCGAAAATGGAACTGCACTTTTTGATTACATTGACCAACCAAGCTTCGAAACGATTTTTACAACGGCTTTTCCCGATTATGCTGCCGATGCCTTTCGATTAAAATCGATTGATTATCTCGTAAAACCGATAAAGCCTAGCCAACTTAAAGAAGCTATATCAAGAGTAAAGGAAAAAAGGTCTTCTAGCAATCAGCATAATATTCTTCAATTACCTGAAGGAGGTGGTGAAAAGAAAATTAGCTTCTCTTCTATGGATAGTATTGAGATATTCAGCCTCAAAGAAATATTATATTGTTCCGCTGAAAATAACTATACCACCGTCGTTACTACTAATAAAGAAATAATTGTAAGCAAGAATATTGGTTTTTATGAACAACTATTGCTCAAACATGGCTTTTGCAGAGTAAATAGAAGCACTCTTGTAAATCTAGAGCATGTTGTCAGAATTGAAAAAACCGGAAGTCAGGAACTTGTTGTTAGCAATGGATATAAGATCCTTATTTCTTCAAGACGTAAAAAAGATCTTCTAGAAACATTAAAACGCTATACTCTAGATCAAAATATTTGAGCTTATAATCCCACATTAGTCCTAAAGATCTTAATAGCGATCGCTAATAAGATGATTCCAAAAACTTTTCGCAGAATCTCAGCTCCTCCTTGGCCAATCATTCGATGAATAAGATTAGAACTTCGTAGCGCGAAGTATACTAAAATCAAATTAACAGCTATACCGGCCGCAATATCTAATGGACTATATTCTGCCCTTAGGGTAAGTATTGTCGTTAGTGTACCTGCCCCTGCAATCATAGGAAAAGCGACAGGCACCACTGAGGTTGATTTGGAATTAGCGGCCTCTTTAAAGAAGGTCATCCCTAGGACCATTTCCATTCCCATAATAAAGATGATTATAGCACCGGCTATGGCAAAAGATGCCACATCCACCCCTAGCAATTTCAAAATAGATTCGCCACCTAGAAGGAATAGAATCATTAGTATTCCCGCTACCAAGGTGGCTTTACCTGACTCAATAATCTTCCCTTGATCTTTCATTGCGATTACCGCTGGCAAGTTACCTGGGATATCGATTATCGAAAAAAGAATCAAGGTTACAGAAAGTATATCCTGACCATTCATTTTGCAATTCGTTTTGTGATGTAAATGTAGCTTTTCTAGATATGTAGGACTCCTTTTATTCTTTGATTTTTTTATCCCAATTGCCTATATAAAAAAAGCACCCTTCTGGATCGAAGGATGCTTTGTAACATCTGAGAATCGGAACCGAAGCCGATCGTTATCGGCTAGCTGATCCGGTCGGAAAACTTAAATTTTGTCCCATAGATAATGCCGAATGCACCTCAGCATTTTCTGGTATATTATGAACTAGCGGTTTTAAAGTAAATGGCGCCGGACTATTATCGGGTACAGGCTCAATACTAATTACAGCCAAACCTCCTCCTAAAGAAGTAGGAAAACTCAAGCCTGCTGGAGCGTTAACCAAAAAGTCTTCGCCTGGAAATGGAGGTCCTGCATTTTCTCCACTAAAAGGGGCAGCATCGTCAGCTACATTTGTCTGTGTAAATGTACCTGTGCTAACTGGATTACCATCAATAACAGCCCATCCTTCATAGGCCCATCCCTTTGGTAGTTCAGGTAAGTCTAATCCAACTGCTGGTGCGCCTGAACTATTGTCTAAAAACCAAATACCACTATCTTCATTTGTTTCGTCTGTGTCTGTTGGCGTTGCCAAGATATATGTGCCTGCAGCACTAGAAAAGTCTGAATTTAATGCAGCTGGATGCGCGATAGTCAATGACGCATCATCACTTGTAAAGTCGCCCGCTAAAATATGTACATCACTAGGTGCAGGATCTGGATCAGGTGACGGCTCAACAGTAAGGATGAATGCTGTTGCCTTTTCTAGATCTGAAGTAGCGATATCAAAGCTAGTTCTGCTAAGTACACCATCAGTACTTACATCAAATAAACCTGTGGTTACAGGGCTCCCATCTACCATAATCCAACCTTCATAGGTATACCCGTCTCCTAAGTCTTCAAGACCTGATATATCTAAAGAAAGTACGCTTGTTTCTGTTTCATTATTTGGCTCTTCATTATCACAAGATGCCAATGTCAATCCTAGGAATACACTTAGGCTTATCCATTTCAATGTAGTAGTCATAGTTTTAAATTTTTTTAGGTTTCTGATAATTAATACACGTAGGGTATGCAGGAAAAAAGTAAGGGTTGGCTTAAAAAAGAACATGATTTCAAATTCGTCGTGGGGGTGACAAAAATCAGATGTGCAGAAATGCAAGCCATAAAAAAAGGAGCCCGAAATTGCTTCCGGACTCCTTAAGTCATAAGGTTTATAATCTAAAATTAGATAATTATTGTCTTTATTGAAACTTGTAGCCTAGTTGTAACCCAATGTTAACACCATTGAGATAACTCGTTTCTGGCGATTCTTGCATTGATTTTTTAAACGAACCAAAGGAATGCTCGTATCCCCCTCGCAAACTAATAAAGCTTCGTTCTGTAAGATTATATTGAGCTCGAAGGCCTAGTCCACCCGTTGAAAACCAAGGCTTCATCATCTCTGATTCTTGAATAGAAAATAATTCTTCGGCCAGCATTTCCGACTTAGCATACAACCTGACTTCAGATTTTTGGTCATAATTAAAAATGTACTGCACTGTCGAATACAATTCTGCTGAAACATTCCATCGTTCTCTTTGAAGTATATGATAGCCAAAACCTACACTCGCACCCATAACATCAAATGTTTGATGGATGTCCGTTTCATTCTTCATCATATCCCCTGTTTCCATATCCATTCCATCTAGAGCAAATGTCACTTCTCTTGTGAAACTACCCAGGGTGGAAGCCATAATTAATTCGTCTTGATATACATCTTGACCTAAGAAATCGATATCTTCTTTTGACTCATCATAACTAACACTAGAGACAAACTCCGAACGATTATGTAATCGCTGATACTGAATCGATTTGTCTAGATAGAATTTATTTCCTAGTGATAATTGACTCCCAATGGACGCTTTAAATCCTGGATACCATCGATCATATTTAGTTAATTCTGGACTCAAGCCTTCGGGGCTTTTCATGGTGATGCTAGAAAGTATGATTCCCGCTGAACCATAAAATGAGATATTATAATTTGACGCATTCTTATTTTTTGTCTCTATAACTTCCAAGTCATATTCACGCGCTTTATTTTCGAATAGAACAAAACCTGAGTTATAAATACGGTCCACTTCAGAAATATTTTTTCTCTTGACATCGAGCACACTCGATTTGGCTTGATTTAAATTCGTTGATTGCATATAAGTGACCATTCCTTGATTAGGAGGAACGATATTGTCTGCACCCAGTTTTTGTATATTCCTATTGTTTTGTTGTGGTCCAATGTTCTTACTGGTCGATTGCTGTCCCGTATTAGTAGAAATAAGAGATGGCTGATATTCTGTAGATTGGTTTTGGGATAATGCAGTGGTTTCTACTGTCTTTAGACTCTTTTCTTTTGTTTGGGTGCTTGTTTTACTTGCTTGCTCAGTGAGGTCTTTATTAGCCATGTTACCTTCTGTCAAGCTAGCCACTTGATTTTTCATCTCGGCTACCTCTGTTCTAATTTCATCGATTTCATTAGCCTTTGTAAAATATATAAACCCTAATGTTGAGAACCCGATGATTGGAATGAGTAGCCAAAGGAGTGGTCTACGATCTTTGGAACTTGGACTATTTTCGATGGTTTCAAAAGCTGCATCAAAAAGTCCAGCTGGTGGTTCATTCCATCCTGTTCCTTGAGGATCCAAATCTTCTTTTTGTAACCTCGATTGAAATAATTTATCTAGTTCGTCAAACTTTTTCATTTCCTTAATTTAAATAAGCACCTCTACCTTTTGCCTCAATAGTTTTTTTGCTTTGGACAGTTGTGATTTAGATGTCCCCACCGAAATGTTTAATACTTGTGAGATCTCTACATGGTCAAAACCATCCAGTACATACATATTAAATACCGTTCGGCAACCTTTAGGCAGTTCTCTGATCATTTTTGTCAGTTCTTCTGCTGAAACAGGCTGCCATTTATCCTCTTGGTCTTCTTCAGACTGGAAATCTGCATCACCAAGCGCTGTAATTTCTTTTCGTTGTCGTAAGAGCATAAGATTTTCATTCACTACAATCTGATTACTCCAACTCTTAAATTTACCTTTTGCCTCATCGTACTGATGAATACTCCCATACATACGAATCAATGCATTTTGCAAGGCATCGGCTGCATCATCAGCATTGGCATGATATCGCAGACATATGCTGTACCATAGTTTACTATACAACTGGTACAAAGCGCTCCATGCTCGCTTATCACTTACTTTTGCTTTTTGTATGAGTTCGTTTTCCGACAAAATCACATTGTTGTTATAAGGAATATGCATAAAAAACCAAAGGGTTGTCGAATTCCTTACTTTTTTTCAAAATTCAGTGAAGATTCTTTCAAAAACTGTTGTAATAAAGACAAATTACCCTGCATGGTCCCTTATTGCAAAAATGGTTGCACTCAACTATAGTCTGGTAATTACGCCGGTTTTAAGTACGTTTTCTTCAGAAATTATACGATAATGGAAAATATTACCAAATAACTCATAAGGCTGGAGAATAATCGAGCTAGGGTTCGTTTCTGATGGTTGCCAAAAATGCCTGTAGACCATTCGACCCATCTGATCAAACAATTGTAATTCTAAATTTTCTGAGGGGCTATTTAAAACCTCCACAAACAAGGTCCAGTTAGACAATGGGTTAGGATAAAATTTTGCTTGGAAACCATCTAGAAAATCTACGGTAGCAATAGTGCTATAATCATAATCTCCCTCTCGAATTACCTTGATTCGATAATACAGCAGGTCTGCATTCGGGTCTGTATCAATAAAGCTATATTGTCCATCTTCATTTTGATCTACTGTGCCAATAGTTTGGTATTTAAAATCGGGAGTACGCTCGACTTCGAAGCGTAAACCATCCTCAGCAAAGTCTGTTTCCCAACTAAGTTTAACCTCATTATTTTCAATAATCCTAGCTTCCAAATTTACTACTTCAACAAAGGCATCCCCACAATAAGGAAATATTTCATGTTCGTCAAAGGCGGTCAGTCCTGACGGATCAGAAGCCGTTACCCGAATTCTATACCAATAGGTTTCTTGATCACAACCTAAAGGTTCTATGAAAGCAAAGCTGGATTGGGCTTCGATGGGTGCATTTGGGTGATAATGATTATTGTGGTGCAAAAATACCTCCCACGTAAGTTCTATTTCGCCATTTGAAATGGGATCCTCTGCTACAGCTTCCAAAGGAAGCCAAGTATGTCCATTAACTGAATACGTCGAACCATTTTCAAAACTCGTAATAGACACCGTAGGTGGTTCATTATTTACAGACACTAGATAAGTCTCTTGGTCTACTTGATCAGAGGCATCTGTTACAAAAAGGCTAACCGTAAAGTCTTTGATATCGCCACTAGATTCCAAAAATGTGGCGATGGGTGCAACATCTGTACTTGTGTCCCCATTCCCAAAATCCCAGAAGTACGTTAATGGACCACCATCAGGGTCATAGGATGCTGAGGCATCAAATTGAATACTTAAAGGACTAGTTCCAAAGTTTTTATCGGCTTCAATAATGGCTTTGGGTCTCGGATCTTGACCAAACGTTATTCTATGTACTTCACTTGAATACACATGACACCAATAAATAGCATCATCCCTTGGATTATACGTCATGCTTACTATGCCTTTATCATCCCACAACGCGAAAGAATCAATGGCTGTGCAATGATAATTTTCATCCATAGTAAACACTTTTATCCATCCGCTTAGGTCGGCATGGAAATATTTTCCGTGGTATTCTTCTGGAAATCCTTCTCCATCATAATAAAAGCCAGGCACACTGGTAAACCCAGCAAACTCCACCCCTTTAAATTCAGCATCAGGCTCGTTACTAATGGGTAGTTTATCAAGTGCTCCAGTGATTGGATCATAGAAGGGGATTCGTGTTTTAGGAGGCGGATTCCACATTAAACCACTCCAAGCAACAGCAGGTGGTGTATGAACCAACGTTGGTGCGCTTGTAATTAATTTTCCATTATCACATGGGTTTACGAAGACTGGATCCACTAAATTATTTGCATTTTCAAGCAAATCATGAAAGGTAAAATGTTCCTTTTCACAATTTACAGGATTCGGGTAGTATGGATTTTCAATTCTAAGACCATCAAAACCCCAATTCGCGTATACGCCCTCATAAATGGGCCATCCGAAACACTGCCCAGGTTCCGTGATTACATTTAATTCTTCCCAGCCTGAGCCCCCAACATCTCCCACAAAAAACACACCTGGGTCACCCGTTGCAGGATCATGAGCACCTGTATTAGGAATATGGATAAACTTATACGGGTTTCGTAAACCAGAAGCCCAAACTTTAGAACGAGGACTACTCACATCTCCATTAAAATATGGATTAGAAGGTAGACCATATCCCGTTTCAGGATCTATCCGTAAAATTGAACCATTCAAATTATCCACTTGAAGGGCTTTTAACGCTCCTACATTATCTTCCTCTTGTAGGATTCCTTCCGCAATAGCTTGCTCCCAAGCGCTTTCTTCGGTGGGTGCACTCCCTACATCTATAGATTCATAACTACCCGCATCTCCAAGTGAAACCATTAAGGTTCCGTCCGGGGCAAATACAAGAGAACCTACTGCATGAGATCCCATTAGAATAGGTGCACCATCACTACGATCATTTCCTAAAATGATCTTTCGGCTATCTGGGACGATACTTTGAAAACTGGTATTAGCATCAACTGTATATCGGGTTATTCGACCTATGGTCGCTTGATTTTCGATACTTAATTCCGGATCATATTCAGGTGTTCCGAAAAAATCCATATGATGACGATCTACGCTATAATATAAGTACATATAGCCATTTACATCAAAATCTGGATGCAAGGCAAAACCAACAAGGCCATGATCACTCCAGGTCATTACTTCTTCAGAAATATCGATAAGTGGTGTGTTACTCTTATTTCCTTCATCATCAATGATATAAACTTTGCCTTGCTTTTCCCATACATAACCTTGTCCCTGAAAATCAAATACAATTCCCAAAGGTCTTTCCCAATTGTCACCAATTTGCTCGTCATAGAAACCTTCAGGCAAGCTTGGCGAGGTCTGACAATAGGCGGACCCACTTATCAGTAAGCAAAATGTAATGAGGAATATCGTAGATAGCTTATGCATCAATTTCTAAGATTCGGCTACTAAGGTATCAAAAGCCTTATTTTTTAACGGAAGTAATAGATGTATATTGATTGACAAACTAATAAAAAAGGGAGGTAAAAACCTCCCTTGACTATGCTGCTGTATATCTTTTTGACTTGTACTTTTCCAATTGCACCTTCATTTTCTGTAGGGCTTCATCAAAGGCATCGTGATGCTGGCCTCCTCTTCCTTCGGTAAATACATCTTTACCTTTTACTCGAACATGTAGTTTTACTTTTCTATACGCATGCTTTTGCCCTCTTAGATAAATCTGTACATATTGCAAAAAGTTGTAGTGCTCAAAATAGCGCTTTAGTCTTCCTTTTGCATATGCTTCAAATGGATTCGTGCTTTCCGCATTATAATCTCTATCAATTCTAATATCCATACATTTATGATTTAAGTTTATAAGATTAAAATCAGCCTTAATTTATTAAAAAATCTCAACTAAATCAACAAGTTTCGACACAAGGCAATTTCCTGCCGTTACACTATCAAGGCTACTTTTCGAGACCATAATATCTTGTAACATTCTGATTACTACAGCTTTAGGAATTTACCTAGTATTAGGTAAGAATGATTTACAGTAGAAGATGTTATAAAAAACTTATATATAAAATGAACCAAATATATTTTTTATTGATTTAGAGTAGTATAAATTGGTACATATATAAATAATATATATATTTGCTACTGAACCTAAAACCGAAAAGACGTAGTTTTCTTATTTTGAGACCTTAGTCGAAAGAGCCTGAGTTTGAAGAGACTCAGGCTTATTTATTTAAAGCTCTGTCCTTGAGTCGCTGTAAAAATGGCGATGCAAATATGAAGTCGTGAAGGGTCTTATTATCACTATCCAAGACCTCAGATTTATTCCCTTGCCAAGCTAGTTTTCCTTGATGTAACAGGCATATATTTTCACCTATTTCCATCACAGAATTCATGTCATGTGTATTGATGACTGTAGTAATATCAAACTCTTTTGTGATGCTGGAAATCAACTCATCAATGGTGATTGACGTTTTAGGGTCCAAACCAGAATTTGGTTCGTCACAGAACAAATATTTAGGGTTTAGAACAATGGCTCTAGCAATTCCTACCCGTTTTTGCATACCCCCACTAATTTCAGAAGGATACTTATTATTAGATCCATCCAAACTTACCTGAGCTAAACATTCATCGACTCTTGTATTTTTTTCTTTCAATGTCATTTTAGTGAACATATCCAAAGGGAAACGGATATTCTCAGCAACAGTCATAGAATCAAATAGTGCATTTCCTTGAAAAAGCATGCCGACTTTCATTCGTATATCGCGCACCTGCTTTTCATTTAGGGTACAAAAGTCAATATCATCATACCAAACATGACCATCTGTAGGTTCAAATAAACCTACCAAAATCTTTAATAACACCGTTTTCCCCGCTCCTGATTTGCCTATGATAAGGTTCGTTTTGCCTCGTTCAAAAAGAAAATCAATTCCTTTTAAAACGTCAACATCACCAAATGACTTAAATATATTTTCTGCTCTAATCATTTATACGGTTAAAACTACAGCTATGACATAATCTGCTATAAGTATTAAGATATCACTATACACTACAGCACGAGTACTCGCCTGTCCTAATTCTATACTTCCTCCTTTTACAAAATATCCTTGGTAGCAGGAAACGGTAGTCAGTATGTAAGAGAATACAACCGCCTTAACGTATAGCAATACAATATTATAGGGGTCAAAAAAAGCACGAAGTCCCTTTATGTATTCACTTTCTTTAAATAAGCCTGCTAAGATAGTCGCCATATACCCACCAAAAATGCCAATAATGGCAGATATAAAAACAAGTATAGGTATACAAAATACAGCCGCAATGATCTTTGGAAATACTAAGTATGATGAGGTATTCACCCCCATAATCTCCATGGCATCTATATGTTCTTTTTGCCGCATACCTCCTATCTCTGCCGCCATCTTAGACCCTGCCTTTCCTGCAAGTACCAAACAAGTGAACGTTACCGCTAATTCGATAATCATCATATCTCTTACCAAGTACCCAATGTAGTAGTTAGGGATAAACGCATCGGATAACTGATAAGATATTTGTACGGCGGTTACGGCACCAATAAATACAGATATAATTGCTACAATAGGTAGTGAACCAATACCAATATCATACATCTGACGGATGGTCTCCTTATAAAACATAGACAGATTTCCTTTATATCGGAAAATCTGACTGTGCCACATCACGTATCTGCCTAAATGAAAAAGGAAGTTTTTAATCATAAAGCCTCTAGTTCCAGTGCATTCATTTCGAACTCAAAAATAGCGTATTTTCGCAAGCATCGCTTTTTTAACTAAATAGTCTTTTAGAAATGAATGTTGTAATCACCGGATCCACGAAAGGCATAGGCTGGGCCATTGCAGAATTACTAGCAAAAAATGGATGTAATATTCTCATTCATGGTCGAAATATTGAAGACCTAAAAAGTAAAAAAGAACATTTACAACAACGTTTTCCTGATCAAGTCTTCCATGCTTTGCGAGCAGACCTAAGCTTGGTTTCAGAAACGCAATCATTTATTCAGGACGTAAAAAATACCTGGGATCATATTGATGTGTTAATAAACAATGCGGGCGTATTCCTTCCTGGCAAAATCGTAGAAGAAGAAGAAGGGACATTGGAAAAACAGATAGAAACAAATCTGTATAGTGCCTATCGAATTACCAGAGGATTAATAGATAGGGTTCGTAAAGGAACCAATCGACACATTTTCAATATGTGCTCTATAGCCAGTCAAATTGCCTACCCTAATGGTGGCTCATACAGTATTTCAAAATTTGCCTTACTAGGCTTTAGTAAAGTTTTACGAGAAGAGCTTAAGGAAGAAGGCATCAAAGTCACCAGTATTTTACCGGGTGCTACCTGGTCTAACTCTTGGGCTGGTGTAGACTTGCCGCATGAACGTCTTATGGAAGCGAATGATATAGCCATTGCTGTTTGGTCGGCTATACAAATGAGTCCGGCCGCTGTGGTAGAGGAAATAGTATTACGTCCACAATTAGGAGATCTTTAAGTTCTTTCCAAAACATTTTCTTGGACGCGTTTCATAAACGTGCTCAGTAATTGCATCTCTTGGTCAAAAAACCCATCAAAACATTTCTTACGATGCTTAGATACTTCTGGGTCATAAACCTGCAATAAAAATTCAGCTTTAGGGCTTAACTTAAGTAGGTACTTTCTAAAATCGTCGCTATCCGTTGATTTTATAATAAGTTCTTGTTCTTCAAGAATCTGAATCGAACGCGTTATCGAAGCTGTATCTCTAAATACTAATTTGGATAAGTCCTTCAATGAGATATTCTCATTTTGCTTTATTACCAAAAGCACATTCCATTGGTCGATGGTTAGACCATTATCCAACAGTTCCGACTGCTTTTGAGAATACTGTCTAATCATCTTAGCCGTTTTCTCAATTTCGAAAATTAAAGTATGCTCGATCACAATAATATATTGATATATCAATGAAATTAGGGCTTCTTCTACTCATAAAGAAGTGCCTTGGTAAATAACTGATAAAATTCAGGGAATCCCCTTGGTTTGACTAATAGCTAGTATGAATATGCGTATTATACATACGTTGCAACTAGAAATACGCGGCCTTTGAGTCCCGATTATTCTGCAGATAAGTCTTCTAATTGGATGGTTCCCTTTTTTATGAGTTGCCCTGGATTCTTATCGCGGTTCTCTAAAACAATACCGCCCCATTTATCACCACATGCATTATGAATCCTACATTCATTTAATATTAAAACACCACCTTCCTTTACAATTATTTTACGGCCGTTAGCTAAACTAAGTCGACATGAAATGGTCAATTCGCTGTTTGGATGTACAATTATATTCTTATTTAAATCCTTCGCTCCTCGCCATTCTATATTTCCTTTCACATTAATATTATCCGACAGATCAGGTTCACACCATTTTGCAATGACCAATCCTCTTTTTTTAGAATTTAAATCCGCAATGGTTCTATGTACTCTTCCTAATTGGCAAGGAGTGATAGCCATTTGTTGCGCATTATAATCCATGAGGTTATTGGATACCACTTCTGTATTGCATGGGGCTGCACTATTAGGGCCCCAACAGTTTGGGTTAGGTGGTGTATCATCACAACCATCACTTTTTGTCCAAGCGTGATTCAAACCAAATACATGACCGATTTCATGGTTTAAAAGCACGGCATACTCCCAACATTTTAACCGATCATCGTATAAACCCGCAATCTTCACTGAGGTTCCCAAGGCGATACCGGCATCATGGCCTCCATATGTTTTGGATTTGACACTATCGGGATGATGAGGTAAAACAAACACATTCAAAATAGAATCTGTATTAACGCCGTATTTCTCTATAACCTCTCGTTTATAGTTATTCCTATGCTTCCCTTTATTTACATAGAAATAGTGCTCATTGTCATAATGAAAATATATACCATTGTCGTCTGGGTCTGACGTATTTGGTACCAATCGATATCTGTATTTAGGATCCAGGTTAGGTGTCTGATTACCTACTGGAAGATTCATTTTTCGATTATTTCGCAAGCGTTCGTTGCAATTATCTACTAGGCATTTAAAGTAGGCATACGTCTCTTCTGTCTCTGGGAAATTTTTATCCCCGATCGAATCGTTCATTATATGAAAGTTGATTCGAATGATCCGCTTTTCAAGCCATTCGTCTTCCTCAGGATAGGGTGCATAATCGTATGGGTCCGTGCAATACTTCCTATCTCTTGGCTCTTTTGCATCATGCCGAGCCTCAGCCATTACTTCATCATAATGCCTTAAATGGGTTACTTGCAGCTTGGGGGTACAGCATAAAAAGCAAATGACTATTGCTACAAAGAAGAAAACTATCCTTACCATCTTACATGTTTAATCCTCCGCAGACGCTGAGGACCTGGCCAGTAACATAACTTGAAAGATCTGAACCTAAATACACACATGCATTGGCTATATCATCCGTCATTCCCATTCTTTTTAATGGTATGGCTGACTCATAGCTTTCCCTAGCCTTATCTTCCATTGCCTCTGTCATTTCAGTCTCAATGAATCCTGGAGCAATAACATTACAACGAATATTTCTTGAACCTAGTTCTTTCGCAATGGATTTTGAAAAGCCAATAATACCAGCCTTGGATGCTGCATAGTTTGCTTGTCCTGCATTTCCGAAAATACCTACAACACTACTCATATTTATTATGGAACCACCCCTTGCTTTTAGCATAGGTCGCAATGCATGCTTCGTGAGATTAAACACAGATTTTAAATTTACTTCAATCACAGCATCCCATTGATCTTCACCCATGCGCAGCATTAAGGTGTCTTTTGTTATCCCTGCGTTATTTATCAACACATCAATTTTACCAAAACGCTCCATAACATCGCCAACTAGTTTTTCAGCGGCTTCAAAGTTACTTGCGTCAGATTGGTACATTTCGGCTTCAACGCCCTCATTTCGTAATTCTTCTAAGACGGTTTTCGCTTGATCGGCTGAGGACCGATAGGTAAATGCCACACTAGCTCCATGACTTGCCATAGATTTGGCAATCCCTTTTCCAATACCTCTGGAACCTCCTGTTATCAAAACGACTTTATCTTGCAATAGCTTCATAATAATTGAGTATTAAGAGTATAAATATAATCAATCTCATTTCCTTGTTTTTTGTGTCGGTCAATGTCATTCTTTAGTCCATTGATTTCCTATATTGCTAAAAAAAATAAGGATGGCTAAAGAAGCTAATGAATATATTTTAGGAACGGATAGAGACGAGCTCTTCCGATTGGGTGTTCAGCATCAAGTTTGGGCATCTGAGGCACAACAAGGTTGGAATACTGCCGGATTCACGGCCGGCCACCATATTCTAGACCTAGGTTGCGGACCTGGTTTTGTTAGTCAGGAGCTAGCCTTTTTAACAGGCAAAACAGGTAAGGTCACTGCTATTGATAGATCTGAAGGGTATATTCGCTATATACAGGAGTTAGCCAAGATTCATGATCTGAACATTGCAGCTCAAGCTGTTGATTTTAACGATATGGAACTGGGTTCTGATACCTTTGATGGCATGTATTGCCGTTGGGCTTTGGCATGGGTACATAATCCTAAAGAGATCGTCCAAAAGGTATATCATTCTTTAAAGCCTGGAGCTAAGATGGTTATTCAGGAATACTATGATTGGTCCACTCACCAACTAGAGCCTTCTGGGCCTAATTTGAACAAATGCATATCGCAATGTCTATTAAGTTTTAAGGAACAGGAAGGTGATATAGATGTAGGACGGCATATTCCTTCTATGCTTTCTGATTTGGGAATGAAGATCCAAAATGTGCGAATAATGCAGAAGTTAGCTACACCTGCTGATCTGACATGGCATTGGCCAAAAACATTTTATTATACTTATTTCCCAAGGCTTGTTGACATGGGCTATATTTCTCAAGACACCTTAGACAAAGCATATCTCGAATTTGAAGACTTGGAGAAGAAAGATTTTACTACTTTATTTTGTCCAGTGCTCATCGAAATTATAGCCGAGAAAATATAGCATCCTGTAAAAATGAGTTGTTTGTGATAGCGCTGTGCAAGGGGCCGAAGGCGTTCCGATGCTAGCAAGGTCTAGAAAGATAAATTTTAGCATCTGATACAAAAATGGGCTTATATTCATCAATGCTAATTGGGCTTAGCTAGCATGAGAACCGAGCCGAATGGCGAGTCCTGGAACATAGCGACCTTAGATAGGCGAAGTCTATCGTGGGATCACCCAAATAACTACTTTCAAATTAGACTTGAATCCGTTTCGTTTCGCTATAATTATCTGTCTTGAACTTCAGAAGATAAACGCCCGTTTCCAATTTTTTCTTTCTAAATCGCTTTTGATAAATACCTCTATTCCTATAGCTATGATGGACCAATTCGTAGGACGTTTGACCATCTAAACTAATCAATGTAATATCCACTTTTTCTGCTTGCTCCAAGCGGAATAGCAGAACTACTTCATCAGATTGATCGCTTTCCAATATTTGAAAAATAGCGGGTTCCTTTTCTACGGCTTCTTTAATGCCCGTTTCCGAAAGTAATTGAGCCGTCCGTTCTTCATCACAATTATCAATCGCAACCAATACATCACTTCCAGCTGGAATAGAAAATCCACCCTCTAACAACACTTCCATTCCTGCAATTAATGAAACTGGAGAAAGGGTATCTGTAGAGCTTATACTTTCCACATAATCCACAGCGCTATAATTGGCTGACACGAGTACCGTATCTCCCAATAATAGCGTGTCTACCTCACACAAATTCTGATCAATCGGATCACCAATACATTCACAATCAGCTGTATAGGCATCACCGATGGTCATCGGATCATTATCATCGCAAGGCGTGTCTACATCTGGGCAAATAGCTGCTTCGAAGGCAATCTTTCCCAGACCCTTACATTCATCGCCGCTATCCAAAGCTGTAAATACTACATATCTAGCTATGGCTCCATCAAAGCTAGGACCCATGAAACCACTATAATTAGATTCTCCCTGTGCTAAGGGCCAATTATAAATTCCATGTTCCGTCCAAGTATTTCCATCCAAAGAAATATCAACGGCTACCATTGAGAATCCTTTTTCTGTCATATTAGCTACGTTATAATTCCATACCTGAGCATCGAATAAAGTATATAGTTGGCCTAGATCATAACTGATCCAATGTGATAATCCACGATCCGAATTTGGATTTTCACTCTTTTCGCAGGAGAGCCATTGTGTATCTTCTCGATCATCAATCTCTTGCGTAAACGCGCATTTATCATACGCTATATAACTTGCTAACGGATCATCACAGTCTTCTCCTGAGCAAGGTGTACCCACACATTGACAATTGGCATCATACATATCGTTATTTGTGAATGGATTGCCATCATCACAGGCTATGCCTTCTGGCACACAAGCCAGTGTGCAATCATAGGTGTACAAATAGAATGCAGGTATACGTTTCCATTGACCTTCAGGAGTAAATGGTGTTTCCCAGAATACGCTATAATGCTCTGAACCCCCACCCTCTTTGTGATTTATTTCAAAGAAATGGATATCGCCTTTTGTAAGCGCGATCGGATCCGAAGATTGTGTTTCATACTTATCATGTTCTATAGTACCTGTCCAGCCTGATAATTCCACACTATTATCTTCTTTGTTTTCTTCTGTATCATCTGAACTGAGGTAGAATATCGAACTATTATCGCTGGTAATATTAAAGCGATAATCGCCTGTTTCAGGAATTACAATAAACCCTTGAATTAGATGACCCATGTCATCCAACACATTTGTTTTTTCTACACCAAGGAAAGAAGAAACAAATGAGGTATTTGGCATATTTGGGAAATCTGGATCTTCATAAAGATCATCTAAATTCCCTCCGGGCACGCCTTCATATCTAAAGCTCTGCACCCCATTCTCACCAAAGCAGTCATTAGCATTTGCTGGTATTCCCACACAATTGCAATGACCGTCTTCGACATCATCAACAGTGGCACTATCTCCATCATCACAAGCGGTGCCTCGATCCGGGCAAGGGTCATCCAAGCAGCCAACATCAAATATGTAATCTGCGGTGATAATGGTCCAATTTTCTGGATCTTCAAAATCACTTTGCCAATAAACCGTAGCGTGATCACCCCCGCTTGCTTCAACATATAACAGTTCAAAGAAATAATACTCCCCGGCAACTAATGACTGAGGCGCCGACGTTTGTTCGGGGTATTTATCGTGTTCATCTACATTTGTCCAATCATCTGTATAGGCTATTAAAACTTTATTATCTGGAGACTCGTCAGTACTTAGATATAATTGGACCTTATCGTCTCCGGTAATATTGAAGGTAACATCACCCGATTCTGGGACTTGGAGAAATCCAGCCAATCGTCCACCCATAAAATTGTCATAATTTATTGGCGTTTGTAAGCGATACACAGTTTGTTCAATGTCGCTTTTAGTAGGATAGAATTCGTCTGCCTGGAGTTCTCCAAATTCATCGTCCATCAAGGTTCGCCACACCTGCCACTGCACTTGTCCCGGCTCACCTACACAGATTTGAGTATAGCATGTAAAGCTGGTAGTGAGCAAACATAAACTGAGAAATATATTTTTAATCATAGTCATTTGGCTTATAAGAACATCCCTATAGGTGCGTAATCCAATGGGATATCACTAGGACAATTAGATGAAGAATAAAAATTACAGATGTTAGGAAGGATGTATTCTAGATCATTAGGTGAGGTGCCGAACCATAATGCTAGTTCAGCATAAAACTCATCAATTGAGGTCTGTGGAATAAATCGTCCTTTATCTGATAAATTCAGGTCATTATCATCCAGGTATAAGCTTGGGTATTCTCCATAGATCTTTTTTCCATCTATCGGGCCACCCATAATCATCTGGTTTCCGCCCCAAGCGTGATCGGACCCATTTCCGTTAGAGGTAAGGGTTCTAGCAAAGTCAGAAATGGTAAACGTGACCACATTATCTGTCATCCCGATTTCTGCAAGTGCGTCTTTAAACTCTTTCAAACCATCATTTAATACAGGCAACATATTAGCCTGGTTTATAAGTACATCATCATGATGATCCCATCCTCCAAAGGTCACAAAGAATATTTGTCTGTTAGCTCCTAAGTGTGTTCGGACACTGATTAATTCAGCAATCTTCTTTAGGTCTTTGGAAAAAGTAGTATCTGAAAATTCGGTAGTGAGGGGGACCAGATTTAAGAATGCATTTTTGAATACTTCGAAGGCATCCATAGATTGCGATGTCAAGGTTCCGAATGTAGATTCAAATATATTTGCATAGGCTTGTTCAGCCATCGAACGGATGGCATCAGAGCGCTTCATCGATAAAAAGCCACTATTATTTAACCACCATGGCTCTCCTTCAAAACCAATATTGCTTTCGTTTGTACCATTACTGATCGCATATTCTATAGTATCATTTCCGGCTTGAAATCTATTTCTTCCGGATAAAGAAATATTCATGGATATCTGATCGATTGTGTTCATATCAGATAAGATGTCAGCCATTCGTCCTCCTACCCCTACCGCTGTTCGACTTTGGGGTACAGATGTTTGCCATTGCATTATCTGATCCGAATGAGAGTATAATCCAAGTGGAATAGATTTTAAACCAGAGTTATAATCTACTACATCAGCTATGGGTTCTATTAGGGTGCCTATATTGGCTATAAAGGCAAGGTCACCACTATCAAACATATCTCTTACATCAGGCATACCCGCATGCACGGCAAAGGTCCGTCCACTATCATTATAATCCAGATCTAATAATTCTGCAGGGTCCGCATCCACGTCCAGTGCTAGATCTCCTCTAGTAGTTTGGTAATCTGCATATTCCGAAGATTCGGTAGGTACTAAGACATTGAAGGTATCTGCTCCTCCAGCCAATAATATACAGACCATGGCTTTGTAGTCCCCGTCTGCTCCAATAATATGAGGTCGAGCTGAGGTGGTATTTATCATCCCCAGATTCAATATAGTATTCAAAAAGGCGGTCGAACCGATCGCTTTGCAACTTGCCTCACCTAAGAAGGCTCTTCTGTTTAATTTTTTCATAATTGAATCTTAGAGTTTGATTAGGTACTCGGGGGAACTCATTAATAAATACGCGGCTATTCGCACTCGTTTATCTTTGTCTTCTTCATCGTCATTAGGGTATTCTGAAACCACTTCAATAATGATATCTAAGGTTGGATCAGAAACTCTACCTTGAGCCAGGACCATATTTAGTCGATCCATAAGGATGTGAAGCTGATTATCGTCCGTATAAGGAATTTCATTACTTACATCTAAGCTGGCAATTTCATCTGCGTATCCCTCATTTTCTTCTCCAGAGAACAGATCATACTCATCAGCTGGATTATCCTTAATTAACCACCGGTTGAGTCCATTTATGAAACCAGCGATGGTTTGTGCATTTGTAATTTGAAATTCAGGGCCGAATTTATCCGCATCGGCTACATCACCGATAGGTTGATAATCATATTGGAAGAAGTTAAATACACTTGGTGAGGCAAAGGGTTTTTGGCCTGTGTATTCGTAAACGTAATCCATAAAATTTCTATGGTTACCACTTTCTGTCGAAATATAAAAAGCTTTATTCAATTGAATATATCTGACAAAAGGTTCTCGTAACATACCATAATGAATATCATTTACCTTACTGCAAGTATTCGCTTCTGGATCCAATAAAATGGCCTTAATAACGGCTTTAAGATCGCCCCGTACGCCTTCTCCATTATCATTAAAAACTTGAGTAATGCGTTCTACATATTCAGGAGAAGGATTTGAGGTAACGAGTCGTTGAATCAGTCGATAGCCAATAAATGGACCGACATTATCATGTTCAAATAAATTATCCAATGCATCAGCTATATCGGCATCGCCATCTACTGGATCTCTATCTGGTACTACAAAATCGTTTAATAAGAACTTTTCGCCTGGCTCATGATCCGAGTTAAACATGAGCATATCGATGTAGTAGGTCGTATCATTAGTAGGATTCGAATAGCCAAAGTTCGGTCTATCTGCCCAAGAAAGTCCAGTAAAGATTTTGGCAAATTCATTAATCTTTTCATTATCGTAGGTGGGTATTGGCAATGAGTTAGCGTCATATATCCAGCTACCATCTGCATTTAATTCATACAATCCTATTGTAAATAACTGCATAAGTTCCCGAGCATAGTTTTCATCGGGAAACTGATTATTGAGCGTATCACTTTTAGGGTTATTTAAGTAGGTTAAGTATCGCCCCATGGATGGTTGGTAAGTGACATCTTCAATTAAATCTCTAAAATTCCCAAAGGCATTATTCAATAGGATGTCATAAAATCCTGCGAAGGCATAACCTTTATTTGAAAAACTGGAAAACCGAGAAATAACAAATATTTCACTCAAGGCGAAGGCTACCCGTTGGCGTAGATAATCATCCTCTACCATGTGATACTGCCACCAAGCATAGTCAAAGAGTTTTATCCCTGCTGTTGCATCAGGATCCATGACAGAATCTATGACAGTTTGGTGGTATTCCTTTACTTTATCCACCATACTAATCCCTGTAGGTTTTTCGAATTCCAAATCCAACCAGTCTTCGATACCTACACTGGCAACATATTCTATATCATCAAAGTTGTAGCCTAAGGTAGCTTGGGACAACATTCGCGATGCCGCATTATAATTTGGCAAAAACCCCGCTTGATTAAGTGTGTTATCCGCGGATTCAGGAGCAGAACTTGCAGTGATTTCGTTTGGCATGTTTTCCCCGAAACCAATGGTAATTGTATCTAATTGGCTGTATGAATTAACAGGCAGTAGGTATACAAAAACCAATGAGGTCAGGATACCAATTCCTTGGTGTCTTGATAGTCTCAGCATTACTCATTTCGTTGTAATGTTAAAAATACTGAATAGGAAAGGTTTTTTTTTCAGGGAAAAAACCTAATTATTAGGTATTTATCTAGTGGTTTGCCCCTATGAGCCTTCTATGAAGTCAATACTCTTAGCCAGTAAATCCAACTGCATCATTAGATTTCGCTTTTCGGATCCTGGCGCATATACGAAGGCATCCACATAAAGAAGTGTGTTTGTGCTTTCATTTAGAATTAGGTAGGTGATAAAAGGTCCACCGAAAAAATCCTTAGTTGTTTCCCAGACACCCCTAATCTCCAAGGCATATTTATCATCAATCCGCTGTACATAATCATATACGGGAAGATCTTCATCATTGATAACCATAAAGGACCCTGGTGTATCAGTGCTAACTTCAGCCTTGCCAAAGGCATTACGCATGGCCATTAGATTTTCTTTGGTAAGTTGGTCCTTGCTGGTATAAGGCACCTCTTTGAAAACCAAGTTAACGGTTGCTTTGTCTGTATCTTTTCGCAACCAAAGTAGATTTTCTTCTTCTTTAGCGACTTTATAATCTACGGGAATATCCAGATTAATATCAAAATTTTGTTGAAGTCTTGCACTGATCCCTTTTTGGACTCCTTTTACATAGATAGATGATTTTAGCTGATTAAAATCGTGGCTATTAATTCGTCTTGCTACTGCTGAAAAATTATCGCTAATCGCAGAAGCTAGTTTTTGTTCATCTTGACCGAATAAGTAAATTAACACTTGGCCTCTTGCCCATTTATTCTTACCAAGAATATTATTTATTTCACCCGTTCTCGCTTGTTGGTACTTAACATCTCCCATATCATTGATAAGCATTTGTGTGGTGGGAGATTCATTGTCCGATAAATCTGCTAAGATGGCATAACTTCTTAACTCTTTTCGCAATGGACTCTCTTCGAGCTCTTCGACCGTAAAATGTCTAAGATCGAATAAAGGCTCCGGTGCAGGTAAAATTGGGTAGGCAGATTCGAAATAATAGCTAAAACTATCGCCTGCCATTCCATCCCACACATCTTGATCGGCTATAATTACGATCTCATTCATTTTACCTAAAGCATTGCTTCTAGGTTCGAAGCTCTTGGCCACATCGGTATTGCAGGCTGCTAGCAATACGCTCACGATCATTATGTTTTTAAATACTTTGATCATCTGTAAACTAAAGTAGTGATAATTAGAAGTAAACTATTGGTAAATAGATGCATAATACTCCACTAGTGGCGTACGATCTACTATCGAAATCTAACATCGCCAGTGTTTAACTCGTTCTAAAGAACTGAAAAGAGAAGTATAGTACGCTTCTTGTCGACTTATAACAGATTGGCAATTACATCAGCTTCTGTAAGGCCTTCGGCTTCCGCTCTATAGTTTCGAACGATCCTGTGTCGAAGTACATAATTAGCAATTGCTTGAACATCTTCTATATCTGGGCTATACTTCCCGTTAATAGCTGCATGTGTTTTTGCGCCTAAAACTAGATATTGAGACGCTCTAGGTCCTGCGCCCCATGAGATGTAATTCTTTACTTGTTCCGTGGCTTTGTCCCCGTTTGGTCTAGTCTTAGCCGTCAGATTTACCGCATATTCTAAAACGTTGTCAGCAATTGGGATTTTACGCACTAATTTTTGAAACTCTACAATTTCTTCTCCAGAGAGTATATCACGTAAGGTAACCTCTTTATTTGCTGTGGTCTCCTTTACAACCCTAATTTCTTCTTCATAACTCGGGTAATCTAAAGGAATATTAAACATGAATCTATCAAGCTGCGCTTCAGGTAGTGGATATGTTCCTTCTTGTTCAATAGGGTTTTGTGTTGCTAATACAAAGAAAGGACTTGGCAAAATATGTCTAACACCAGCCACCGTAACCGAACGTTCCTGCATGGCCTCCAATAGAGCCGCTTGGGTCTTTGGGGGTGTTCTGTTAATCTCATCCGCTAAAACAATATTTGAAAACAACGGCCCTTTGTTAAATTTAAAGTTTCGACTTTCATCCATCACTTCAGAACCCGTAATGTCCGAAGGCATTAAATCTGGCGTAAATTGAATTCGTTTGAATTCAAGATCTAGCACCTCAGCAATCGTACTGATCAATAGGGTTTTTGCTAGTCCAGGTACACCTACCAATAAACTATGGCCATTGGCAAATAAAGAGATAAGAACAAGTTTTACAACTTCATCTTGTCCTACTATAACTTTAGCGATTTCCTCGCGTAATTCTCTATACTTCGAAGCCAGTTGGTCTACTGCGGCAACATCTGAAACTTGTGATTGACTCATGTAAAGCTTTATTAGCGTGCAAAAATATTAAATACTTAGAGGAAACGTACATGCTGCTTCCAATGTTTTAGACGAGACTACTTTGTATGCGTTACTTTTTAAGCTAGTAAAGCCAGCGAGCGTTAAACGCATCGAAGATATTGAACCCTATCTTCCAACTGTAGTCAAAGCTATCTATATTATTATATCCCGTCATTCCATAAAAGGCAACTTGAAACGTTTCTCCAAAGGCTTTAAAACGGCGCCCAATACCCGCATAACCTTCAATGTGTGAAAGATCTTCACCAGGTATACTCAATACAGCCGCACCCGCTAAAAGCTCCATTTGTAGACGATTTATAAGGGGCACTTTATCCAAAAAGAAACCATCAAAATGATGCAAAATACCCCCTTGGAAATAAGGCTTTCTTGTAATTAAGGTTTGTTCTAGTAATTGCAAATTGACCAATGGACTTGAAAAAATAAATTGATCAGATCCTCTCACATATTTTTGTTCAACAAATCGTAATGAATTCTGACGTAAGAAAGATCCTGCTTGCACTTGCCAGTTTGTACTACCCAGTTTTGTAGGTAATGGCCTGTGATAAATGGTAAACTCCACTTGATCGTAATCCAGCTCAGAACCGAAAATATTACGTATACCTTTATTATAGGTCAATTTTACGGTGGGCCACTTCGTACCTAAGATGACTTTCTTTCTTCCTCGTAGAATATATCGTTGTTTGTGTTTATATACCAGATCTAGGTTGAAAATTAAGCCCTGATACTGTTCAAAAGAAACGGGTGAATTCAGAGTGCCAAAGAGCTGTTCAGACCATTCTGGCAACATCAAATCTTCAATAGAATTCTTAATAGAATAGCGTAATGATCCATCAACAAAAAATCCGTTTAGCAATTCTATGGAATGTCCCACCGAAAGATATCTATCACGAATTATGTTCCGTGGACTCAATATAGCTTCCAAGGATTGATTTACCGTAATGAGATCATAGGCATCGCCACCCCCAATATATAGGCGAGCAAATTTTTGAGGATAATAGGTGTAAGCTAATCGCAATCGACCTTTAACATCTTCATTTTCTAATCCGAAATTTATATCATAGGCTACACTTAATTCATTGGCTGATAAAAACTCTTTATCGACCGTGCCACCAATATTTAGTCGAACACCCCCTACAGAAATCGGTTGGATAACAGCAATCAATGGGTTCCATTGTAAAGTCCAACCTTTGGCTCTATTCTTATACCCGACACCTTTGAATAAGTAATTACCAATAGTATTGTGATTGAAAATTGAATCTTGAATTCGATAATATTCAGGGCTTTGCTGATATCTCCAAATACTGTCTTGTTCATCGACATATCGCCGTTGCTTAATATTTAAGGCTACAGGTCGAACCTTTTCTAGCAACTGGTTATTTCTTTCCAGTGCTGATGCTTCATAAATGACTAGGGCATTATCGAAAAAGCTGCTGGCAAAATTGGGTTCTGTGTCGAAGTTTGATTGTGTGATCAACATATCGACCTTATAATCTGAACCTTCATGGCGAGTACTGTAATTGATTTGGCGGTTCAATGCCATCCATGAATTAGACATCGAGTCTGGACGCCCATAATCGATTTTTATAGCAAACGTTTTGAAGTTGGGCAAGGCATTACCGTTGAGTGCTAAATCGGCTTTAAGAACGTTATAATCGCTACCGTCTACGACTATAGTCCCATTAAACAATGGTTCTTGTTTGAAAATAGGAACGACATTGACATAAAAAATAGAATCCCCATTAGGCTTCAATTTTATTTGCTCTAAATTGAATCTATAATTTAGAAAAGCCCCATTCGAAATTGGCGAATTAATCGGCCTGTCTGCAAGGATTGGATTATTAATATTCCCCGTATATATATCAAATTCAGCATCTCTAGGATCTCTAAAGAATTCGAGTTTGTTATAACTAATAAATGTATTACTCCCTCTAAAACTCCGATCAATATCAAAGCGAGAAAATCCTTTTAAATTCTCTTCGTAATCTTCTATGGCTGCTTTAATCTCTCGCTTATATTCTTTCCCACTATGATGTTGCCTAGCAAATAATTCTGAAAAAGCAGCTTGCACGTATCCTTCTTCAGTGATCGTTGTGTCTAGCGGATCCATTTTTTGCCATCGATCCATCGAGGTCTTTTGATATACATCACTACTGTAATCACCGCGAGTTGCCAAGACTTGCTCTCGCTGCTCCATTACCCGTCGTATTATCTTATTACCTAATTTTTCCTTCTTTCCTACAATCTCGACTTCTGTCAACAAAATATCGTTGGGTTCCAAGAATACTACGAAGGTGGAATCTTGCAAATCTTGAATCGGTATGATCTTATCCTTATAGCCTAAAAATGAAAATTGAATCTCACGTTCATTTTGTGGTAGCGTAATTTTAAAATTTCCTTCTTCATCCGTAGAGGTCCCTTTTTTACTATCGGGCAAATAGATATTGACAAAAGGCAAAAGCTCCCTTGAATCCTGACTTTTTACTTGTCCTGTAAATACCTGAGCATGGATGGTATGTCCAAAAAACAGGGCAAGAATAAAAGATATGGCTGAGACGTAGCTCTTCATTTAGCTTACAAATTCTGCATAATAACGCAATGACCAGCGAATAATTCGATAAATGAGTCTAAAAAAAATATGAACCAAATGATCTGACATCTATTTAACAAGTAATTCTTCTAGTAAGAGGCAACGTAAAGTAAAAGTGCTGCATATAGGTATATGTCTTGAGCCGGTCAGACTTTTATTTGACTTAATCTAAAAAAAAATGAAATACACATCATATATATTTTTTGCCACGTTGCTTCTCTTGCTTTCAGCTTGTAGAGATGATGCTTTTGATATCACTAGCGATCCTGAGATTGAACATAGTGATCCAACTGAAAAAGCCCCTGAAATTGTTTTTTCTGTCGTGGATGGACAAGGAAACATACTTCATGATACTGAATTAAGCCTTTACATGGAGGGTGAACTTGTTGCCCATGGTTTTTCCAATGTAGATGGTGAACTTACCGTAGAAATGCCTATCAATGAAGATGGAGAGATTAGAGCTCTTCTGCATGCTAAAAAGCATTCCTTCGGAGAGAGCATGCTTAGGATTGAAAATCAACACCTAATAGATAAACATGCCCAGATCGTAATGGACAAAGAAGAAGACGGTCTGAGTTTTGGCACCTCGAATTTAGGGGCACTTCTAACGAGTAGTGTGGTTATGATTGACGGAGATTTTCAAGCCGAGAATGGTGACCCTAGATTCGTTTGGGTTTATATAGCTGAACCACAAGTCATTTTTGAGAATGACACCACGGGATTTTCCGATGTAGTGCAAGTTGATGAAAATGGTTATTTCAGTATGCTTGTACCAGCAGATACAGAATTAGTTTACGCCGCCCTACTATTCGACCCATGTTCTCCTTTCATCTTTACAACTATAAACGAACCTGATATTCTTGTAGACGAAAATGCCTACGTAGAAGAGATTGGACCATTTATGGAGGATACCACATTCCCAACCAACACAAACGGTCCTGAGTTAGGTGAGTTTCCACTTAATGTAACGGGAAGAACCTTAGACTGTCAAGGAAATGCACTTCCTTTTGCTTCTGTCCAATTATTTACGATTGGTCTCTTTGGTGAAGAATTCGTTGGACAGGTACAAAGTGATAGTGATGGAAACTTTGAGACCGATGTGGTGCTTTGTGGTCCAGGTCAAGGATATATAACTGCTAAAGTAAGTGCCGAAGGATTTTTAGAAGAGGTATTCAATGCCGTTTTTACAGAAGATGACCCCAACGCTGCATTTGGTGATATGATCAATTGCACAAGCAGCTATTTGTCTTTAGAAGGTTCACCTATTGCCTCTTTAAATCTTACCAATATAGTTATAGAAGATTATATAGAAGGGGAATCACTATTAGTGGGACTCGATGAGTCATCTACAAATACTCTTGTTATTGATTTAGTGGAAGATTCACCTGGGTTTTGGATAGGTAACCTCTTCGAATATTATCAAGGTGAGAATTTAATATACAGAAGTACAGGACCATTCGCTGCTGCTTTGCAGGATGATGGTCAAAAAATAACGGTTCATTTTCCAATTATGGCTATTGAGATTTTTGCCGGACAAAATGCCGGAGAGATTACCAATTTCATAAATGGTGAAATGGTATTAGTAAAGTGATGCTCTAATTATAAAACGAATGAAAGTACTATCGCTGATCAGTAGGTGCCTTAAGAATGAGCGCAAAGCGCAATTTGAATTGTACAATAGATATGTTGATACAGTGGCGCTTACTTGTCAGCGATATTCTAATGATGCGTCTAGGATGGAAGATAATGTCCAAAAGACTTTTATAAAGATCTTTAGCCACCTAGCCACTTTTGATATTGACAAAGCGAGCTTCGAAACCTGGATCAAGAAAATCGCAGTCAATGAGTGCCTAATGGAAAATCGAAAGCATCATAGAATGGTATTTAATTCTGAAGTAGTAGAATATTTTAGTCCCAGCGTACTACCTGATTTTGGAAGTCACATAGATTCCGAAATACTAATTAAAGTAGTGGAAGAATTACCTGCTGGATACAGAACAATCTTTTTATTAAATGTAGTAGATGGATTTAGTCACAAGGAGATTGCAGAACAATTGGGCATCTCAGAAAACACGTCGCGAAGTCAGCTTTTTAAAGCTAGAAGATTATTGGAAAAGAAATTTGAAAACCTTTTGTCAATCGAAAAAGTAGGATAATTATGGCATTTAATGAAAATGAGAAAAGAATAAAAGACGCTTTTTTGAAAAGATCACACGATCTTGACAAAAGCAATATGTGGGCTGCTATAGAACAAGCATTACCAGAAGAAACACCTCCTGCCAGAAGGAGGTATGGATGGATCCTGTTCTTACTTATTCCAATACTTTTAGTGCCGTTTATACATGAGGAAAGCAGCAGTGAACAAATGGCACTTAACTCGAAGGATCCGGCTCTTGATAAAGTCATTGGACATCAAAGTCTTCCATCTTCAATAACTGAACAAAGTGGGCTTGACTATGTCAGTGGATCTATCTCTGTAGATGATAATAACAATCCAGTCATTGATATAGCAAAAGTAGGTGATAAAAGGAATGGCGCGTTCAATATAGAACGACACTCTTCATTAAAGTCTACTTCCCAAATTGAGGTATCAACTACTCGTCCAAATGAGGAATCATCTAGCATTGTTTTAGCAGGTGCAAATAACATAAAGAAAAGTAGCCCAACCACTCTAGATGAAAACACTTGGAATAAGAGCGATATTGTTTCTCAAAAGGACATTGGACCACAAATCATATCGATCCCATATGTATCCCATAACGAATTAGCTACATTCTCATTGGATGAAAAGAAACTGGACCTTGTTTCGGATGATTATATTGAAGAAGAAATTCCAGCGAACCGAGATTGGAGGATCTATGCGCTAGCGGGCCCGACAACACAATCGAGAGTGATGAATGGCGACGAAAACTGGAAAGATCTAAAAAACATTCACGAAAAGGTTTTGACAAATTATAGTGCATCTATCGGTATTGAAAAGGATATACAAAAATCATGGATCATTGGTGGAGGACTCGGAATAGATAGAGTAGTAGAAAGAATAGATTGGTCTGGAGTTACAGCCGTGAACACAAAAGAAATAGAAACAGACTCCGCTCATTTTTATAAATATGCAGGCCATACACATTATTCATCGGGAACCCAGCATGAAATCAGCACATTCAGAAGAGATCTACGAAACTATAACCAAATTGACTTGTACTCTATCCCTCTTTATGTAGGATATACATTCCCTTTAGGAAAAAAGGCAACGATACGAAACACACTAGGCACAGACATTCAATGGGTACAAGTCAATGGTAAATTTGTGGGATCTGATCAATCCATAATTGAGGATGAAAATATCCCTTTAGTATTTAGACAAAACGTTGGATTTGGATTATCAAGCAGGATGACTATTCTCTATCCTATTAATGATAAATGGGATCTCAATGTTGGACTACAAGGAAGAATCAGCCCTACTGTTTTGCAGGGTGATCAATCACTTAGCCTTCGTTACATCAGCTATGGATTGATGACGGGGCTTAGTTATCGCTTTTAAGCATTTATCAAGGCTATAAAATCAGCTTCAGTCATAATAGCTACTGAGCCAATCGCTTCTGCTTTTTTGAGTTTAGAACCCGCTTTTGCTCCTACCACTAAAATATCCAGATTGGAGCTTACTGCGCTAATATTCTTTGCTCCTGCTTTTTCAGCTAGCTTTTGCGCTTCTTTACGGCCCATTTGTTCTAATGTACCTGTAAATAAAATCGTTTTACCTGCTAATGGCGCATCTTCTGAAACTTGAGCCGGTTTATCTTCTTCTGTTTGTGAGAAGTTAACGCCCAGAGATTCTAATCGAAGTAAAAGGGCTAGATGATTTTCATCATGAAAATGGTCATACATATTTTTAGCTAATACGGGGCCAATGTCCTTTACTTCCGTATATCGCTCTATCGGCCAATCTTTAAATGCCATTACATGGTCTACTTCTGCTGCTAATATTTTACCCGCCTTTTTACCTAGGTGGTGAATAGAAAGACTATGCAAAAGCTTGGAAATAGGATTTGACTTTGCTTTTTCAATGGCCTCTTTTAATTTATCAACGGATTTATCACCAAAGCCATCTAGAGCCTTAATCTTTTCGTAATCCAAATCATACACATCAGCAATATCATTTAACCATCCTAACTCAAAGAACTTCTCCACATTACTCTTTCCGAAACCATCTATATCCATAGCTTCCTTAGAGACATGGAAAATTATACGTTGCAGGCGTTGTGCTGGACAATTAAAGTCTGGACAACGCCATGCCGCTTCACCTTCTTCCCTAAGCAAACTTACATTGTCTTCTGGATGAGCAGGACAAATCTTTGGAAAGTCAATAGCTGTCTCACTCCCATCACGTAAATCTTCCATTGCTTTTACGATGTATGGGATAACATCACCCGCCCGTTCTACTAGCACTGTATCTCCAATTTTTAAATCCCTCTCCTTTATAAAATCTTCATTGTGCAAACTCACAGAGGAAATGGTTACCCCCGCTAGTGGTACGGGTTCCAATTTAGCTACGGGTGTTATAGATCCTACCTTCCCTACTTGAAAGTCTACGCCGATTAATTTCGTAGTAGCTTGCTTGGCTGCAAACTTATACGCAATGGCCCATTTGGGGTGGTGTTGCGTATATCCCATTTGCTCTTGCAATTTGAAGTCATCGACTTTTACTACCATACCATCAATCTCATATGGATAGGACTCCCGTTTAGCTTCCCAAGCACTACAAAATGTAATGACCTCTTCAATGGATGCACATGATTTTTGAGCTTCTCCTGCTGTTTTAAAACCTAATCTAGAAAGAGCGACGATAGTTTTACTTTGTGTTCCGAGTGTAGGCAACATATCATTACCCTCTTTATCAACGGCATAACCCATTTGGAAAACAAAGGTTTGAATGCCCCTAGCTCTGGTTTCATTAGAATCCTTGGTACGCAAACCACCTGTGGCCGCATTCCTCGGATTAGCAAACAAGGTTTTTCCTTCAGCTGCTCGTTTTTGATTAGCCCGATCGAAAATATCTTTCCGTATAATAGCCTCCCCCCTCAGCTCCGCTTTATAAATGCCTAAAGATGAAAAAGAGGCTTGTAAAGGAATGGATGACATGGCTTTCGCATTCGCTGTCATCTCTTCACCCTCAACTCCATTTCCTCGAGTAGCTGCTCGAACCAACAAATCATTTTCATAAACCAGTGCTATGCTACCTCCATCAAACTTTGGTTCGACAGCATAGGCTACGGACTCGCCTTCTGCTTTATTTGTGTTTTTATAAACGGATTTATTGAAGTCTAATAAGTCGTCACTGTTATATGAATTTCCTAAAGAAAGCATGGGTGTAAGGTGAGGCACCGTAAAAAAATCAGCTTTCAAATCACTAGCCACCCGTTGAGAAGGTGAGTCAGGTCTTATAATGGAAGGATGATTTGTTTCAATGTCCTTTAAGGCATCAAACAATTGATCATATTCGAAATCAGATAAGATAGGATCATTTTGGACATAATAACGCCACTCATGAAAAACCAATACTTCAATCAATCCAGCATAATCGTTCTGATCCGTTGTATTCTTTAAAAAGGATCTGGAAAGGTCACTTAATCTCTTTTGTTCGTCTTTAGCGTATTTCATAGTGCCGCTTTTGCCTTTTTCTTTAATTCAAATAACTCATCTCTAAATTGTGCTGCCGAAATAAAATCAAGTTCCTTGGCTGCTTTTTTCATTTTTCGTTCCGTTTCCTCAATCATTCTTTCAATTTGATCTTTGGACATGTAATTAACGATTGGATCAGCAGCGATGCTTGCGTTATCTGGTTCAATGTAGGCGTTAGATGGTTTCTTTGCCCGAATATCTAAGATGGACTTTTGGTTCATAATATCCTCTTTTGATTTAAATACCGTTTGAGGGGTGATACCATGTTCATCATTATAGCTCATTTGAATGGCTCGTCTTCTATTCGTCTCATCTATAGTAATTTGCATACTATCTGTGATTTTATCTGCATAGAAAATTACAAGCCCATTAGAATTACGAGCCGCACGGCCTGCCGTTTGCGTTAATGATCTATTATTCCTAAGAAAGCCTTCCTTATCTGCATCGATAACAGCAACTAAAGATGCTTCGGGAATATCTAATCCTTCTCGCAATAAATTCACACCTACCAGAACATCAAAAACACCCAGCCGCAAATCTCGTATGATCTCAACTCTATCCAAGGTGTCTACCTCAGAATGTATATAGCGAACTTTTAAATTCAATTTGACAAGATATTTAGATAACTCTTCTGCCATTCGTTTAGTCAGCGTGGTTACTAATATTCTTTCATTACGTTCAATCCTTTGATGAATTTCTTCGAGAAGATCATCAATTTGATTCAAGCTAGGTCTAACCTCAATAGGAGGGTCTAACAAACCCGTAGGTCGTATAATTTGCTCTACCACTAAACCTTCCGTATGCTCTAATTCATAATCGCCTGGTGTGGCGCTTACATAGATAATTTGATGGACTAATTGTTCAAATTCATCAAAATTTAAAGGCCTATTATCCATCGCAGAAGGGAGGCGAAAACCATAATTTACCAAATTGGTTTTGCGGGCGCGGTCACCTCCCCACATACCTCTCACTTGCGGTATAGTTACATGACTTTCATCTATTACCATTAAATAGTCATGCGGAAAATAGTCAAGTAAACAAAACGGCCGAGTTCCCGGTTTTCTTCCGTCAAAATACCTTGAGTAATTTTCAACTCCATTGCAATATCCTAATTCCCTCATCATTTCTATATCAAAGCTGATACGCTCACGAATCCGTTGGGCTTCTATAAATCGCATCTCCTGTTCAAAGTACTTTTCCTGGGCTACCATTTCATCTTGAATGTCATCCAAAATTAGTTTCATTCGATCTCTTGGTGCTACATATAAGTTTGCTGGAAATATGGCTGCATGCTCCAGATTCTCAATACGCTTAGAGGAAGGAAGCTCTATCCGTTCTATACTTTCAATTTCATCACCAAAGAAAGTCACCCTATACCCATAATCAACATACGGTAGATTGATATCTACGGTGTCCCCCCTAACCCTAAAGGTCGCTCGCTTAAAATCGGTTTCTGTTCTGGAATATAAACTCTCCACTAATAAGTATAAAAATCGATTCCTGTTTAGCGTTTGACCCTCTTGAATTCGAATGATTCCAGATTCTAAGTCCTCCGGATTTCCCATACCGTATATACAGGATACAGAGGCTACAATAATTATATCTCTTCGTCCGGATAATAAAGAAGAAGTAGCTCTCAGTCTGAGTTTATCTATTTCTTCATTAATCGATAAATCTTTTTCTATGTACGTGTCTGATGAACTGATGTACGCTTCCGGCTGATAATAGTCATAATAGGATACAAAGTATTCGACAGCATTATTTGGAAAAAATTCTTTGAACTCTGCATATAATTGAGCTGTTAGTGTCTTATTATGTGTCAAAATAAGGGTGGGCTTATTCACTTTTGCAATCACGTTTGCAACTGTAAATGTTTTACCTGAACCTGTAACACCCAATAAAACTTGAGCGGCTTCTTTATCATCTATACCTTGTGTCAGTTGATCTATAGCAGATGGTTGATCACCGGTTGGCTCAAATGGAGATATTAGTTCAAAAGGCATAGAATGGCATTTCAATTATTCAAACAACTAAAATAACTAACTTGCTCTTTGTAAGATGAGACTTAATTTCAAAAGTTTTGGTGAAGGCGAACCCGTGATCATAATGCATGGGTTATTTGGCATGCTAGATAACTGGAAAAGTTTTGCTAAAAAACTTTCTGAAAACTATACCGTATATATCATTGATTTACGAAATCATGGCAAATCTCCTCATGAGCCAGGCATCTCCTATTCACTAATGGCACAAGATGTTATTGAGTTCCTTGAAGCCGAATGGATTTATGAAGCGCGCTTTATTGGGCATTCTATGGGTGGAAAAGTGCTACTGCAATTAGTAGAAGAATACGGAGATTACATCACAAGTGCCATAGTTGTAGATATATTACCTATACAATATAAAGGTGGCCATCAAACAATATTTGATGCTTTACTATCAGCTCCAGTACGCTCATCAGATCAACGTAGTCAGATAGAAGATCACTTAGCGACATATATACAAGAAAAATCAGTGATCCAATTTTTAATGAAGAACCTAAGCCGAGACCCAAATGGTGGCTTTCGATGGAAAATGAATTTGACGGAAATACATAAACATTATGCTGAAATTTTAGCCCCCATTTCATTTACAGAAATCATAGATGTCCCCACATTATTTGTCAAAGGAACTAAGTCTGATTACGTACCGGCTGCAGCTTATGAAGAGCTATCAAAACAATTTGAAACCCCTAGTCTTATTTCGGTTGAAGATGCAGGACATTGGATTCATGCTGAAAAACCGGATCAATTATATAATATTGTCACGGAATTCTTCTTGGAGAATTAATTGTTATAGTCAGGAAAATAAAAGATAAATCTTTCAATTTTACGTTAGTAAGAAAAATTAGAATAATGAAGCGAATTTGGATTGCCGTTTGTGTTTGTGCTTTGGGTATAGGGACTGCCTTTACAACCATTGAGAATGACCGCTTATTTGAGATCTCCAAGAACATTGAAATTTTTGTAAATGTTTTTAAAGAAATCAATGCCCATTATGTCGATGATGTCGACCCTGGTAGTCTTATGCGTACAGGAATAGATGCAATGCTAGGATCCTTAGATCCCTACACTAATTTTATCAGTGAATCACAAGTAGAGAATTATAGAATTAATGTGGATGGTAAATTCAATGGTTTGGGAGCCACCTTGGGAAATGTAGACGATAAGGTCGCTATCATCGAAACCACAAAGAATAGTCCTATAAATCGATATGGCTTACAAATCGGTGATTTTATTACGCATGTTAATGGTTTAGCTACCGAAGGAAAGAATGCTGAGGAAGTAAACAGTATTCTAAGAGGTATAACAGGGACTGAAATGAACTTACGTATTCAAAGGCCATACCCTAATAAATCCTTCGATGTTCAAGTACCTAGAAGTAATGTAAACAAGCAAAACGTACCTTATTCAGGCTTTGTGTCCGATGAAGTGGGCTATATTAATCTAACGACTTTTACAGCTGGAGCAGGAAAAAATGTAGAAATTGCTCTTAAAGAATTAAAAAAGGAAAATCCATCTATTAAAGGTGTGATTCTGGATTTAAGAAATAATGGAGGGGGTCTTTTGCGTGAAGCAGTAAACCTTTGTAATATTTTCGTCCCTAAGGAGACAGAGATTGTAAGTACCCGTGGGAAGGTAAAAGAACGCGACGTACAATATAAAACAATGAATAATCCAGTCGATCTGGATATTCCAATTGTTGTTTTGGTAAATAAGAAATCAGCCTCGGCTAGTGAAATTGTATCAGGGGTAATTCAAGATCTTGACCGAGGTGTTGTTATGGGCCAACGTAGCTATGGAAAGGGTCTGGTGCAAAATCAAAAAGAAGTAGGGTACAACTCAAGAGTTAAGGTTACCACTTCGAAATATTATATCCCGTCTGGCAGATGTATTCAAAGCGTAGAGTATAAAAATGGGGAACCTGTCGACATACCAGATGAAAATAGATCTGCATTTAAAACAAAGAATGGAAGAAAAGTGCTTGATGGAGGTGGTGTAACCCCAGATGTCAAATTGGAAGAACCTTCATTAGATCCTATCATTGCGGCATTGAACAAAAAGAATATCATATTCAAGTTCGTTAATAAATACGTATCTGGCCAAACCGATACCATGGCTTTAGAAGATATTTCTTTTGATTCATTTACTGACTTTACAAATTTTGCTAATACCGAATCTTTTTCATTTGATCTCGAATTAGAATCATTATTGGATAAAATGAACGATGTGGCGCTAGAAGAAAACTATTTATTAGGGGCCAATAAAGAATATACTGCGCTTCAAAGCAAATTTAGCCAACTCAAGGAAAAGGCACTAACTGATAATAAAGAGGTAATCCTTGCTGAAATTGAAAAGGAGATCGCTTCTAGATATTATTATGATAAAGGGAAGGTCTATGCTAGCTTAGATAGAGATCAAGAAATCGCCGAAGCTATTTCCTTATTATTAAATACGGAGAAGTACCAATCGCTACTTAAATAAGTTGACTCGAATATTACACATAGAAACGGCCACAGATATTTGTTCAGTTGCGCTAGCTGAAGATGGGATTTGCAAATCAAAAAAATATGCCAAAGAGCAACGATCCCATGCTGAAGTAATTACGGTTCTAATACAAGAAACATTAGATGAACTAAACCTTCAAACAAACGCCCTCGATGCGATTGCCGTATCCAGTGGGCCAGGTTCCTATACAGGGCTTAGAGTGGGTGTTTCTACTGCAAAAGGCTTATGCTTCGGACTAGGTATTCCTCTCATTGCTATTGATACATTAGATATTCTAGCACAAGCCGAACTATGTTCAGACCCAAAGGTGACGATTGTACCTATGATTGATGCGAGGCGTATGGAGGTGTATACAGCTGCCTATAGCAATACAGGAAACCCACATTTTAAAAATGATTGCTTTATCATTGATGAATTGTCCATGCATCAACTCTTTGACAAATTTGAAAATATTGTGTTTTGTGGAAATGGCGCATGGAAAGTAGAGGCTTTTGTGCGCCCTTCTGATAAAATTATTACCTCAGACCTTCATGCCGAATGGATGTGCCCTCTTTCTCTACCTATTTATAGTAATAGTGATTTTGTCGATCTGGCCTACTTTGAGCCCAATTATTTAAAAACACCCAATATCACACAGTCTAAGAAGAAAAAACTGTTAGCTAAAAGTTAAAAAAACTAAAGCTAGAATTTTTTCAAAACTGATTGATTTACAATGACATTATAGATAGAAATAATGTTATTAAAGTATATAGTTTAAAAATTGGAACAGTTTTAGCAATAAACTCTACGTATTCCGAAAACTATTAATACTTACCTATGAGAAATAAGAAAAACGAAACCGTAATTCTGAAGAAAGGAGGTAAAGCTGTTCAGCTTGATTATGCTGACCTGAGAAAAGCAGTCCTGGTTCTTCGAGCCGTAAATCATAAATTAAGACAGCGAATCATAGATCTTCTAGAGGAGAGTGAAACCATGACCGTAACCGATATTTATATCAAGTTACGATTGGAGCAATCCGTGGCTTCACAACACCTAGCCATTTTAAGGAGAGCTGGAGTAGTTCTCACAGAAAGACAGGGTAAGTTTATATATTACTCTTTAGACCACGATCGTTTAGCACAAATTTCCAAGTTAGTAGAGGATCTAGCAGGTTAAGTATAGTTTAAAAAAATACGGTTTTAAGATAAAGGACTCGCCTAGGCGGGTCTTTTTTTTTATATATATAAATTTTTTTTAATATAATTTTGTCATATTAGAAATATTCATCATATTTGTGTCAAGGTCGCAAAACTAAGAAAACATGAAGAAAACTAAGGTTGTAATTGACAACGAGAAATTACGTATTTCCGCTGACATTACGCGTGCGCTGGCCCATCCCCTAAGACTCCAAATATTGAAATTCATCGACGAAAAAGGTGAAACTAATGTAAACAAGATCTATAATACCTTGCGTATTGAACAATCTATTACATCACAACATTTGAAAGTACTTAGGTTAGCAGGTGTCGTTTCTGCCTCTAAAGAAGGCAAATTTGTACGATACTCAATTAACTATGAGCTAGTAGAACGTGCAGAAAGAGCAGTGAGCAACTTTTGCCGGGCCATAATGTGATCCAAATAGGATCCTCCAGTAATAGCTAAAATCGACTTTTTTCTCTCCAACCTTTTTTCCTGAACCTAACACATATATTCCATTAGTCTGATGTATTAAAATGCGATACTTTTAAGCACCAGAAAATCATTACTTGATCTGATCCTATTAAAAAAGGAAACACTAATGGATATATCTAACTTAGATAAGTTCTTGTCTATCCTTTAAATATTTTCCTATAGAAAAGTAGAATTAAGATTACACCTATACTGATAGCAGAATCCGCTACATTAAAGATAGGTTTAAAGAATTGGAAAGGTCTTCCTCCAAAATGAGGTACCCAATCTGGCCATTGGGTATTAATTATAGGAAAGTAAAACATATCTACAACGGTGCCCATCATAAAGGGGGCATAGCCTTCAAAATTCAGCTTGGCCACACCATGATAAGATACCCACCGACCCACTTCTGCATTGAATACTAATCCTTTATCAAATAGCAAGCCATAAAAAGCGCTATCCAAAATATTACCTATGGCTCCTGCTATGATTAAAGAAAAACTAATGAGTAAGCCTAGCTTTTCTCCACTTTTAATCAAATTTCGTAGTAGGTATATTAAGAAACCTACCATAAACACTCGGAATACACTCAATACCACTTTACCTGTCAATCCACCAAAGGAAATGCCAAAGGCCATGCCTTCATTTTCCATAAAATGAATTCTAGCCCAGGGTAATCCAAGTAGATTGAACCCCGTACCATATGCTACATTTGTTTTAATGTAAATTTTGACGATTTGATCAATGATCAAAACACCAACTATAATTAATGTAAGGATTACAGATTTTTTCAACTGAAGATTTTATTTGCGGCCTTGATTTTCTTTAGCCTCTATACTTAATGTGGCATGAGGGACAGCTCGTAATCTTTCTTTAGAGATTAATTTACCCGTAACTCTACAAACACCATATACCTTATTCTGAATACGTAAACGTGCATTTTCTAAATGTTGGATCAGCTTTCGCTGCCGGGATGCCATAGTATACAAACGTTCATTTTCAACCGTGCTGGTGCCGTCGTCCAAACCTTTAATCTTAGAATCATCTGATTGCCCTATTTCAGAGATTTGCTGCAAGTAAAACTCTAATTGCTCCTTGGCTTGTGTCAACTTCTCCAAAAGTAGTTGGTCAAATTCCTGCAATTCGGCATCAGTATATCTTACGATCTCATCGGAATTACTCATAATCTAAAGGATTTTTGATCGTTAATGGCCCAAAAGTACGTAATCTCAGTTTTAATTCCTGATAATTACGCATAGCAAGCTGATTTAGTCGTTATTTGTACCTAGTAACTAGCCAAATTTTCTTTCAAATAAAATGTAAAAATATGTCAGGGTTTATATCACCTTTGGTGTATTCAAGGTAATAAACCATTTGAATGTATTTTTTACACCTTAGCTACTTTACCATGATACGTTTTTGTCTATGCTTTTTTTTGATTACTTATGCTTGCATATGTAGCGCCCAATCATACTCCGATAGTATAAGTGTAAATTTATTTCTGTTAGACGAATGCATGATATGCCAAAAGTCAAGTACGTATATAAATGAAGTATTAGATACTGCAAAACTGGCCTCGTTTCAAACCAAAGCCTACTTTCCAAATTTTAGTTCTAAACCTGACCATATTGAAGCGTATCTCGAAAAACATAATATTGATGTGCAATGGAAAACCGACTATTATAAAGGAAAAGCTAAAGACTGGGATGTAAAAGTACTACCAACCATTGTTATTATAGATGAAAAAAATGACTCCATCCTATACCATGGAAAAATAAACAATCAATTTGAGTCCATTGGAAAACAACGAAGGCACGTAACCGAACATTATGCCTTAGATGCCCTACAAGCCATTAAAACAAATACCAACATACCTATTAGTAAGACAGAAGCGGTTGGTTGTTTCATAAATTTTAAAGAATTTTAAGCCATGAAAAATTTCATTCTAATTTGCCTAGTGGGTATACTTTCTTTGGCCGAAGCCAAAGCACAAGAAGTAAACTTTGCAGAAGACATCGCTGATATAATCTATACACACTGTGCCGGCTGCCATAGACCCGGTGAAATTGGGCCATTTTCCTTATCGAGTTATGAAGAAGTAAGGGATTGGGCGGCTTCAATAAAGTATGTAACTGAAAACAAACTAATGCCCCCTTGGCAACCGGATCCAAACTATTCTACCTTTCTTGGTGAAAATTACTTGACAGATGCACAGATTTCAGATATCGCCCAATGGGTAGATGATGGAATGCCTAGAGGTGACGAAGCATTAGAACCTGCTTTTCCAGAGTTCCCAGAAGGTTCTGTGCTCGGAGAACCGGATCTGGTCTTAGAAATGGCAGAAGAGTATTTACATACAGGGAATAATCAAGATAATTACAGATACTTTGTACTGCCTTCAGGTCTAACAGAAGATAAAGTCATTAAGACCATAGAGTTTAGGCCAGGCAATGCTAAGATAGTTCATCATGCCTTAGTTTTTGAAGATACAACGGGTGAAGCAGCTGCCATGGATGCACAAACACCTGAATATGGCTTCAATGGTTTTGGAGGCTTTACGAGTGATATGCAAAATATCCTCGATCAAAAGCAATTCCCAGGTTATGTGCCAGGTCAAAAACCCATTTTCTTCCCTGATGGTACTGGCCAAATAATCCAAGCGGGCGCTGATGTTGTGATTCAAGTACATTACGCACCTTGGCCGACTGACGAATATGATAAGTCAAAACTAAATATATTCTTTGCCGACGAAACGGAAACTATCACAAGAGAAGTCAATGGACATATCATGGTACCCTTCCAAGACGTAATAGGTGAACAGTTTTTTATTCCAGCTAATACCGTAAAAGAATTCCATGGTCGCTACGAAGTACCTATCGATGTAAGTCTATTAGGCTTAGCGCCACACATGCATTTGTTAGGTAAGCACTGGGAAGTCTATTTAGAAAACACTGATGGTTCCATAGTTCCTTTGGTACGTGTAAATGAATGGGATTTTAACTGGCAAGGGAGCTATTATTTTGACTCTTACAAGGTAGCAAAAGCAGGTTCAATAATCCATGCCATAGCGAGTTATGACAATACGACTGCTAATCCTAATAACCCTAGCAATCCACCTCAATTTGTAACCTGGGGTGAAGGTACTGAGGATGAAATGTATTACTTACCTATTTATTATGTTCCCTATGAGCCTGGTGATGAAGATGTGATTTTTAGCGGAACACAGGATCCTGCGTTTCACGATCTAGCATTAGATCTGAAACTGTTCCCAAACCCAACAGCGGATTATGCTGAATTATACTTCCACTTAAACGAAAGTGCACAAGTATGGATTGACTTGATAGATGTAAATGGAAATGTAGTTCGACACATTAAAAAAGGGGAGTTCTATTTATCAGGTGAAACCAATTTGTTAATCCGAACAAGAGAATTGGCGAGCGGTCAGTATTTTCTGAATATCAGAACGGCCAAAAAACAATTCACTGTTCCTATGATAAAAAACTAAGGAAGTAAGCGGTGGCCAGATTACATAACCATATTAATAAAGATGAATTGAAAGCCAGGATGCTAGCTGATCCTGAACCACGCACTACCCTTTCTTTTTATCAATACGCCAAGATTTCGAATCCTGAATTTTTTAGAAATCACTTGTATTTGCAGCTATCGGAAGTAGGCGTCTTTGGACGTATCTATGTGGCTAGTGAGGGGATCAATGGTCAGATATCTATTCCCTCAAAAAACATGGACGCCCTACAGGATCGATTTGATCAAATCGATTTTTTGAAAGGCATCCGTCTTAATATTGCTGTAGAAGATGATGGCCGTTCGTTCTATGTTTTAAAGATTAAAGTAAAGGAAAAGATCGTTGCCGACGGATTGGAGGATGAAAGCTTTGACGTTACTAATAAAGGCGTACATCTTAGCGCAGAAGACTTCAATAAACTTACGGATCAAGATGACACCATCCTACTGGATATGCGTAATCACTACGAATCCGAAGTTGGGCATTTCGAAGGTGCTATTACTCCAGATGTGGAAACATTCCGCGAGTCGCTGCCCATCATTGAAAAAATGTTAGAAGATCAGAAAGACAAAAACCTAGTGATGTATTGCACCGGAGGTATTCGTTGTGAAAAAGCTAGCGCTTACTACAAACATAAAGGTTTTAAAAACGTGTTCCAGTTAGAAGGCGGTATCATCGAATATGCTCGCCAGGTAGAAAAACAGGGTCTTCAAAATAAATTCATAGGTAAAAACTTTGTGTTTGATGAGCGACTGGGCGAACGCATTTCTGAAGACATCATTGCAAAATGTCATCAGTGTGGAACGCCTTGCGATGACCACACTAATTGCCAAAATGATGCTTGCCATATACTCTTCATACAGTGTCCAAATTGCGCGAGTCAATATGATGATTGTTGTAGTACGAAATGTAGCGATTTCATGAAGCGTCCCAAAGAAGAGCGGGATCGATTAAAGACCACCATGTCATTTAATGGCACCCAATTTGGCAAGGGTCGATATAAGGCTGCCCGAAAAAATGATCTATCCAATTTTGAGTAAGTCTTTGGGTGTCTCCCTGATGTATGAACCATCCATCAGGGCCGGGCTGGCTGCAGACTATCGGACCTTCGGTCATACCGATATGCATCGGTATTCTTCCGCATCCCTGACACATTTAGTTTTTACATTTATCAGCTAATGTCTCTATCAAATCGTAGACTTCATTCTCTTCACCATCTAATACAACTATTTCCAATGTATTAGCCTTAGGTCTATCTACAAACTCCCCTTCCTTAAACAAGGTAATATGTAGTTTATTATTACGAATGGGTAAACTCATGATATCTTCTACTAATGGCCAATCTGCTTTCAAGCTAATATTCGAAGCATGAAAGGCATAATAAATTTCTATCTCTGGCAAGGACTCGTCTTCAATGTTTTTCTCCGCCATTCCAATATTGATCTCACAAGAATCTTGTGCTCCAAAGAATAGTTCTTTATTTATTAATTTGTACGGATGAGTAAATGACTCGTTCTCAACAAGCAATTCTTGCAAGTCATTTTGTATTTCAGCAAAGGACAATTGAGCTGATAGACTAGCGTTCAGACATAGAAATAATAACAGGTATCCAACTCTCATAATTAGGGTATTCATAAATTAGTATGGGCCTGAGGTCTTGTATCGCAAAGAAACGAATATCAAAGGAAGGGTACTAATTTTTTGTGGTCTTTAAAACCGTTAACAGATACGCTTACCATCGTCGCGTCAGGGATAGTAGGTCCCTTTGCGGGCCGTATAGCCCGACCCCGACCGCTAGCGTCGGGGTGACGCCCCTAAAAAAATAAATATTCATCATGTTTACCTTTTTATAAATAGAAACACTAATCCATACCTCAACTATTGCTGCAGCAAGAGAGGAAACAATCATTATTTAACAACTAAAACTAACCATTATGAATAAGGTAACTCTTTTCATTTTATGGCTAGCCTGTCTGCAATTTGCAGGTAGTGCTTACAGCCAAAACAGTTGTACTGATTTTAGTTATAGCATTAACTATAAAGAGTACAAAGTGGTCTCGGATGACATTTCCCTTGAAGAAATCGGAGATCTGAATTTATACAACTTCATGGTCAAAAGGAAAAAGAAGCGAGTGCGAAAGTTTCTGAACGAAGATGGTAATCCTGTAAAAGTAAGCACCGTTATCGATCATGATAATTATTATGCTGAGACCGTTACATTGCCCATTATTTCAGTATATGGTCAAAGCTCATTTAGCAATGTATTACAGTCGTTTGCCTATGAGACCGGAATGGAAGGCGGGGTAAGTCTGGGGACAAGTACAAGCTGGATGGATGTGTATTCTGCTCAACAAAAAGGGCTTCCTGATCAATACTCAATACCCCTTTCAGAAACTACAACTGAATTTGGGACTATTGTAAACAACGAAGCAAGTCTAGTCAATCTCAACACTGATAGCGATACTGGCAATGATTTTACAGAGAGTGTGCAATACATTGTGCCTAATGATGACCAATTGGATGCCTGGGAAAATGCAGGATATCAGGTAAATCAGCAGGATAGCTATATCACTATTGAAGGGCAAGAAATCAGTATCGAGTACGATCTCCAGAATTATGTAATTCGCTATACCTTTCCCGATGGAAATTATCAAATCCGAAATTATAGCTGGATGGAAACTGGCCAAATCCTACTGGAAAGCGTCGCTGATGTACGTTTCGATGCACTAGTCAATGGGATCTGTGTGGAACACATTATCATACGAACCTACGGTGATTACAGCTGTGAACAAGAATGGATTCAACCTTATGAACAAGAAGGAGCCATGGCTGACTGGCGCCTCTACCCTAACCCTACCAATGACATTCTTCAGGTATCGATACCTGCTAGCTGGCAAGATCAAGAAGCTACTATTGAGATCCATGATATTACAGGGAAACGCATTCATTTACATAAGCAACATTTAGATTCCCGTTTCACCTTGCCCGTCCAACAGTTACTAGAGACAACAGGTATGTACATACTCACCGTTAGCGGAGAGCATGAAAGGCATTCACAGAAGTTTTTATTTACCCAAAAATGATAGCAACCATGAAAAATATACATATTTTAATAGCAGTTCTTTTTATTACACAATTCGCATTTGCTCAATCGCCTTGTATTGATCCTGATGATAATACCGCAATAGAACCCGTGAGCTTGGACGTACAGTTTGATAGCGAATCACCAGAATTTGATGATAGTGAGTTGAATACCGAAGTGGCGCCTAATGATGACCCATGTTTTGAAGGACCTTCAGCAGGGCAAGCCTATTATGATCTCTACGATCAAGGCTACCAAAGGGATTTATTTCTGGTCCATGGTCTAGAAGGAGATGGGGGTAGCTGGGATAACATGGTTGGTTTTTTAGAGAATGGCAATGGTGATAATAGTGAAGAAACCATCGGCTGGAAAGTCAATGTTCATACGCCTGATTATAATTTGAATCAAACTAGCCTTTGGTCTATAGGTGCTGAATTAGAAGAAGAGATTATGAGCTTTAATCTTGATGAAATACTCTGCGATAATATTGCTATCTGCCATAGTATGGGTGGTTTAGCGGCACGGGTTATGGATCAAAATTTGGATGCTTCAGAACAGGAAAAACCATGGGGTGCCATAATAACATTTGCTACGTCTCACCAAGGCGCTATTGCTGCTGAAAAATTAATCAATGGCGAAATGGATGACTTCATTGTTAATTCATGTGCAGCCTTAACATCGGGTCCACTCAAAGAATTTGAGGAAAGCAGTACCTTTTTTGATCTGCTAGGCGATGTGGGACTGCTGAAATTACAAGAACTAAAAGATCAAGTATGTGCTACTGCAGGTTCATTTGCCTTTGAACAAATCAAAGCGCGATATACTGCACCGGTAGTTAATGATTTGGCTCCCAACTCAGAAAATTTACAAGAATTGCAAGCAGGTGGATATGATCCACAAATACGCAGGATACCCTTCTATGGCATTGAAGAAGACGAAGGGACCCTAGCTTGGCGATTTTTCTATTCAGCTATTGAAGGCGTTAATACACCGGGTATGGGTGTGGGTGGTGCCACGGATGATGAGCCGGGCGTTGTCCAAATGCATAAGGTCCAGGATCGCTATATTAAAAAAACACAATTCTGGGAAGACGCTTGTGAAGATTGGCTCCCTAATCCTACTTGCTTTCCCATCTTCAAGGATCGAATCAGCTATGATTCAGATGGCGATGGAATCTTGGATGCCAATCGATGTTTTACCTTGGCTGAGACAACCGGACTTTGGATAAGCTGGAGCAAAGGACAGACCTGGACACTAACCTTCAACAATATTTGGAAAACGGCAATTGGCCAAATGGAGCCTACGTATGAATGTCAATGCGTTGTTTGGGATCCGGAGACAGCAGAATACGAAGAGCTAAGTTATGAGATATCGGAAGGAGAAACGTGTGATATGGATAACGCTATCAGTTGTAACCCTGTCTTACTCTTCAACGAAGAAAAACTAAGTGATGGTTTGGTACTGGTAGAATCTCAAATAAATTTTCCGGGAAGTACTAGTGAGCCGATTAAGCTTGATGGATCTAATCATCTTCAAATGCGAAATGATAATAACACCATTGATGCTTTTACAAATCTTTTAGACGGACATATCGACTGGTGGATATATACACCAAGACGTGATTAATAATTAGAAGTGGGTGGGTACCCACCCACTTCCTTATACCTTACTTATGAAACAATATATTCTTTTTATCCTACTCATTAGCCTAACAGCTTGCCAACGATCATTTGAAAAAGAAGTAGAGACGCTGGATACTATTGATAATAGTCTAGAATCAGACGATATTAAAATACATTGGTCATTCCAATTAGATGGTGATGATTTTTGGAAAAAAATAAGCGTTCCCGATTATAAAAATGACCACGTGTACTTTGCATCACAAACCGCAATTTCAATTACTAAATCATTTGTCTACAAGGTACATATGGAAACTGGAGAGATCGAGTGGAAGACAGAATTAGATCGGGCACCAATAAGAGAGATTTACATTTATAAGCGAGTAGTGGTAGCCGTAGGCAGAAACACCGTTTATTTACTCGATACCAAAACAGGGGATTTGGTGTGGTCATATAATTTTTATCAAGCATTCAATTATTGCTTAAATGGTAATGAAACATTCTTTGAAAATTACATTTATGTAACGGCGGGAGATTGTAACAATCCTATTCAACAGTTTAATAAATTGTTACGAGTAAATCTAGATGATTTGAGTATTGAACATCTCTTAGAGTTTAAAGTAAAGAATGAAGGTCCGACTTACTTTCCTTTGATGAATAGTCCACTTGTATACAAAAATGCAGATGATGAAACTACTATTGCGTTTTCTGTCGATTATGGTTCTTCTGATGGCTTCAAAAACGAAACTAATTTTTACTCGTATAACCTAGACCAGAATACATATAATTGGCAACGTCTTGCCTATAATAACGGAAATAAGTTTAGGTCGCAGGCAATACTTTTTGAGAATAGAATATATATAGTAGGAAATAAAACAATCACCTGTTTTGACGAACGTACAGGAGCTATAATTTGGCAACGTGATTATCCATCTGAGTTTGTTCAAGTCTTCGATGAAATAGATCCAATCGTTGTAAACAATACTTTAGTGATCAATTCAATTGGGGTTCATGCCGCAGGATTTGATCCTGAAAATGGACAAAGTAGGTGGCATAAAAACTGGCATATAAATTGGCTCGTTAATTGGGCCGTACAAGATGGCTACCTTATTGGTGTTGATGATGAACAAGGATTTTTTATTATGAATGCTGCAACGGGTGTCATACAATATAATATCGACCCTAGTCCGCTAGATAAACGAACTAGCTTTAGAGAAGGCGGTATCATGAAACATCCTACAGAGAATAATAATTTCTTTTTCTCCGATTCTGAACGTTTTATGCGTCTAGAATATAAAGGAATGTAAAATAAAAGCCCTTGCGTAAACGCAAGGGCTTTTATTTCTTTTATTATTTCTCTTGTGTCTTAGTTCTCCAAAGCAGCTGCACCACCTACAATCTCTAGAATCTCTTTAGTAATTGATTCTTGTCTAGCTTTATTGTAACTAATCTTAAGATCTCTTAATAATTCACCACCATTCTCTGTCGCCTTATCCATCGCGGTCATACGAGCGCCATGCTCTGAAGCATGATTCTCTAACACGAACTTATGGAATGTCGTTTGTAGAATCGTAGGTACTAATCGCTCTAATAAAGCTTCTTTACTTGGTTCGAAAACGTAATCCGCTTTTGTGCTTTTGTCCTCATCACTACCTGCACTTTCATCCTCTATTTTTGGCACCGGCAAAAATTGCACACATTCTGGGTACTGCACTGCTGCATTCCTAAATCGGCCATAACATACAAATACCTCATCCACCAACTGTGATTCAAACTCATTCATTAAGCCTTTGGATACTTGAGCAACATTATCAAAGCTTAAATCAGCAAATAAGTTAACATAGGTGTCTACGATCTTGCAATTCTGATAACGCTTTCTAAAGTAATCATAACCTTTTTTACCGATACAAATGATGCTTAATGTACCATTGTCTCTATAACTACTATAATCACCATCTATCTTTTGAACGGCCGCTTTAATGATATTAGAATTAAAGGCCCCACATAAACCTCTGTTTGAAGTCACAACAACTACGGTTGCATTCTCCACCGGTCTTGCTTTTCCAAGACTTGTATTAGCATCTCCTTCTAAATTAGAAAGGATGTTGCTAAGCATTCTGGCTAATCGCTCAGAATATGGTCTCATCTCCGTGATCGCTTGTTGCGCCCGTCTAAGCTTTGCTGCAGAAACCATTTTCATGGCACTAGTGATCTGCATAGTAGACTTTACAGATGAAATTCGTTCCCGTACTTCTTTTAACTTACCAGACATGCTGTCGATTTAGGTTCTTGCTAATTAATTAAGCTTTATATCCTTTTGCTATATTCTCAGCTAATGTTTTCACAGATTCCAAATGCTCTTTATCCAGCTTACCTGCTTTAAAAGAAGATAATGCATCTGGATGCTTTTGAGCTAAAGCACTTAAGAATTCCTCTTCAAATTCTTTTACTTTATCTACTGGCACATCTCTTAGTAAACCATTAGTTCCTAAGTAAATGATCGCTACTTGATTCTCTACTGTCAACGGCGAATATTGTGGCTGCTTTAAGATTTCCACATTTCGCTTACCTTTTTCTAATACAGATAAGGTAGCCGCATCTAGATCAGAACCAAATTTAGCGAAGGCCTCTAATTCTCTATACTGTGCTTGGTCAAGCTTTAAGGTACCTGATACCTTTTTCATAGACTTGATCTGTGCAGATCCTCCTACTCTTGATACAGAAATACCTACGTTAATTGCTGGTCTAATACCGGCGTTAAACAAGTTTGATTCCAAGAATATCTGACCATCTGTAATAGAAATCACATTGGTAGGAATATAGGCTGATACGTCAGCCGCCTGTGTTTCAATAATAGGTAATGCGGTTAGTGATCCGCCCCCTCTTACTTTACCTGAAGCTTTTAATGATTCTGGAAGATCATTCATGTTTTGAGCAATCTCATCATTATTGATAACCTTAGCTGCTCTCTCTAATAATCTTGAGTGAAGGTAGAATACATCACCTGGGTATGCTTCTCTACCAGGAGGTCTTTTTAATAATAATGAAACCTCTCTATACGCTACGGCTTGCTTTGACAAATCATCATAAACGATCAATGCAGGACGACCTGTATCTCTAAAGTATTCACCAATAGCTGCACCCGCAAATGGAGCATAGAACTGTAATGGTGCAGGATCAGAAGCAGATGCAGAAACGATTACAGTGTAATCCATAGCACCATTATCTTCTAATACTTTTGCCACTTGTGCTACCGTGGATGCCTTTTGTCCAGAAGCTACATAGATGCAGTATACAGGCTCTCCTTTTTCGTAAAACTCCTTTTGATTTATAATTGTATCAATGGCAATAGCCGTCTTACCCGTTTGTCTATCGCCAATGATTAACTCCCGTTGCCCTCTACCGATAGGAATCATGGCATCGATGGCCTTAATTCCTGTTTGAAGCGGCTCATTTACTGGCTGTCTGTAGATCACACCAGGTGCCTTACGCTCTAAAGGCATATCAAACAATTCACCACCTATAGCTCCTTTTCCATCAATGGCTTGACCTAAGGTATTTACAACCCTACCTACAATCTCTTCACCTACTTGAATAGATGCGATCTGGCCCGTTCTTCGAACGGTTGATCCCTCCTTGATATCATCTGAAGGTCCCATTAATACCACACCTACATTATCCTCTTCCAGGTTCAGTACGATGGCATTTACACCATTTTCAAATTGAACAAGCTCACCAGCTCTTGCTTTAGATAAACCATATACCCTAGCGATACCGTCACCTACTTGGAGAACGGAACCTACTTCTTCGAGTTCGGCTTCTGTTTTAAATCCGGATAATTGTTCTTTTATTATCGCTGATATTTCTTCTGGATTAACACCAACCATAGCTGTATATTTTTAAAAGGTTATTTCTAAATTAATTTGAAAACTCTTTGCGTAGCAACTCTAACTTATGTGCCACACTGGCATCGTATAAACGATCACCTAATTTTATTTTAAAGCCACCAATCAACTTTTCATCTACTTCAAAGTTTAGATCCACATTCGCATGTGTTTCATTACTGGCTAATAGTTTTTGTTTTACTTGTTCCTTAGCTGCATCATCCATAGCCGTTGCCGAAACTATAGTAACCGCACTGATCCCTTTGTACTCTTTGTATTGATACAAAAATTCATCACAGATTTCAGGTAACACATCTTCTCTCCCCTTCTTAATAACTAGCTGAAAAAACCTGTCGGCCAAGGACTGAAACTTATCTCCAAAAATAGCTTTGTAAACAGATAGCTTTTTTTCGGACTTAATGATCGGACTTTTAAAGAACTGTACCAATTCCTTAGAACCCATAGCAGACTTTAAAGACTGAATATCTTGTAAAGCTCCTTCTAATTGGTTTTGCTCAATGCTAAGATCTAATAGAGACTTAGCATATCTCGTGGCAATTCTTCCTACTGACATGAGCTTAGTTCATTTTTATATCATCTACCAAACTCTGCACAAACGATTGTTGATTAGAGTCTGATTTCAAATCTTTGCGAATCACTTTTTCAGCAATATCCAATGCCATGGTTCCTACCTGATTTTTAATATCAGCTAAGGCCTGCTTCTTCTGATTCTCAATCTCAGCCTTAGCTGAATTAAGGATCTTATTAGCCTCCACTTTTGCACTATCCTTTGCTTCATTGACAATCTGCGTCTTTGCCTCTTTTGCTTCTCGCAAAATAGCAGCACGCTCTTCTCTAGCCTGAACTAATATCTTTTCATTCTCTGCCTTCAAATTGGCCATTTCTTCTCTAGCCTTTTTGGCTTCATCCAAGGAATCTTGAATACCTTCTTCTCTTACACGAAGAGCCTCAGCGATAGGCTTAAATGCATATTTTGCCATCAACCACCAAAACAATAAAAAAATAACCAAAGACCAAATAGCTAATCCTGGTGTCGGCTGAAAGGGTGCGAAACTTATAAATGTGATCATAATTACATGTTCTTTTTTTAAAAATGAACTGACGACTCTGCCAACCGCATTTTGTCAGTTCACTTTTTCATTAGCATATTCGCTTACTGAATAAAGATTGAAAGAAGAATAGCGATCAAGGCAGCACCTTCAATGAAGGCAGCCATTAAGATCATTGCTCCTCTAATATCTCCTGAAGCCTCAGGTTGTCTTGCGATGGCCTCAACGGCTTTTCCACCGATTTGACCTAGTCCAATACCTGCGCCGATTACGGCTAATCCTGCTCCAATTGCTGCTAAAGTTCCAGTCATTTTTAAAAAATTTATAGATTAATGATGATGTTCTTCTGTTGCCGCTCCGATGTAAGAAGCTGTCAAAAGTGTAAAAACAAATGCTTGTATGAAAGCTACGATTAACTCAATAGCCATCATAAATAATGTCAATGGTACGGCCAATGCCGTTCCTATACTACTACCTGCCAAACTCTGGCCCGCATTTCCGAAAATGAAGATCAATCCAATGAAACTCAAAATCGCAATGTGTCCCGCCGTTATGTTACCCGCCAAACGCAGCATTAATGTCAATGGCTTAATAAACAAGCCTAATCCTTCTACTGCCGCTAATAAAGGTTTTACAAAGGTAGGTACCCCTGGCATCCAAAATATATGCTTCCAATAGTCCTTGTTACCATTGATATTAACCACAATAAATACAATGATGGCTAAGATCATAGTCACTGTCAAACTTCCAGTTACATTCGTACTTCCAAGGAAAGGTACTTGTCCCCATAGGTTAAGTCCTAATATGAAAAAGAAAATGGACATTAATAAGGGCAAGTATTTATGGTGCTTCTTTTTACCAATAAAAGGGATAGCCACTTCATCTCTAACAAATTGGAACATAACTTCCATTAAACTTTGAATCCCTTTTGGTGCGCTACCTGTATTAGTAGCATACGCCTTGGCTACTCGTCTAAAAATCAAAAATAAAACCAACGCAACCAAAAACATTGATATGACATTCTTGGTAGGACTTAAGTCGTAAAAAGAAGAAGGACCGCCGCCTAATATCCCAGCATCCCAAATAGTCTTAGCTTCTAATAAATAAGCCTTCCCATTAATGATGGCATACTTCTTATCTACATCCTTTCCTTCATCATTCTTTACCGTCACATGATCAAAACCTTCCACTTCGAAAGCATCACTGCCTTTGAAATTTGGGCAGTCTATCCGATGCACGTTCCCTTCGTACAATACATAATCTTTGTATCCATGATGCCCATTGTCATGATGTCCCGCGTGGAATTTCCCTGATGAAAAGAATTCAAATCCTCTGTCCTTATTGTAAATAATACAAGGCAGGGGTATTCGAACAAAATCTAGAATAGTGTACACATTCGCATCACTGATGTGATGGATGGCTGTCGCTGCAGGATCGTATCCATGGTGTTCATGGACATGTCCTGGTGATCCACAATCCGTTGCATATCCTTTAGACCCGTGTCCTTTATCATGCGCGCCATGATCATGCTTGGAATGATCATGAGCATGCTTATGTCCATGGTGATCGTGTCCATGATGATCATGGTTATGATGATGCCCATGGTGGTCGTGTGAACCATGATCATGATTGTGACCATGATGCTGATGACCTCCGTGGTCGTGATTATGCTGGGCAGATAATTGGAATCCGAACAGCAATGCAAGAATTAAAATCTTATGAAATATTAATTTCTTCCCCAATGCTATACGCTTTAAATTTTGCTGCAAAAGTAACGTAATACAATAGGTTTACAGAGCAGAATGCGCTTTTTTTTCTAATCAAAATCAAGGAGTAATATAATGTTAAAAGCTACATGTTTGTCTTTTCTATATATCGCACTCTTTTATCCTTGTCCAAATAAGCTAAACCAAATAAATACCTGCCTTCTTTTGCAATACAAAAATTTAGTTTGCATTAAGCCTTTCTTTTATATGAAAGATAGAAACAAAAAAAAGAGGCCTTAGTAAGGCCTCTTCATATAAAAATGGCTTATCTATTTACTTAGCTACAGCTGTAGCTCTTTTCTCTCTAATTACAGTGACCTTTACTTGCCCTGGGTATTGCATCTCATCCTGTATCTTTTGAGAAATCATAAATGCCAAATCATCAGCATAATCATCAGATACTTTTTCACTCTCCACAATCACACGCAATTCTCGGCCCGCTTGTATAGCATACGATTTAGAAACCCCTTCATAAGACATGGCCAAATCTTCCAATTCACCAATTCGCTTCAGGTAACTTTCCAAAATCTCTCGTCGAGCCCCTGGTCGAGCCCCTGAAATAGCATCACAAGCTTGTACTATGGGTGAAATGATATTATTCATTTCTATCTCATCGTGGTGCGCACCTACCGCATTCAAAATCACTTTATGCTCATTGTGTTTTTCACACATTTGCATACCTAGTAATGCGTGAGGTAACTCAGATTCCTCCTCGGCTACTTTTCCAATATCATGGAGAAGCCCAGCTCGCTTAGCGAGCTTAATTTGCTTAGGACTTAATCCTAATTCTGCACTCATAACAGCACATAGATTCGCTGTCTCCATAGAGTGCTTAAGCAAATTCTGTCCATATGAAGATCGGAATCGCATCCGACCTACCATTCTAACTAAGTTGGGATGCAATCCATGAATATCTAAATCAATAACCGTTCGCTCCCCTATTTCTTTTATTTGATCCTCAAGCTGCTTCCTTACCTTAGTAACTGTCTCTTCGATCTTAGCTGGATGAATTCGTCCATCAGCCACTAATCGCTTTAATGACAATCGACATATTTCTCTACGAATAGGATCAAAACTTGAAATGATAATCGCCTCTGGTGTGTCGTCTACAACAATCTCCGCACCCGTAGCCGCTTCCAAGGCTCTAATGTTCCGACCTTCACGCCCAATAATTTGACCCTTGATATCATCTGAGTCCAGATTGAATACTGATACCGTATTCTCAATGGTATATTCAGCACACATCCGTTGGATTGTCTCTATGATGATTTTCTTAGCCTCTTTATTTGCATTGGACTTAGCTATCGCAACAATATCTTTCTCAATACTCAAAGCATCTGTTTCTGCCTTTGCTTTTACTGCCTCAAGAAGTTGTTCTTTAGCCTCAGCTTCAGATAATTTCGCAATGTTTTCTAACTCTTTGATTCGAACCTCATTGGCCTTATCCAGCTCCTCCTTCTTCTTTGCTACTATCGAAAGCTGTTTATCCAGATTTTGCCGGATCGCCTTTACCTCTGATTCTCTACTCTCAATGGATTCTAGTTGGTCTTTAAACTTGGATTGTTTTTGTTGTAATTCTTTCTCTGAGGAAACAACGAGCATCTCGCGCTCCTTCATCTCTACTTTATGCTCCGACTTATAACTATTATAATCCTCTTTTAATTTCGCAAATTTTGCTTTCGCCTCTGAGATCTTTTTCTGCTTAATACTTTCATTCTTTGACTCAGCTTTTGAAACGATGTTCTCGGCTTTGTTTTCAGCTGACTCAATTTTATTCCTAGCCGTTAAATCCGCCTCTTTCAAGGTCAAATCTGCCTGTCGATTCGCTTCCTCAATCTTCTTGGATGACATACTCCGCATAATCAGATTAGCCACCAAAAAACCTATGAGCAATCCACCTACCAGACCTGCAATGGCCATTACACTAACACTCATGTTATATATATATTTATGGAAATGGTGTGGTAAAAGGGACAACCACTTTTTCTATCATAACGCCTAATCTATTAGGCTCTGCGGATACTTTTAGAGAAGTCAAGGGGCGTATCCTACTATATATATTGCTTACGTTATTCCTTTTTTTCCTACACGTTTGCCTGCTACACCATTTCCTTGTTAAAAAATGCTAACAACTATCCCAAAGTTATGAATATTATTCTACTCTAATTCAATTGTCACTGATTATCTGCTACTTATCGAATACTAGCCGATAAATCCTTGGCCAAACTATCCATTATATTAGCCATGATCTTGTCTATCTCTTTATCCTTTAAGGTCCGACTGGGATCAGAAAATATAATCTTCACTGCATATGACTTCTTTCCCTTGCCCACATGTTCATCATGTCGGTACACATCAAACAGATCCAAGTCCTTAAGCAATTGCTTTGCTGACTTTTTGACTATCTTTTGGATTTGCTCATATTGGACATGCTCGTCAACTACTATGGCCAAATCTCGCCTCATCGCTGGAAACTTACTTATCGTAGATACAGTCAATTGGCTCTTCCGACTGCGTTGGTATAATAAGTCAAGATCAATTCGACTAAAGAATACCTCTTGATTCACATCCGCATTTTGCAGTATCGTCGCAGTCACTGCACCTAACTTCGCTAAGACTTGAGGCCCTTGATGGATCTTTATTCCATATGACCAATATTCTTCATGGTCCAGTGGTGACACTTGATATTTATTGACACCTAAAGAATCAAATAAATCTAAAACGACCGCTTTTATATCATAAAAGCTATACTCTTGATCGCCCTTAAGCCAACTCTCAGGAGATGATGGCCCACTTAAAAATATACTTAACCATTCATGTTCCTGATATGGGTCTCCAGATGTATATGTTTTCCCAATTTCGAATAGAGCCAAACTGTTTTGTTGATAATTTAGATTACGTCGAACGGATTCTAATCCTGAAATCAACATATCTGGACGCATTACATCTAAATGAACATTACTCGTGTTGTTTATATACACAAAGTCCGACTCTGAAACCCCTTCGATTTTCTCATACTTCTGGGACTCAATTAACGAAAGTCCCATCATTTCATTCAAACCTCTAGATGCTAAGCCATTGGACAGACGCTCCTTAAAATAACGTTTGGTCGGATGATCACTAAACTGTATCGTAGAACGTAATTGGCTTGGAATCTCCACCTTATTAAAACCGTAAATGCGCAATATCTCCTCTATTACATCCACCTCTCGCAATACGTCGGCTTTATTGGTAGGTACTTTTACTAATAAAGCATCATCTCCGCTTACGGTTACTTCCATTTCCATGGCTCGTAGTATAGTGCTTACCTCATCCATTGTCAGCTTAGATCCAATCAATCGATTTACATTAGCTAAGGATACATCGATGGACCTTCGCTCGATCGGTGCTGGGTATAGATCCGTCATTGCCGAGGCTACTTTAGCGCCGGCAGCTTCAGTTAATAGATGAACAGCCATTCGGATAGCTGTCGTGGTAATATTCGGATCACTCCCCTTTTCAAATACTTTGGCCGCATCTGTACGTAGATTATGCTTAGTGCTGGATACCCGAATACTCTTTGCATTGAAATGGGCGGCTTCCAGAAATATGCGTGTCGTTCCTTCAGTTACACCACTTTCTAAGCCTCCAAATACACCTCCAATACACATAGGATTTGATTCCCCATCACAAACCATTAGATCCGTGGACAATAAATTTCGGTCCTTCTCATCCAAACTGGTAAAAACCGTCCCTTCTGGCAAGGTCTTCACGATTATGGTGTCACCTTTAATTTTATCCGCATCATAGGCATGCAATGGCTGGCCTATATCGTGCAAAATAAAGTTAGTAATGTCTACCACATTATTAATCGGACGAATACCTATCGCTTGCAAATAATTCTTAATAAAAGCCGGCGATTCTTGCACTTGAACATTCTCTAATAAAACACCAGAAAATCGTGGGCATAAGGTATAATCTTCTACAACTACTTTAATAGGCTGGTCTTCGGTAAATGCCACCGAGTGAGACATATGATCCTGTGTTGTTATCGAAGGGTCAATGTTTACTTTTATATATGCCGCCAGGTCTTTCGCACTGCCAAGGTGGTTCGTTCCATCCGAACGATTAGGTGTTAAGCCAATATCATAAACGGTATCTGTACTTAGATTAAAATAATCACTAGCCTCCTTGCCAACAGGTGTTTCATTATCCAAAACCATGATCCCATCATGACTCTCCCCAAGACCCAGTTCGTCTTCGGCACAGATCATACCTTCAGATACTTCACCTCTTATCTTACCACTCTTTATTTTAAAGGGATTCCCTTCACCATCATATAAGCTTGTACCCGGTGTCGCTACAAGCACCTTTTGACCAGCAGCTACATTGGGTGCACCACAAACTATTTGTTTAGGTCCTTCTCCATAATCAACAGTAGTTACGGATAATCGATCTGCATTTGGGTGCTTTTCACAAGTCAACACTTCAGCTACTTTTACTCCCTTCAATCCCCCTTTTACCGATTCTACCATAGTCATCCCTTCCACCTCTAAACCAATATCAGTTAAGATCTCACTAATCTTATCCGGCGTTAAATCCAATTGTACATGCCTGTTTAACCAGGCCAACGAAAGCTTCATAATCCTCTAAATATTGAAATGCAAAGATATTCCTATTCATGAGAATAGTCTCTATATTTTTACTAGAAGACGCAGTATCAATATTTGGGCGTTCCCACCGAAATCCTTCGGATTTTCGGGGTCGGGTCATTCCGGACCAGGCAGCCTCAATAGAGGCCGCTGATGTGCCATCATCCTACATCCCCCTAACGCAATTCAAGGCTAGATATAAAACAAAAGGAGCGAAGCACTTTCACTCCTTTATTTACAACATTAATTTCTGCCTGCCATTACACCTCCATCCACATCAACTATAGCACCTGTAATCCACCTTGACTGGTCACCCAACAAAAATAAAATGGACTCAGCTACATCTTGTGCAGTTCCATTACGACCGATAGGATGGAAATTATTAAATCCAACTAATGCTTCTTTAGCAGCCGCTTCACCTCCAAACACGCCATGATATACAGGAGTATCCACTACAGCTGGTGAAACCGCATTAACCCGAATACCATGATCAGCCAGCTCCATGGCTAAATGTTGAGTTAAAGAATGTAAGCCCGCCTTTTGCATAGAGTAGGCAGATGAAGGCGTGGCCTTTACCGCTTGTTTAGCCCACATAGATCCAATATTAACAATAGATCCACCGCCACTATTCTTCATAGCATCTGCGGTCGCTTGAGTGATAAAGAAAAAACCTCTGTTAAGGTCCATATATGCATCATAGTCTTCAACACTATGATCTAAAAATGGCTTTGGACCAAAAATACCTGATGCATTGACTAGGTAATCAACAGCACCCCATGATTTAATTTCATTTACGAAACTAGACACTGCTTCACGATTCGTAATATCTACTTGATGTTTTGTAAGGTTTGGCGCCTCAGAAATTTTATCCGGGTTGCGTCCCACTGCATGAACATTTGCTCCTTGTGCTAGCAATGCTTCTACAGTAGCTTTACCTATTCCACTAGTCCCACCAATAACGACGGCTGTTTTGTTTGTAAAATTTGACATTGTATTGTTTTTTGTCTTCTTGACTAATTAGTAATAATTGAACTCTAGTTGAACAGACAGGTCTGTCTGTTGTTGTGCAAATTTTTTAATACTGCTTTAATCTGTCTTTCAAAAGACTAATCGCCATCTTAATAGGCCAAGCCTCATTATGTAGCGTACTTTCTGTTAATGCCCCTTCATACAGTAAATAGATTTCTTTAGCTAACTTTTCTCGTTTCTTCGCATGGAGTCCCACTTTGTTTTGATCAACTAACATCTTCAGATAAGCCAAAAATTGAAGTTTATTCGTTTTTATTTTATCTCGAATCTTTTGATTGTCTTTAGGCACCTCCGCTACAGAACGAATACACCAACAGCCATTAAAATCCGGTGTATCGAAAAAAGGAATTAGGAATTCTAATACGCCGATCAGTTGATTATCCCCTACACGTTTCCGCGCTATAAATTTTCGCAGATCCTCGATTAATTGCTTATCCTTAGCATCCAGATAGGCTAAAAACAAATCTTCTTTAGATCGAAAATGGCTGTATAAGGTTGCTTTGGCAATACCAGCCTCTTCAATGATCTCATTGATACCCGTTAGATTATAACCCTTATCATAAAAGAGTGTAGATGCAATCTCAATTATTCGTTGCCTAGTATCTTGCTTCATAGATAGTAAACAGACCAATCTGTCTATTTGTTTTCCTCTTTACTAATACTTTTTAACCGCAAAATGTCCTAAAGAAGAATGGAAAATCATTTTTTTCACTGGCAAAACTAGGTGATTAGGTTCCTGACACATGTATACTAAAAATGCTTGTATTATGAATAATCAACTACTTCCTTTAGTATCCTTTATCTTTTTATCAAATATAATTATGGCGCAAAACAGAGCTGGTGACTGCTTACCCTGCAGCGCCACACTCGAACTAAAAACCAATAGTTTGCTTGCCCATCTTAGCCCATCTGGATCTATGGCTTTTCAATTGAATGATATAACAAATCATTTATCATTCTCAGAAGAATCATCGTTATGGTTTACCACTTATGATCCGTCTGGAAATGCAAAGATTGCTGCCGAAATCGCCGAAAGAGAAGGACATGATTTTTACCCAGGTCCATTGGACGAACTTACTGGGCGGACACACAAAGACACATGTAAAAATTGGGATCGATTCTATGTAATGCGAAGGCCAATAATCACAAATTTCAACACTAGCTATATTGCTTGTTTGGATTCAGGTCACAGCATTCCGATCGATTCTATACCCTTGGCTTTGCTTACTTGGCCTGCAAAAGGGAATCCCCACTTCCATAAACTTATGGACTATACACTCCCGAACACATCAGCAGGCTTAGCCCCTTTCTGGGACGAAAATGCAGATGGTGTCTATAATCCAGAAGATGGTGATTTTCCAACTATTTCAATTCAAGGATGTGAACCTTCGCAACGAATTGAAGCATTACAAATGGTACCTGACGAATTTGCCTTTTGGATATTCAATGATGCAGGAAGCATACACTCAAATTCGGAAGGTGCTCTGTTATCTATAGAGGTGCATGGCTTAGCCTTTGCCTACGATGTCGAAGGCCCACTGCAAAACACAGTATTCCAACAGTATAAAATGATCAATCGAAGTACTGAAACCTTTATAAACAGTTATTTTAACTACAATCTAAATCCTGCCATTGGCTGCAGCTCAGATGACTACTTTGGTTGTAAACCAGAAAATGATTTAGTGTATTTCTACAATGAATCCCAATACGATGGAGGCGAAGATTGTACTTGCGCGGACGAAAGTCAAAGCTGGTGCGATGAAATCCCAATGTTCGGCATTGACATTTTACAAGGAGGCCTTTCACCTAAGCTAATTAGTGAAGACACTGAAGGAAATATAGTTTTGGAAAATCCATTTCTTGGTCAATCATTTGATACACTAGTTGAAGAAAAGCTATCGGGTCTTAGTTACTTTTTAGAAGGTCCTATTTTAGATTCATTGCTAGTAGGCCTTGAGACGCCAACTAAATCCAGAGAGTATCTTCACCTGTCTGAAAGTAAATTTACAGATGGTACTAGGATTACCAAAGATGGAATTGGCTATAACCCGGGGAGCGAGGATTTTACCAACTTTGCTTTTCTTGGAGATCCTGACAGTGATGGTTGGTCAATGTGTTTAGCTAATCAGAACATTAATTCGGCTAGTCCTGTACTTTCATCAGGACCTTATGTGTTACCACCTGATGCATTTACAACCGTCTTACTTTCATCTTTCTATGTGTCAGAAGTGAATCATCCTTGTCCTTCTCTAACTACCCTACTAACAAGCGAAAAAGCCGTCGAATCAGTTTATGAAACTTGCTTTCAAATTGAGAGAGATGAACCGTTTATGCACGAAATTAATACCGATCTAGCCAACATTAGTATCTATCCTAATCCATATGATATTCGCCTTTCTTCAAACGTATCCACAGAAAAGCAAGTATATATAAGAAACATTCCTCAAGGTGCAGAAATTCGAATTTATAGCCTAGACGGAAAGTTCATAAAGCAATTAGAGACCAACCATAATGCTTACATACACGATAATATATGTGAGGTGGCTTGGAATCTGCAAAATTTTGCAGGGCGTGATATAGCCCCTGGTGTTTATCTTATTCATGTTAATGACCAAAAAACAGGACAACATAAAACATTAAAATGGTTCGGAAATATGTAGTAACTTAAACTAAAATCATTAGTTATGAAACAGCTTTTCATTAGTACTTCGCTACTGTTCTTGATAGTTATAACATCTCATGCCCAATTCTTATATGAGCTACAACCTGGTCCAGAAGATGCAAATGATGCCGTAGTATTTAGTATCATAAAAGACGGCTTTCATCATGAACGAGAGAGTTTGACAGCGTACACATGGACTTATCAAGGGGCCTTGGCAGTAAAGCGCTTTTATATATCCTTTGATCTTAGTGAAATTCCCGATTCTCTAGAAATTCAAAAAGCGGAGCTTTCCTTATACTTTAATGATACTGATCCATTTGAAAGCTTTGATGAACATCATGGCATTAACCCGATTCGTATGTATAGAGTTACAGAACCTTGGGAGGAGTCAGAACTAAACTGGAACAATCAACCAGAGATAGATATTGACAATTTCATAACGCTGCCACCCAGCAGCTCCACAACCCAAGATTACCTCAATATTGATGTCACTGATTTATTTATTGAACTTGATGGAAGTCCAAAGGAACAATATGGCATGTTGATCAGAATGGTAGATGAACAAGATTTTTACAGAAGTGTATTATTTGCTTCGAGCAACCATCAAAATCCCGCTAAAAGACCAAAATTGACCCTTACTTTAAATGAGGTCGTTCCTCCTGTTGAACCTTGTGACTTGGATGAAATTATAGTCTTTCCAAACCCAACGAGCGGCAACGTGACCATCAAAGAAAATAGTTCAGATTGCGAATTTCTTAGGGTAGCTGTATTCAATAATTTAGGTCAGTTGATAATCAAGCAACAAGTAAAGGATTTGAGCGAAATCCATATCCCTATAGCTGGTTCCTTCTTTATCCGTGTGTCAAAGGGTAATGACCATGTAGTAAGACCTGTTATAGTTTACTGATATTGCTAAACGTTATTTATCATAGTCGCAGCAATCATTGTTTTTCACATTATTTACTTTAAGTAAATCATACTATGAGAAACACCTTTACAATTTTTATTACCCTATTCTCCGTTTATTTTACCGCAGCTCAGTTTGTAACAGAGATTAGGCCAGATGGAGATGATGGAAAGATGAAAGTGGCGACAATTCTAGTTTGAATATTTCTGTTTTTGATGTAATGGGCCGAAGTATACCATTTGTTGCTAACAAGAGTAAGCAAATAACGATAGACAAAATAGGTACGTTTATTATCAAAATTGAATCCCAAGAAGGTCAAATAATTAAGCAAATTACTATCCAGTAATTTCATGCCTAAATAATAACGATTACGAAAGAGAAGCACCCTAGTGTTTCTCTTTTTTTATGCATCTCACTGTCGCCTTGAAGAAGAAAAGCCTACACAACATTTCTCATCAATAGGGTTTCTTTCATTCCGGCTCGTCTTCTCAATAGCTTGTAAGATCAAAGGTCTCGATGACCTTATTTAATCATTTCGAAACTTCCAATTATGCAAAAGTGGCCCATCATGGTGGTACTGCTTTGGGGTACCTTGTATTCCATACAGTTACATGCACACATTGACCCAAACCGACAAAATAAAACAAAAAAGGACCCACCAAATGAAATCAATTTTCGCGAGGATTGTGTGGCTTCGCGAGCGCAAATAGACCTGAGTATTAATAATGTTAGAGCCCGGTTATTAACGGGCGGAGACGTATGGTGGGATGGACAAGGCGTAGGTAGATATGTGATTCCTAAACAAGAACCGGGATCTGGGGTAGAAGAAGTATCATCCATCTTCGCATCTTCGATATGGTTAGGAGGATATGACCCTTCAGGCAACCTTAAAGTAGCTGCTGGAATGTATCGCTCACCGGGTGTAGATTTCTTTCCGGGTCCCCTCGTACCTGAAACAGGAACCACAGATTTAGAACAATGCAATGAATGGGATCGATTCTTTACCGTTTTAGGTAAAGATGTATTCAAGTCTATCAATTATTACAAGGCTTGTATTGAGGATCCGTCATGCCAATTAAAAATAGACTCTATTCCTGATGGCGTGCGATATTGGCCAGCAAAGGGTAATAAAGAGTTTGCCGATTTTTATGGCTTTGAATTACCCGATTCTGATGTAGGACTGGGTTCGTTTTGGGATGAAAATTTTGATGATGAATACAATCCTCTAGATGGCGATTTCCCAATTATCGAAGTCCGCGGATGCCACCCAGATGGCCGAGGCAAAGCGGCAACCCTGATTCCTGATGAAATGATATTTTGGATCTTCAATGACGCAGGTGGGCCTCATCAACTAACACAAGGAAGACAAATAAAAATGGAAGTGCAGGTCCAATCCTTTGCCTATGCTTCAAATGATGAAGTCAATGATATGACCTTCCAACGATATAAACTAATCAATAGAGCTGATGTAGATATACGTGATGCATACTTTGGTTTATGGGTCGATCCAGATTTAGGTTGCCATACGGATGATTATATTGGTTGCGATATTGATCGCTCATTGATGTATGTATATAATGAGGATGTATTAGATGGCACAAGTGGTTGCGATTGTGATGATGAAGTGCCGTCCTATTGTGATAGGGTTCCTATCCTAGGCGTGGATTATTTCCGCGGACCCTTAGGTCCAAAAATTATCGAGCTAGATGAAAATGGAGATACCTTATTCATTAATCCTAATATCGGCCAATCTTTTGATACCCTTATTGAAATCGGAATGTCTTCTTTTGTATATACGAACAATTGCGATGAAGGTAGTCCAGATCCATTGACCTGTGATCCTGAAGATGCGATGGGTTTTTACAACTTACTAAATGGTTTCTGGGCAGATGGAACACCCGTTACAATTGGGGGCTCAGGCTTAAATCTGGGTTCTACTGACTCTACTAAATACGTTTTTCCAGATGTTCCTAATTCTGATGGATGGTCCATGTGTTCAGCAGACTTACCATTTGGCGATAGACGAACGATCCAGGCTTCAGGGCCTTTCCTATTGACGCCTGGTGCGGTAAACGAACTAATTTTGGGTGTTCCATGGGTGCCCGATATTGTATATCCGTGTCCTGATATCAGTCGATTGCTCGCGGCCGATGATCTAGCACAAGCTATCTTTGACAATTGCTTCGAAATACCACGAGGTCCCGATGCGCCAGACATAAGTATGGTAGAGTTAGACAAGGAAATTATCCTAATTCTGAGTAATGAACCTGGTAGCAACAATTATAAAGAAGCGTATAAAGAATTCGACCTTTTAGCGCCAGATACTGTGGAAAATGGCGATTATTTATTTGAAGGCTACCTGATATATCAATTAGCACATTCCAACGTTTCGACCCAGGAATTTAATGATATTGAACGAGCCAAACTCATCCGTCAGGTAGATATAAAAAATGGAATTGAAACCATTTACAATTGGTCTTCAACCGTCAATCCTACATCTGACCTTGGCGATCTAGTATTCGAATACCAGCGTATGGTAAGTGGCTCTGATATCGGTATTTCCAATACTTTTCAAATACTAGAAGATGCATTTGCTGATGGCAGTAATCGTAGACTGGTCAATCATAAAGAATACTATTTTACAGCTGTTGCTTATGCTCATAACGAATATGAGCCCTTTGATATAAGCACGGCACTCGGCCAAAAAACACCATATAGAGAAGGTCGACTAAATATAAAAACATACACAGCCACACCTAGACCTATTGTTTATGAAAATTTAAATTCATTCTATGGAGACGGGCCTGGTATAATACGATTAGAAGGGGTTGGGAATGGAAACAATTTTATGGAATTAACGGATGACATGTATGAAAAGATACTCAATGGAGAATCGATTAATCGCTTAGAATACAAAGATGGAAAAGGGCCCATTAATGTGAAGATCATCAACCCACTTAATGTAAAAGAAGGACATTATGAAGTAGAGATACTGGGTGATTTTGTCTCGGGAGGCGTTTGTGAATTTAAGGATAGTGCACAATGGGTTCTTCGCAATCTCGATACTGGTGAAAGCTTTGCATCTACTCATACCATTGATGAAGTCAACGAAGAAGTTTTTGGAGAAATAGGTATCAGTATTTCTCTAAATCAAGCAGATGAACCAGGGAGTAATATAACTAGTGGGAATGGAATTATCGGCGCAAAATACATCTATGAAGATCCAAACGGCTTACAATGGTTTAGTGGCATAACAGATGAAGGAAAAAAATTTAGTGATGAACCATTGGGTGCATTTGCGGCTGTTTTTGATTTCTTGAAAACCAGTGAAGGAGACCCTCAAAATCATGAAGACCCCCAACAAGCCTTCTCTGATTTTGCGGAAGGTTTTTGGTATCCATTCTACTTGTGTGATTATAAACCGTCTACTGATCCCGTTTATCCATTTTATCTCACACCCGCTTGGAAAAATAACCAATTTCATGGCCAAGTATTGAATAACAATGGGCTGTATAACTTGAATAATGTAGATATAGTCTTCACAAAAGACAAAGATAAATGGTCTCGTTGCGTGGTTGTAGAAACAGCCATTGAAGACTATTTGGACAATCCTTTATCTGAAGATCAAACCATAGGTGATGCTGAAAACATGGAGCTCAGGCAATCTCCGTCTGTAAATAAACAAGGAGAAGAGGATGGGACAGGTATAGGTATGGGTTGGTTCCCAGGCTATGCTATCGATGTGGAAACCGGGAAACGCTTAAATATCTTCTTTGGAGAAAATTCCACATTCAATGATAATAAAGTCGATCTGTTAGACAACAATATAGCTTTAGGTGCAGATATGATCTTCAATCCATCAAGTCAATTATTTACATCCCAATTTAGTATTGATGCTCCATTAATTAATGAATTAGTATTCGGTGGTGGTCATAACATTTATGTTACGAGACAAGAATACGATGGCTGTGAAGAAATACATGAATCCATTTCCCAAAACATAGTGGGTATTAGGGAGGCCTTAAAAAGTGTTACCTGGACATCAATGGTACGCTTGCCGAGTGCAAGCATGGCGTTTACTAGTTTAGCTGAAGGATTAATCCCAAATGATCTTACTGTGCAACTACGAGTAAATAATCGATATAATCTGGAAACAGCATTTATCATGAATCAAAATCTGAGCTGCGAAACCATAGGTGGTAATCCTAGATATGAATTTATATTGGATGGCAAAGGAAGTGAAGCCTTAGAACCGGAGGAATATGAAGGGGCATTAGCAGAAACGAATGTGGTACCTAACCCATATTATGGACTATCAAGTTATGAAGCCAATCCATTTGAGAATGTAATTAAAATTACCAATGTTCCTGATGTGTGTAACATAACAATCTATTCACTAGATGGAAAATTTATACGGGAATTTAAACGTGATGAACGAGAGTTAGCTTCTTCGTTATCCAATGCTGGAAGCTATATTCAACAGACACACCCTAATATAGAATGGGATCTAAAAAACTATGCTGGCATACCTGTGGCAAGCGGTGTCTATTTAATCCATATCTCCGCACCCGAATTAGGAGAGGAACGGACGTTAAAATGGTTTGGTGTGGCTAGAGCCTTTGATCCATCGAACTTGTAAATAAACATTTGTTATTCGTCTTTTCAAAAAGAGCTGGGCTAATCACCCGGCTTTTTTAATGTATATCTCTTTCTTTCGCGATAGGTATGCGGAAGGTCCGCACTATTGCGGAGTCCTGATATATCAGGACCAAGCCTGTAGCTCGCCGACCTCCGACCATAGTGTCGGGGGTATCGCCCACATCTCTTGCAAAAAATCTAGATTAAAA
>JAHDDO010000003.1:0-100972 GCA_020629315.1 Saprospiraceae bacterium | reverse complement strand
AAAACCTCCGACCGTAGCGTCAGGGTTCAAAACCTCCGACCGTAGCGTCGGGGTTATTCCGAAAGCTTAATCATATTCGCTTGAATAACCCTAGAGTCGTCAACATCCACATTATGTACAAAAGCGACAATTTCCATATCTTCTGCTACCCACAAGCCATCCTCTTCAGGTAAGGTATAGGTATAATTCTGGGTGATAATCTCGCCTGGAGTAATCTCGGTGCGGAATGGATCACCCAATGGGTCGGTCACCGCATCCATCAATACATGATTAAACTCAAACTCCTCGATGATCTCAGACACGTCCTCTTGAGCATCGATAATATGACTCTGTGTAATCAGCACTGTAATCAAATAGTCACCCACTAAATCCCTAACACCATTAACGGTAACTTCAATATCTATGGCTCGTGTATTCGTATCATAATCCGCTGCTATAAATAAGTTTAACTCTGATGCTCGTTGCAATTCTTGCTCTACATAATTAGACCAAACATCCGTTCCCGTTATGGCTACAAATTGTTGATCATCAAACTTTACCCGATTAATGACCGCGGAAGGTTTCCCTAAAAAGGGTGCAAATGACTCTTCCAATTCCACTGCAGCCGGATTTCTAAAATCGTATTTACTCAAATTGGGTACAGGAGCCGCTTGCTGGACACCATGAATACCCACAGCAACTACGGAGCCTTCAAAAAACTCCAAAATGGATTCTAGTGCAGCCGCGCCTTTTGGACAGTTAGGGCATGTTGCGCCTGTTAATTCCTCTACAAGAACAATCTTTTCTGTCTCGGGTGGTTTAGGATCCGGTACATTGACCATCACTTCTTCACAAGAAATAAATAGGGCACTGAGTATGAATAGAAATACTAAATTTTTCATAATGCTAATATTTAGAAGCTGGTCTCTACAGAAAATTTAAATCCACTAAAAGCAGGCTCCAGGCGGCAAATACCACCTGTACATACGATTCCTTCTACTTGCTTGACGTAACTAGCTGAGAATCGGTTTGCTTTATTGGTATAAAATATATCAAACCTCGGATAGTGCAAAGCAATTTTTTCACCGCTATCGTCTACCGGACTTTGCTTTCCAGGTGTAACATTGTACATGTCTGAAATGGTAAAGGCCCAATGCGGCGCCAAGGTCAACTCGACTTGACCAAATAACCAATCGCCGTAATCTTGTTTGAATCCCGCTTTAGGATCATCTCCGATCAGCATATATTGGAGCTCAGTTCGGATGGATCGTTTTCTTGAAATCTTATAAAGAAAATCCACAAATGGGGTAAACGTTTCTACAATAGGCACATCAGGTTTTACCTCATATACTTCTTGGTTATATCGTTGTAATTGTACGCCCGCCGTTAATTGCCATAATCGCTGATACTTATATAAGAACTCAGTGTAAAGTTCACGATACAGAATATCATTATCTAAGGTTGTAATATTTGACACATTAGCTGTTACTGATAAGCTTTTCGAAATACGATAAATCGCGTCCAATTGGAAGGCTAATTCACTTAAATCCTGAGTGGCCGGCGCATATCTGGCCGTCATCCGATACGTATTTTGTCGATTCATCGGAGGTAAAAATCCGATAAAGCCTCGGTTTAATTCCAAAGTAGTTTCAGCTCTTACCTGAAAGTTTTCTGTACGCTTTGCTTCCAAGGTCAAGCCCAATCCATGGCCTGCATAACTCAAGCTAGAGTAGACAACCGAACCCGGGCGCTTTACATAACGACCCAAGGTCGTTGCACCATTGAATTCCTCCTTTTCTTCATTGGGGTCAAAAAAGGTATCTTCTGTTTTGTAGGCACCTTCAAAATACCATACAAACGGGCCAGCGGACATAGTGTTATACAAACTAAACATGTGCACGTTATACACAGGCTTAAATCTATCATCACCAATGTAATTCTTCACAATGTTTATCACCCGCGTCATTTCATCATCGTCCAATGTCCTTCCTGTATAACCAATACCAGGTGCCAAGGTAATAGCCCCTTCTTCACCTAAGCGCATAAACCCGTCAAAGGCAGCCCCTTTGATAATGGCTGGATATCTGTCAAATAAGAATTTTTGCTGTCCAGTAAATGCTTTAAATTGCCAGTTCTCCGTTAATTCATAGGCCCCGCGTACACCCACTAAAGCATTATCAATCAATAAAGGTCGTTGTTCGAAAGACCTGAAAATAATACCACTACCAATCTGGTCATAGATATAACCACCGGTCAAACTTAATTTCCCTATATCCTTAGAAATATACCATCGCCCGATACCTTGATCGGTGTATGAGGCATTTGGATTCAATAGGTTTGAATTATTGAATACATCCAATCGTACACCCACCTTAAAGCCATAGTTAGAATAGGCTAGGTCAAGCCAAGCATCGGCACCAAAAAGCTGATAATCATACTGTGGAATGTTAGCAGCACCGATCAACGAATCCCGCAAAAATATATTTCCATTAGATTGAAAGCCGCCTGAAAAGGAACCTCCATCCTGGGAAAAAATACTAATCGGCGCTAAGAAAAGACCGAATAGTAAAATGATGATCGATAATCGTTTGTGATCTTCCATGTTTTCTTATAAAAATTAACAATTGGGCATATCTCGTTAAACAAGGGTTAAGTTGAAACCCAATCCGTGCATTTGAGCGTATAAATATATAGATTGCAGGTACTAATATGATAAATTAGCCTTTTAAAGTTCCCTGCATGACAAAGTGCAATAGACTTTACGAAGGTTTAGCCAAATTAAAAGAAGAATATTAAGTTTGAACTCAAAATAAAATGATAATGAAGCGACTACTTATTTTACTATTTGTAATGGCAGGTTTTACAGGACTTCAAGCGCAAAAAGCCATGCCAGATGTAGATGTGAAAGACCTTAAGGGTGAGACTATAAACATAAAAGAAAAAGTAAGCCAAGGTGGTCTTACGGTTATTTCTTTTTGGGCGACTTGGTGCAGCCCATGCAAAAGAGAGTTAGATGCGATAGTGGATATCTATCCAGACTGGCAAGAAGACTATGGTGTTGAATTTATTGCGATCACTATAGATAATGCAAGAGGATTAGCTAAAGTACCAGGTATGGTAGAAGCAAAAGGTTGGGAATACACCATCCTATCCGATGCTAATCAGGATCTTCAAAATGCCTTAAACTTTGAAACAGTGCCACAAACCTTCTTAATCGATGGCGCAGGTAACATCATTTATGAGCACAATGGTTACAATCCTGGTGATGAATACGAATTAGAAGATGAGATCGTAAAAGCTGCTGGCGAATAAAAAAATAGATAATAGACCTACAAAGGCTTTCTGGATTTCCGGAAAGCCTTTTTTTATGTTTGATTTTCTTCTGAAAGCACCATCCATTCTTCTTCAAAGGCATCAATAGCCGATTTTACCTCTTCTAATTCTTTACTGTATTTAGTAATATCTTCCATCGAAAGCTCTTCCATAAACTTTTCTGTCAAGCTAGATTTGCGGGTTTCTAGTTGCTCTAGCTCTCGTTCGATTTTATTAATTCGGTTTTTAATCTTCTTTTGTTTCTCACGATCCACTACCTTTTCTTGCTTCTCTTGACGTTCTGTTTTTGACGGTCCAATGTCCCCCTTGGTCGCGACATCATAGCGTTTTGATTTTACTTCATTCCTATATTCCGTGTAGGTGAAGTTATAGTCTTTGATAACGCCTTTGCCTTCCATAATAAATAAGTGATCTACCATCTTATCCAAAAAATAGCGATCATGACTGACGACTAATAAACACCCCGGAAATTGCATCAGATAATCTTCCAAAACATTGAGAGTTAGAATATCAAGATCATTCGTTGGTTCATCTAAGATCAAGAAATTGGGGTTCTCCATTAAAATCGTTAATAAATATAGGCGTCGTCGCTCCCCACCACTTAGCTGGCTTACATACACTTGCTGCTGGGATCTTGGAAATAGGAAGGTTTCTAACAGACTTTCAGCGGTCAGCTTCAGTCCCTTTTCTAAAGGAATGTATTCTGCAATATCTCGAATAACCTCTATGACTCGTTTATCTTGATTTAAGGTAATCCCATCCTGTGTATAGTAACCAAATTTTATGGTATCTCCAACTACTATTTTACCACCATCAGGTCTTATCTTTTGTGTTAAAAGATCGAGGAAGGTAGATTTTCCAACCCCATTTTTTCCGACTAATCCTAAGCGCTCCCTTTTCTTGAATTTATAGGAAAACGATTCCACAATAGAAAGATCGCCATAGGATTTACTGATTGCATGCGCTTCCAGGATTTTGGAGCCCATTCGTGAAGATTTTAAATTAATCTTGAGGCTTGTATCATCTCGCTTATTAAAAGCTTGGGCCTTGATTTCTGAAAACTTTTCCACTCTAGATTTAGCCTTGGTGCCTCTTGCTTTAGGCATCCGACGGATCCATTCTAATTCTTTTTTATATAACTTTTGCGCTTTTTCTTGATTGACTAATTCGTTTTGGACTCGATTTTCTTTTTTCTCTAAGTATTGGCTGTAATTACCTCTATAAATATGTAAGGCCGCTTGATCGATCTCAAAGATTTCAGAACAGATCCGTTCTAAAAAATATCGATCGTGCGTTACCATGAAGATGGTTAGATTTGGATTTTGGAGGTACTGCTCCAACCACTCAATCATATCTAAATCTAAATGGTTCGTAGGTTCATCCAAAATGATAAAGGCCGGCTCATCGATAATCATTTTAGCCAAGGCGAGTCGCTTGATTTGCCCTCCCGATAATTCATCTATAGATTGATCTAAATCTAGAATATTGAATCGCGATAAAGTCTCTTTAATTCGAACTTCTGTTTTCCAAGCTTTCTGATCATCCATTTTAAGTGCTAGTTCTTGGATTTTTTCAGCATCATTGGAGAGCAGTGCCATTTCGTGTTCATGGATGAGTCGGATGACTGGATTTTCAGAATCATAAACCGTCTCCATGACCGTACTGCCGGCTAAGAATTTAGGCTCTTGACGTAGGTAGTACCGATGGGTATCTTGGTTCAGCTCGATCTTTGCATTTTCTCCTTCAGGACCTTCTTCCCCTGCAATTAATCGAAGCAAGGTAGTTTTACCAGAGCCATTCTTGGCTACTAAGGCAATTTTTTGTCCTTTGCTAATGCTAAAGTTTAAGTTCTCAAACAAAAGCTTTTCGCCATAGCGTTTTTGGCAGTTTTCTATATTTAGCAGCTGCATTATCTAGCCCAAAGGTTGTATTTAAGAATTGCATAAATAGCTCTAAACCCATCTCTCCATCCGATCTTCTTACCATCGGCATAGCTTCGACCATAGTAGGAAATGCCGACTTCATAGATCCGCACATTCTTCAAACGAGACACCTTGGCGGTCACTTCCGGTTCGAAACCAAATCGTTTTTCTTTCAGATCAACGGATTGTATAATATCCCGCTTCCATAATTTATAGCAGGTTTCCATATCCGTCATATTCAAATTGGTAAATGCATTAGAAATTCGAGTCAGTATCTTGTTTCCTATAGAATGCCAAAAGAACAAGATTCTGTGGGGCTTTCCCCCGATAAATCTCGACCCATAGACCACATCAGCATACCCGTCCAATATGGGCTTTAGTAAGATATTATATTCATTTGGGTCATATTCTAAGTCTGCATCTTGGATAATCACATAATTACCCGTCGCCAAAGCGATCCCCTTATGGAGAGCGGCTCCTTTACCTTGGTTCCTATCTAATTCTATCAATCGAATATTTACATTATCAAAAGAGGCCATTGTTTTACGAACTTCTTCAGCTGTATTATCTGAAGATGCATCATTTACAATGATAATCTCTTTAGTCATATTATCAATAAGGTCTACCCCAACCACTTTCTCTAACAAGCTAACAATCGTAGCTTCTTCATTATAGGCTGGGATTATGATTGATAAAGTTTGTGACATTGTTTTTAAACAATTATACCTTTGCATCCTTTAGAGGATATGGCAATGGATTTTCATCAAATAGAAGTGCAAAATAAGAAATTCGAAACGGCTGATTGTGTCCGTCTAGGATTCAAGATACCTGAAAACTTGAAAGAGCGCTTTCAAAACAAAGCAGGACAATATATAACCATAGAGCTAGACGTGAATGGAGAGACTTGTAGAAGGTCTTATAGTTTATGTACGACGCCCCTAGAAAACCAGTGGGCCATTGGCGTAAAGCGGGTGCCTGGTGGCAAGGTATCTAATTATCTGGTAGATGAACTAAAAGAAGGGGACATCCTGTCGATCGCAGCCCCAGAAGGTAGTTTTATCGTTACGCCCAAACCTGAAAAGAAGACAGACCATTACTTTATTGCAGCGGGAAGTGGAATTACCCCTGTAATTGCTATGATTAAGGCAATTATTGAAGAAGAACCAAAGAGTTGTTGTTATCTATTGTATGGAAGCCGCTCAGAGGATACGATAATTTTCAATGAAGAATTACGTAGTCTACAATCTAGATATGAAGGACAATTAATTATTCGACATCAATTGTCAAGCCTAGCGAAAAGCGGGGTATTAGGCGGCTTGTTTTCTAAGAAAAAGAAAGTAGAAGGTAATAGACATCCAGGAAGAATTACAGCAAAGAACTTTTCGCAGTTTTTGGAAGATTATCCATCGCTAACTGGTGATAGACAATTTTATATTTGTGGCCCAACGTCCATGATGGAAGTCATAAAAGATCAGCTCAGAGGCAAAGGTGTTGATCAAAAAACAATTCATACAGAATATTTCTTTATTGAAGAAGATGACAAAGCGGGTGCGAGTGGTGCTGGCAAAGTCACCGTTTTATTAGAAGGAGAAACGATAGAAATAAATGTGCCTGCTGACAAAACGATTTTAGATGTTCTAATTGAAGAGGGTAAGAACCCACCCTACTCTTGCACGAGCGGTGCTTGCTCAAGCTGTGTGGCTAAAGTCACTTCGGGCGAAGTGACTATGGATTCTTGTTTTGCATTGGATGATGATGAGGTAGCTGAGGGATATATCCTCAGTTGTCAAGCCCATCCAAAAACAGCGAATGTAACCATCGAGTACGAGTAGATTAGGAAAACACTTGTACTTGATCTTCGGTAATATGGATCGTGCGAAGTTGATCTGTCTTACTACTTATATCGGCACTACCCCCCTCTAGTCGTAATACGCCTCTAGGACATACAGCCGCACAAATACCACAACCTACACATGAGGCTCTTACAATATTCTGCCCTTTTTGAGCATACGCACGGACATCAATACCCATCTCACAATAGGTAGAGCAATTGCCACAAGAGATACATTGACCTCCATTGGTTGTAATCCTAAATCTCGAAAAGAATTTTTGCTGGATTCCTAACAAGGCGGCCATTGGACAACCAAATCGACACCAAACCCTAGATCCCATTATTGGGTAAAAACCTACACCTACAACTCCAGAAAAAGCAGCACCAATAAAAAAGCCATACCATTTCTGGACGGGATATATAGGTATACCTAAAAATGAACTCTGATCTGTAAAATATTGAAAAAGCACCAAGGCAGTCATTACAAACACGAAGACTAAAACCGAATGAATCATCCACCGCTCAACCTTCCAAGCTCTCAAAGATTTATCCGATAACTGCCGAAAAGGATCACCCGCTGTCTCAGCTAAACCACCGCAACCACAAACCCAGCTGCAATACCAACGCTTACCGTAAAAATAGGTTAGCAAAGGTGAAATGACCAGAATTAGCAGCAATCCCCAGATCAACATAAACATGCCCAAGCTGCCTCCATTTCTAAGATTGTCGAGATGCCAAGCATGGAAGAAATCATAATCTAGAGGCCACATGTTTTTAGCATCGGTCCCAAACCACGCAGCGCCTAATGGCTCATTTAGCCCCTCTAAAATTTCTGGTATCAAGAAAGCAAAAGCCGTTTGGAAAAACATAACAGAAAGGGTCCTAAGCACCTGATATTTATTGTGTCGATACTTCCAAATAAATTTCAATCCAAAGATGAGTATCGCTATAGTGTAAAGGGTACCATACACAAACCATTGGGATGCTGGTTTGCCCTTGATAAACTGAGATAAGGGGTCAAAAAAGCCAACTAATCCCATATTTGCAGCCCCATCTTGGCCCAAACCTAATAGGCTTGGATACCAGTAAAGAAGAACATAAAAGCCAGTGATTATAATGCCTGCAATCCAGGCAATGACCCCTCTTGAAGAAATGGAGCTAAACCATACACCATCGTTTTTTATTCCTGGCTTTTTAGTAAGATAAGCCCTTGCCGAATACCAAACTACCCCAACACTCATTAGTAGTAAGGATACGCTTAAGAATGTGGAGGTGCTCACACTTGAGACATTAAAGGAAGCTAAAAACAAGATGAGCAAACCAATGGCACCAATAGCTGAAGCTATTTTTTGTTGCGCATCTAAAAAAGGAGGCGCCGGATTCGCCAAAGACATGCTTTCGTTTACTTTACTCATGATCGTGTAGTTAAAAATTTATGAACTAAATTCCAGCTTCTCTTTGATTTGAGGCTGAGATTCGCCCCAGATTGTTGGTTATATTGGCTTACTAAATCTGATTCGTGACTCTTATAAAATTCAGGATCGAAGTTGGCCAAAGAAAGGTTTTGTAATACAGTTTCGACCGGGGTCCGTTCCAATATCCATTTTTCGCAAACCTCATGTCGATACCGAACACCCATTAGGTTAAAGCCCAAAATTATTTTGTCTTTTTTATCATACACTAATCGGATACTTTTCTCACCATCTGGATGTTGCCAAAACAAAGAACTATGATTCTCTGGAGGATTGGCCAAAACCGTTCCGTAGACTTGATATTCTACATCTAAGAACTTAGCTGAATTAAACCAAAGACCTGGGTCATAAGCTATACGTTTTCCGCAGACATTATAGGCTACGGTCTCTCCCATCATTCTACCTGTGTACCATATCGCTTCCACCGGCCTCCGGCCAGGCAAAGGTTCTTTTTGTTCCGCACAATCGCCTATGGCATATACATCAGGGATATTGGTTTCTAAAAACGAATTGACTTGGATCCCACGTCCAGTATGTAATGATGTTTCTTTTACGAAAGCAATATTAGGGCTTACGCCTGCTGTCAATCCCACAAATCCACAATTGATTCGTTCTCCCGTTTCTTTGATGGTTACGGCACAGGCTTTCCCATTTCCATCATCAATAATTTCACCTAGATTAACGCCTAAACGTAAATCTATATGGTGATCATTTATGTGCTTTGAAACCAAGTTAGATTCTTCTGAAGGTAGAACATTGTTCCAATAACTGTTTTCTCGTACTAGCATAGTAACGGGAATATTTCTCGAATGAAACATTTCAGCCATTTCTATACCGATCAATCCACCACCTACAACTACAGCTCTGGTTAAACCCTTACTGTAGGTTTCCATATACTCCAAATCTTGGAGATTATACAAACCACCTACCCCATCTAGGTCTTGGCCAGGCCAACCAAATTTATTGCTCTTTGACCCTACAGCCAGTATCAATTTATCATAAGATATGGGTCCATCATCCGTTTGTAAGGACTTATTATCAAAGTCTATTTTATTGACATGAGTTTGTTTTAGTCCAATGTTATTTTTGGTCCAAAACTCCGCTTCATAAGGTTGAGTACATGATTGGGTGAGATGTCCCATGTATATATACATCAAAGCCGTCCGGGAATAGAAATATTTACTTTCTGAAGAGATTACAGTGATCTGGTGGTCTGATAATTTCCGGATCCAGCGGGCTGCTGTTATACCGCTTATCCCATTTCCAATGATTACAACATGCATAGATGAAAAGTACAAATAAGAGATTGTATTTCTAGAAAACAGATAAAATAATAGCCATTACCGTCCATTTTTGGACGGATGAACTAAAAAGGCAAATATTCTAAAACGTCGGGAATACGCTTTTTAAAGTCTACTTTATAGGTGATTTTCCGGCATATTTAATTATATTTGGTCCAAAGAGATTGGATGATGAGAAATTTACTAACCCTATGTATTTTCTTACTGGCTTTCGGTGCCAATGCACAGTTAGTGTGGAGCCCTGATGAGCCTATCGGTGTCGGTACTTCCGACATGACGGAAATTACTGTTGATATTCAAGTAACAAACACAGGTACTACAGAAGAAACCTTTTTCTGGCAAGTAGAGCAAAAAGATGGACCCGCGCCATGGCAAATTGTAGTTTGTGATAACAATTTATGCTATTCTCCAGGTATTTTAGCTTGTCCTTGTAACGATCCCAATGTATTAGCTGCGGGAGCAACAATGACATTTATGGTTAAAATTAAGCCAAAAGATACTGCAGGAGAAGGTGTTGTTCAGTTGAAAGTGACTACTGATTGTGAAGGTAGTGATCTTCTTTTTGAGACACCTGTAGATTTTACAGTAGAAATGGTTTCGTCAGTTAATGACGAGTCTATCATAACGGATATGAATGTATATCCAAATCCAGCTATTGACTATTTCCAGCTATCGAATGATGACAAGGTAGCTACGATTGCTATTTTCAGTATTGTTGGCCAAGAGATTGAGCGTTTCGATCACTTCCCTAATCAAGCATATTCAGTTAATAATCTGAATAACGGCTTGTATTTAGTAAGAACATACGATGTAGATGGCAATTTATTAAAAGCCATTCGCTTAAGTAAACGATAGACTAAAGTGAAAACAATAAAAAAAGGGAGGCTAAATAGCTTCCCTTTTTTTATTTACCTAAACTGCCTTTCTAAATCACTTTTCCATTTTTCCTTCACTATTTCAGCCGCCGTCAAAGTCATTTGGTAGTTACTAGGGAATGGTGCTGGATACGGCTTTAATCTATCAATACACTGATCTGATAACGCTCTTCGATCACCACTAAACTGTACTGCATAGTCTTCAAAAATGCTTTCCACTTCAATAGGTCTAGTATCAATCAGTTCATTAGTTCGAGCATCAATATAACGGACCTTACCATATACAATCGCTCTTTTTTCTCTGTGCATCTCATCTACTCTTGCTCTAGCAATGATATACTTATCTACTTTTACTTTGTTACCTAGAGAATCCCTAAGGATATTACCTCTAGTATCTAGCATATACTCCCAGCCATCTTTGACCCTTTTCTGCTCATCAAAATGTCGAATGCTTTCTCTTTCTGGACTCACATCCATACCTAAAATATCTAGCTTAGCAATAACATCTAAGTTGTCTCTGTGATTCAGATAGAATTCTTTATATCTAGTATTAAGGTCTCTTACGGAGATCGATAATACTTCTTCTTCAAAAGCGCTTGGTATGATAACAGGAGCATGATTTTCTAACACAACCATGATTCTGGTTTTACCTAAATATTCTGCTTGTTTCTTTAAATCATACACATCTTTATAATCCACAAAGTACTGTTCTACTCTATCCAAACTTGCCAAAGCACTACGTGCAGCCATTTTATCCCCATCACTTCCACGTTCGATATATCTAAGTGCCGTTGTGTAATGATGATCCGCTGCATTCTCCGCAGCTTTAGTCAATAAAGGCTCCACTTTTATAAAATTGAAGCTTGCTCTATATCCATCTTTACTAACTAAAGGAAGAAATGGACGAACGAGAGACTGACGCTCTGAAATATCTTTGTAAAGTCGATAGATTCTATCCCAATCATTACCATTAGCTCCTGTTTCTAAACCTTTTGCTTGTCTGAGGTCTCTATCTTGAATTCGATTAAATGCTTCTTCCAAGGCTAAAACATGTTTTGTTTTCTTGTGCTTGTCACCTTTCATTTTACGAATCGTCTTGTGGATCGCTTCTTCATATCTTCCATCTTCCACAAGTTTGTCCAAATTGGCACATGAGGAAATTAAAACTGCGAGTGCCGTAAATAGGAATAGCCGTTTCATAATAGTTAGTTTTTGCATTAACAATTACTTTAAATGTCTAACATTTCAACTATTTTGTTGGGTACACAAATCCCACTTAAATGGAGTTTAACCGGATTCCTTAACTAGTGTTAAGAAAGGAAGAACTTGAGAAGGTTTAAGTGTTAAGGAGAACTAAATTTTAACATTTGTATCATGCATAATATCATTGTTGCTTTCCTATTTATTGTCCTATCCCTATGGACAAATAAAACAATAGTAGCACAATCCGACATATCTACATTAATCCAAGCTATGCTAGATGATAGTCCAATGGAAGCTGATCTCCAATATATATGCGATGCCATTGGAGGAAGGGTTACTGGCTCAGCTGCTAATGAAACGGCAGTAGATTGGACGTATGAACGATTTAAATCAGCGGGGCTCAGCGTAGAAAAAGATACTTTCTCTATGCCTTCACTCTGGTTAGCGGAATACACCAAAATGAATCTTACTGGAGATCAATCATTTGATGTACAAGCCGTATCGAAATACAAAACACCCCCTGGGAAATATCAAGGAAATGTAGTCTATCTGGGTTTGGGCACAGATAAAGACTTTGAAGGATACCCACAAGATCTATCCAATTCTTTTGTACTAGTAGAATCTGAATTGTGTTTAGATATCAATGGCCTTTTTGAGGAATATACCAATGCTGCTATTGCTGAGTTTAATGCACGGAAAAGAGGGGCAAAAGGAATCATTTTTATGTCTTCAAGACCAAAAGGGCTTTTATATCGCTTTATAACTGCTAAAACGGCTGACAATGCCATGCCTCAATTTGTAATGGCAAGAGAAGATGCAAAGAGATGTATCCGATTGATTGAAAATGGAAGTAAGCTTGACGTCACTATTGAAGTAAATGCCTCCATAGGCGAGGCGTTTCAAAGTGAAAATGTAATAGCCGAAATTAAAGGTTCAGAAAAACCGGAAGAGATTATCATTATAGGGGCTCACATAGATTCTTGGGCTTTGGGTACAGGAGCTAACGATAATGCTTGTAATGTTTCAATGATGATTGATATTGCCAGACAAATGACCCGCCTGGGTATCAAACCAAAAAGGACGATTCGCTTTGCCCTTTGGAATGGAGAAGAGCAAGGCTACTTTGGTTCTTGGCATTATACCAAAGAAAATATAGACGAATTGGACAACCACAAAATGGCGCTATCTGTAGACATTGGCAGTGGTCCCATCATTGGTTTTTTTACTAATGGAAGAGACGAACTTATACCTATATTGGATTCAGTCTTACTATCCGTTGATACCCTAGGTCAATATTTAAATATAAATGCACCGATTGTAGGAACTGATAATTTTGACTTTATGCTACAAGGTGTTCCTAATCTGGTTGCCAATCATAAACCTTCAGTTTATGGTATTAATTATCACGCTAGTTCTGACACATATGACAAAGTTGATCTAGAATCATTAAATACCAATTCGGCTATTATTGCAGCATTGACATTATCATTTGCAAATATGAGCAATCAAGAAGCTGAATTATTAAACAGACAAAATCGAGCACAAGTGCAAGACATCTTTGACAAACACTCTTTAGAGTTTACCATGAGAATGTTTAATGTATGGGACCCTTGGGTAACAGGCCAAAGAGGTATTAATTAAAATGTTTATTTAAAAATTGGCTGACTATATCAAAAGTCATTGCTCTGTTTTCTTTATGCGGTGTGTGTTTGGCATTTTCAATCATTAGTCCTTCTGATATTCCTGCACAACTTTGAACGATAGCATCTACTTGTAATGGGGAACCAAACTCATCGTCTTCACCCTGAATAACTAATACAGGAACAGTAATTTGAGGTAATAATGGCACAAGCGTCCAATTTCTAAATGAGGGTCTCTGCCACGTTTCGATCCATGCAAATAAAACATCTTGTACTTTTCCTGGGTGATACTTCTCAAGGCGTTCTTCTAATTTAGTATCATCTAAGTCACTATGGACATTCATAATCCCTTCCAATGTAATTTCCTCTACAAACACATGAGCCCCTTCAGTGACTACACCCAAAATAGTATTCCCTGGAATGGATGCAGCTATAAGCGCTATCGAACCACCATCACTATGGCCAAATAAGATTGGATTTTTTATAGATAGATCTTTTATAAGTTCCACTAAAATTTCAGCTTCTATGTGAAGGTAATCATCGCCTCGTTGCCTTAATTCTGGATCTCTATCAGATAATCCATATCCCAATCGATCATAAATAAATATGTCACTACTGAACGAAGAGTCAATTAGCTCTGGAAAATCTCTCCACAAAGCAATACTTCCTAAAGAATCGTGCAAATAGATAATTGTGTATTTTGAATCTACCTTCTTTTTCCAAGTAAATACTAAATCTCCTTTCCCGGATCGAATCGAATATTTCATAAAAAAAGGAGTGCATTTAGCACTCCAACTATTTTTAATCAATGAATAATCACTGGTTTTTGTAAACTACCTTTTGGCGTATATACCAAAACAAAATAACTACCTGAGCTAAGATTAGAAACATCCATTTTAATGTGCTGTCCGTCAAAGGTATTTTCAGCTCTATGAGAAATGGCCAACTTTCCCTCTTGGTTTAAAAGATATATTCTAACCTTTCCTTCTACAGACTGGCTGAATTCTAAATGCAAGATCTCATTAGTAGGGTTGCCTAAAATGGCGAAGAAATCTTCTTGTAATATATTTTTTATACTGGATACGCCTCGGTCATAACAGCCTTTATCAGGGTCTTCAATTATTGAATTGCCATCCAAATCAGTGTCATGACTTCCTTCCAAAAGCCCTGTATTAATGGCAGGGCTTCCTGTTTGTAAATGAAAGTCTCTATTTACTATAGATTCAAAAAGAGGATCAGATCCAATGTCATCTAGCTCTTGATTAAATACGTCTTCCAAACCTTCCTGCAAAATTAAATTACCTCCTAGAGAAACAAGATTTGGCTCTCCAGCTTCAATAGCATAATCTAGTCCTCCAGGGTTGAATAGTATATTATTTAACAGATCAACTCTAGCTTTACCTGTTTCATCTTCAAACTGAGCTATTCCTGCTGATAACTCACCTTCATTGTGGGCAAAGGTGCTATTAGTAATGGCCAATACTGAATTTTTTTCGTCATATGCATTATTGCAAATAGCCCCTCCAGTACCATTACCAAGTGCTGCATTAAGTGCAAATAAAGAAGAGCGAATGCTAGTTGGTGAATTACCAATGTTAATAGCACCCCCTTGAGTATTCGCAACATTTAACCTGAAATCTGATCGCTCGATATTTAAATAACCCATCGAAGTCAAAGTGTCCAGATCAAATGATAAAGCCCCTCCGAAATCACTTGTATTTCCTTCAAACTGCGAATCTAGGATATCAAGCTCAATAGCAGCAAATGCATTTATAGCGCCGCCAAAATTTTGTGATTGATTATTTAAGAAGTAACAGTTGCTAAAACTAGCCTTACTGGTATCGTTTTGCATATAAATAGCACCACCCCAATTAGCTACATTATTTTCAAAGGTACATCCTTCAAAATTGGCTAAACCTTTAAAACCAACCATACAAGCTCCACCACTTGTGAATGATTCATTGAAAAGGAAATCACACCCAACAAAGGAACCTTCCGTGCCTTCATTATAGTTAGATCCTGCTGCTCCAAAATCAGCAGTATTGGTAATGAATGTGCAATCCTCAACATAGTATCGTGTTCTACCATGATAAAAACAAGTTGCGTTTGGTCCTGAATTACCTGTGAAGTCGCAATTATACATCTCATAATTGGCTGTCCAAGCATAAAGAACACCCCCATAATCTGTATTAGTGTTACTGTCAAATGTACAACCTGTCAATGTCGCCGTTAAGGCATATTCTATCTCCCTCCCATCAATATAAATACCCGAGGCATTTCGTCCTGTGTTATCGTTAAACTCACAATTTGTGATCATTGAGTTTATACAGTTCCAATGAAACATGCCAGCACCTCCCCATTCACTATTAATGATATTATTAAATGTAAAATCACACTCATTTACGGTGCTATTACTGCATCTAAGAAGATACAATGAACCTCTAACCACATTATTTGAAACAAAGTTATTATACTCAATAGTTGGACTTTCACTGGCATTTAAAAGCAGTCCTGCCCCCTGTGAGACTGACATATTATTTGTGAAATTACAATTTGTAACCTTTGAATTAGTCGTTCTATCAATGTATACAGCACCTCCAGATCTAGCTACATTCTCTTCAAAATCACAATCATTTATTTCTACCTCAGCTCTCGCATAAATTGCACCACCTCGCACCAAAAAGTCTGCCTGATCATTGTCTTCCATTTCGGTATTACCATTAGTAAATAGGATGCCATCTACAGTTACCTGTACCGCTGTACTATCGATTAATAATAAATGGAGTGCATTATCTATTCGATTTGCTGTAAGGTCTAGCACTTGATCATCATCATTAATGTCTCCAGTAAAATGAGTAATATTTATGTCTGTGTCCCGATCATCGACGGAGCTTTCACTTCCTGAAAAACCACCATATATACGTTTTGGAGAACCCACTACAAATTGGAGGCTACCGTTATTCATGCCAGGTTTATATACACCCGCCTTCAACCAAACTTCAGCGCTGGAATTATCATCTAGTGCATCTTGAAAATCTATGTAAGCATCATTCCATGAACTTCCTGTATTTGCACCAGTTGCAGCAGGATCTACATAGATTTGACTAGTGGCAGAAAAGGTCAAGGTTAAAAATATAACGTGGAGTAACTGTGTTTTCATCAGATTCTTTTTCATAAGGTAAAAAAATATAGATGAACTCCGAAATTGGAAAAGCGTAATTTTGCAATCATGCCCAAGCAAGGAAAACGAATAGCTATTAAACTTAACAAGCAAGCCCAAAAAAAATGCTTGCAAGGACATCCGTGGATATTTGAGAACAGTATTATAAAACAAAGTGCCGATGGAGAAGCTGGAGACTTGGCTATCGTTTTTCATAATGTCAAAAATAACTTTATCGCTTGTGGACTGTATGACCCAAATTCTTTTATCCGGGTAAACATTCTGCATGCCGGCAAACCTGTTCAAATAAACACACAATGGTTTAGGCAAACATTACATGCAGCATTACAAAAGCGGCGTAATATTCGTACAGAAAAAACAAACGCATTTCGATGGATATATGGCGGTGCAGATCATTTGCCTCACTTAATCATAGATATCTTTTCGAATGTGCTTGTTATAAAATTGTATTCCACAATTTGGTATCCCTACCTTGATGAAATCATTAGCTTGATCAAGGAACATTCCTTTGTGGAAACCATCGTACTAAGACTATCGAGAAAATTACAAGAGTTAAACCCTATTTACGAAGATGGAACCATACTTTACGGAAGTCTTGAAAATGAAAGCGTCCATTTTTTAGAAGGCGGTGCTTTGATGCGTGCCAATGTCATTCGCGGTCATAAAACAGGATTCTTTTTGGATCACCGCCAAAATAGAATTCAATTTGCATCATTCGCCAGAGGAAAGAAAGTGTTAGATGTATTTTGTTATAATGGCGGATTTTCGGTTCATGCCGCTACAGGAGGTGCAAAAGAAATTCATGCTATTGACATTTCGAAAAAAGCACTTGCAGATGCTGAAGTCAATGTTAATGCACAAAATTCAAAAGCAACATTTGTTTCACATGCTGGTGATGCATTTGAGATTTTAGAACAATTACAAAAAAAGAAAAATCAATTTGATTTAATTGTTGTTGATCCGCCCTCTTTTGCAAAAAGTAATGCGGAGTATGATGGTGCTATCCGAAAATACAGACGTTTATTTTCTCTAGCTTCTAATGTATTAGCAAACAAGGGTATACTATTATTTGCCTCTTGTTCTTCAAGGGTTTCCAGTGAAGATTTTTTTGCTTTAGTTGAAAAAATGGCTGCGCAGCATTCGCTCATAGAATTACAAAGAACTGGGCATGACATTGATCATCCCCCTGCATTTGAAGAAATGAACTACCTAAAATGCAGTTATCTTCAAAAAGAAAAGTAGATGAATCATTTTGATATCATATATCAAAATGAAGATCTAGTCGCTATAAATAAACCGGCTGGAATAATGGTCCATCGAACAGGTATGACAGAGGATAAAATCTTCATTCTACAATTACTTCGTAACCAATTAAAACGCCGCATTTACCCAATTCACCGTTTAGACAGAGCTACCTCTGGTGTTCTAATTTTTGGTCTTACTCCACAGGCAGCTGGTCGGATCCAAAAGGCCATGCAAGAACAAAAAGTTTCTAAGCAATATATTGCCATAGTCCGAGGTTGGATACTAGAGCAGGGCCTTGTAGATTATCCTATTCGTAGTGGCAGAAACTTCACGCTTCAAGATGCACAAACATCCTTTTCTAGAATTTCATTAACGGAAGCTCCATTAGCTATTAGCAGATATCCTAATTCGAGATATAGTTTAGTCTCTGTCATGCCAAAGACAGGAAAGTATCACCAAATCAGACGACATTTTGCCCATTTACGTCATCCTATAATAGGTGATAAAAAACATGGTGACTGTAAACACAATGCATACTTCGAGCGAGTAAAAGGTATAAAAGGAATGATGCTACATGCCCATACTTTTTCTATTCAGCTTGAACATGAACAAGTAATTACAATAGTTGCGCCGTTGCCAAAACGATTTTATGATCTTGCACAGTTAATTAACTTGGATGTATCACCGTATCAAGGTAATGTCACCGAAGAAGGATTGGTCTAAGTCTTTGAATACTATGTTGTAAACATACACAGCTGCAGGAGCAGGAGTTCCGTTTATATCCCCGTTCCAAAAGACAGATGTATCCGTGCTAGAAAAATTTTCCTTGCTAAAAACCAAATTCCCCCATCTATCATAAATGCTAAACTCTTCGACTTCTAAAGGAATCGCAGTGTTAATCATAAATTGATCATTGTTAGGATCGTTAGGCGCAAAAACATTGGGAATAAAAACTGGGCAATCTTCGGTAGGAACAAATATTTCGTATGAAGAAACACATTCATTTTGATCAGAAACCGTCATTTCGTAACTTCCTCCAATTAGTGATGTAATAAAGGAGTCATTTGAACTTTGACCATCAAGGGCAAAACGTAATGTATTTCCATTTGGCTCGAAAACAGCATCTACACTTCCATACCCTAGACCACAAAAGTCTGGTGAGATCAAAAATGTATCCAATGAAAATGCAGGAATCTCTTCAATTTGAAATTGGCCATCAATTACACAGTCATCTGCCCCTTGCACAGTAAATTCATAATCGCCTGCATCAAGCTCTTCTAGGATGTCATCTTCACTAAGAATGCCATTGACCCAAAGCTCATAAGAAGGAAGATTAGTATCTACAATTATTTGAGCAGAACCATTAATAGAATCACATCGGACAGGTTCTACGATTATATCATATAGTTGGAAAATACTTTCTTCTAGCGCAATGGTAATGCTCAATGTACAATCTGCTTCATCTATAAAATATAGGGTATAAATATCTTCAGTTAAGTTTAAGAATATAGGTTCATCCGTAAAGTTTACATTGTCTAAACTATATAATACCTCTCCATTGGGGCTGGTCGCCAAGCATTCAATTATCCCCGTACCTGCAGCACAACTCGCTTGATAAGCTTCTATATTTTCAATGTAAATGGATGGTATATCTCCCACAGAAAACATCATTTCATCTGTACACATTCCATTTGCAATTACTGTGACAGTATAATCTCCTGGAGCTAAATTTGAAAACTGCGGACTATCCTGAAAATTGATCCCGTCTATACTAAACATCAAATCAGAAGTTGATGCATTTACTACTACATTAGCGCTACCATCATTTTGGCCACAAAATGCCTCATCCGTTACTATTTGTTCAAATTCAAAAAAGCCAGAAGTAATCGTAACGGTCTCGGTACCTGTACATCCAGTAATGTCTTGCACATATACCGTATAGGTGCCTAAGTCCATATCGACAAATTCATTAGAATCCTGAAAGTTTACACCATCTATACTGTATGACAGTGGACCTGCATCTGTACTTGCAAAAACGGAAAATGAGCTATTGGACAATTCACACGGGGAAGAATTAATGACTATACTATCAATCTGAATAAGATCATCTGACGCTGCAAATTCAAATTCAGAAGACCCTCCATAGACTTCATGATTTATCTCACATACATAATTAAAACTCTTAGCTAACCAATCAATCTGAAAAACTTTTGCATTTGCATCATTTGAAAAAGCATAGGTTTGTACATCACATCCATCTACAGCACTCACTATCCCATAAACTTCGGCTCCTGAAGAAGAAAAGTCTATAAATACTTCATTATTAGCCGGGTTATCTGGATCAATGTACGCTAAGGTATTTTCCGAGGTAGCCATATATAGACTACCTTGGTAATAGGTTAGATCTCCTGCTGCTTTAAATCCCATATTTGGATATACTGTGGTACTATTTATAGATGGGTCATAAGAAACAAGATCTCCCAATCCTGAAGCTGCAAAAATCAACCCTTCAGCGTTAGAGGTCAAGGCGTAAAATGCAGAGGACGTAAAATCAGCTACTTGTAACAATTGGCCTGTTTCAACATTAATTCGGGTCAATTTACCCACCGCATTAATACCATAAATAAACCCATTGGGGTGAGCGGCTATATCTGTGTAAAAACCTATATCCTCGATTACATTGGTTTCACAACCATTTACACTAAAGCCAACCAAATCTCCATTGGAATCATTTACCAATAAATTCTGTGAGAAGCCATTACTATAGCCTACAACTACAATAAAATATATGATCCATAATGACCTAATCATAATACAAATGTATAGCAATCTTATTCTGAAGATATGCGCGATGACTCATTTAACGCATAAATGATCTCCTAGTTGACATAGTTCTAAAAAAATCAATCAGTAAGCCTCAACAAAAAAGCTATTTTTATAAAAAGCCAAAAAAATACGATGTCGACTGTTTCAAAAATTATTCTTTATTCCTTTAGCATTTTACTATTCGCATCTTGTAATCTAACTAAAAAAGGGAACACACCCAGCGAATTAGATGCCTTGCAAAGCATAATGACCGGATCTTTTAATAGCCAATTACAATCTGAACAAGATTCGAATTATTATAATATCTCACTTCATATGTATCCTATTTGGACACAGTCAGATAAGCATTTTTTATATGTAGAGCAAGCTATTTTTGAAGCCCAAGATCGCCCTTATAGACAACGAGTTTATGCACTGGCTAAAGAAAGTAATGGTATAATTGAAAGTAAAGTATACGAATTTAATGAGCCTGAAACCTTTATTGGTAAATGGGCCGATCCAGCATTTTTTGATTCGTACGATGAGAGCATTTTATCCGAACGTACTGGCTGTTCTGTTTTCTTGAAAAAAGTAGCTTCACAAACATATGAAGGTTCAACAGAAGGAAAGGCTTGTAATAGTAGCTTACGAGGGGCCAGTTATGCTACTTCTGTAGTACGCATAAACAAAGACAAGATTACATCATGGGACCAAGGGTTTAACTCCGATGATAAACAAGTTTGGGGAGCTGTAGAAGGCCCTTACATTTTTGATAAATTGAAATAAGATATGCGGATTATCATCCTTCTAGTTTTCTGTTTACCCTATATTTTGCCAGGCCAAGAAATCTACCTTGACCTAGTCGCAAACGGGTTTGACAAACCTGTGGACATTGTACACGCAGGAGATGACCGGCTTTTTATCGTAGAAAAAGATGGTATAATTAAAATCATTAATCCAGATGGGTCGGTTGCCGAGGATGTTTTCTTGGATATTGATGCAAAAGTAAATAGCGGCGCAGGTGAACGAGGTTTGTTAAGTTTGGTATTTGATCCCGAATATCAAGTTAATGGACGATTTTTTGTCAACTATACTGACCTGGAAGGCAATACACAAGTAGAAAGATATCTAGTGGATTCGAATAATCCAGATGTGGCAGACTCCCAATCAGGACAAATCATATTGAGTATTGAACAACCATTTAATAATCACAATGGAGGGGATATGGAATTCGGACCGGATGGATATCTATACATAGCAATGGGTGACGGAGGTGGAATAGGGGATCCATTACATCTTGGCCAAGATAGGTTAAGTATGCTTGGAAAGATCTTGCGTATTGATGTAAGTGGGGAAAGTTATTCCATACCTAGTGACAATCCTTTTGCCAATGATGATTTTACCTTAGATGAGATTTGGTCATTAGGTTGGCGGAATCCTTGGCGTTTTAGTTTTGACTCGGAAACAGGCGATATGTATATTGCCGATGTAGGTCAAAATAAATGGGAGGAGGTCAATGTGGAATTCTCAGGATTAGGTGGCAGAAATTATGGCTGGCGATGTTTCGAAGGAGATGAGGTTTTTGCCAATGATGATTGTCCGGCAGAAAACACCTTAACGTTTCCAGTGTTCTCTTATAGAAATAATGAGTTTCAAGATGGATGTTCAATTACAGGAGGTTTTGTCTATCGGGGTGACAGTATTCCTTATTTACAAGGCAAATATATTTATGCGGACTATTGTTCTGGTAAACTTTGGAGCCTACAAAGAGATCCTTGTGATGCGTGGCAAAATCAATTAATCTATCAGGGTGCTCTTCAAGAGTATAGCAGTTTTGGTGTAGGCTACGATGGCGAATTATATCTAGCATCTATCAGTGAAGGGACCATTGAAAAAATCCAATCGGATTGCTTTATCCTAGTACCAGAAGTCAGCATCAAAAACAATAGTTGTCCAGGTCTTTTGGACTCTGAAGTTAGCATAACAGCTGAAGAAAATTATTCCATCTTATGGGAAGATGGTAGCGAATCATTTGATCGAGTAGGTTTAGATGGTGGGGTAAACAACTTTACGCTAAGCAATGCCGATGGATGTACTTATCATGGTTGCGCTTTCGTTTGGTATGATGATGATTTAGACTTTTGTGATATCCAATACTCAGAAGTTAATACATGTGAGGAAGTTTTATTTTTCTTAGATATTGGGTTTTGCGAGTTGCCAGATGATTACCAGTTTGTCTGGTATAAAGACGGAGTGCAATACTCAGGGCCTTCGCCATCGTCAGAAATTCAAATTACGGAAGCCGGTCTTTACTCCATCAGCTATGCTAATGGAACATGCGAATCCATTCCACGTGATGTAATCAATATCATTCAAAATTTTACAATACCTCCAGAGCTTAATATCGAAGGCGACTCTATCTATATTATAGATGATGTTTTTGTCTCCTATGAATGGTATGTGGACAATGAATTACTAGTAGGTGAAGAAGGTGCTTTCATAATCTGGGAAAATGCGTTTACTACCATAACGGTCATTGCAACAGATGAAGAAGGGTGCAGTGCTTCTAGTACTTTATTTTTTGAAAACAGTAATAACATTGGGCAACTAATTAAATGGGATCTCTATCCGAACCCATCTTCTAAGCTAATTCATGTCGACTTTGAATTACATAAAGAAGAAAACGTGCAGCTTCAGCTTCTAAATATTGAAGGAAGGATCATGGATAGTAGCTCAATATCAGCTAGTTCAGGATCAATAATATTTGATGTCAGTACACTACCACCTGGGACCTACTTTATCCAACTGCATGGAGATCGTCTGATAAAAAGTGAAAAGGTGGTAAAGCACGATTAGGGTGAAAAGGTCTATAATCTAGCTCTTAGCTGCCTTTAAGAATTGACCGGTATAGGAATTTTTTTCTTTATAGATACCTGCGACTTCTCCCATATACACTAGGTTGCCTCCTTCCTTTCCACCGACAGGACCCAAGTCTATTATCCAATCTGCTGTTTTGATAACTTCAAGGTTATGTTCTACCACTATGACTGAATGTCCTTTATCCACCAGAGCATTCAACGCATTAAGTAATTGCTGAATGTCATGAAAATGAAGACCTGTAGTCGGTTCATCAAAAATGAAAAGAATATGTTCTGAATAATTCTCTTTACCTAAATACATGGCTAATTTCACTCGTTGAGCTTCTCCACCAGATAAGGTAGAAGATGATTGACCTAAGGTTACATATCCTAAACCTACATCCTGTAGAGGTTTCATTTTGCGGATAATATCCTTATGTCCATCAAAAAATTCAATGGCTTCATCAACGGTCATGTTTAATACTTCAAAAATATTTTTCCCTTTATAGGTAACCTCCAGCACCTCCTCCTTGAATCGCATACCACGACAATCTTCACAGACTAATGTTACATCAGCCAAAAACTGCATTTCCACGGTTATAGTACCATCTCCTTTACAGTTTTCACACCGTCCTCCTTCCGTATTAAATGAAAAGTGTTTAGTGTCTAAGCCTTTAATTAGGGATGCCTGTTGCTTAGAAAACAATTTCCTTATCGAGTCGTAAGCTTTAACATAAGTAACAGGGTTTGATCGAGAAGAACGCCCAATCGGATTTTGATTTATATATTCAACAACATTAATAGAGTCAACATCCCCTTCTAATGCATCAAACTTCCCTAGACTTTTACTATTTGATTGTTGGATCTTAGATGTGATGGCTGGGTAAAGAATATGTTTCACCAAGGTAGATTTCCCTGAACCCGAAACACCAGAAATTACCGTCAATGAATGCAACGGAATTTCTATATCAATGTTTTTCAAATTGTGCTGTCTTGCTCCTTTGAGGTGAATCCTTTGAATTTTTTTACGTGATTTTTCAGGGATAGGAATTGATTTCTCCCCTCTCATAAATTGGGCTGTAAGGCTTTTATTTTTCTTGGCAATAAATGATTTATAAGGACCCTCAAAAACCACTTGTCCACCTTGAGTACCAGCCATGGGCCCTATATCTATTATATAATCTGCATTCTTTATGACTTCTTCTTCGTGTTCCACGACAATGACTGTGTTCCGCATATCTCTAAGATCCTTCAAGACCCGAACTAGATTCTCTGTATCCTTTGGGTGAAGACCTATACTAGGCTCATCAAGTATATATAGTGCATTCGTTAAATTGCTTCCCAGTGTTCTAGTTAGGTTGATACGTTGTGTCTCTCCTCCACTTAATGAATTTGACACCCGATTTAGATGCAAATATGATAAGCCTACTGAACACATCGTCTCCAATCTATTTTCAACTTCAATCAGAATTCTTGAAGCTACTTTCCGTTCATAGTCGCTGAGATCAATGGTATCAAAAAATGATTTTAATTCGTCTATAGGCATGTGAACTAATTCTGTCATTGACTTATTAGCCACTTTTACATATTGAGCCTCTTTTCTCAGTCTTCCACCTTTACAATTTGGACAAGTCGTACGTCCTCTGAATCGAGCTAAGATGATTCTATTCTGAATTTTATAGGTTTTCTCTTCCAACATTTGGAAGTAATCATAAATACCTGCAAAGTAATCGCTGCCATTCCAAAGGATTTCATAATCATGCTCGCTTAAGTCTTTGATAGGTCTGTGAATCGGAAAATGAACGGCATCTGCATTCCTGATTAACGCTTCTTTATACTTTTTAGATTTTTCTCCAGTCCAGCAAGCTATTGCATCTTCGTAAACAGAAAGGTCGTCTCTTGGAATTACCTTATTGGCATCAATACCTAATACTTGTCCATAGCCTTCACATTGTGGACAAGCCCCATACGGATTGTTATAATTGAATAGCTGGTGTGTTGGCTCAATAAATGACATGCCATCCAACTCAAACCGATTATTGAAACCTAAAAACTGTTCTGCGTCATCTAAGACAAAACATTCTCCATTTCCTTCATAAAAAGCGGACTGGACAGAGTCTGCTATTCGCTTTACATTTTCCTCCTCATCATTTACTATAAACCTATCTAGGAGGATATAGATATCATGATCTATGTCATTCAAGGTTTTTTTACTGAGCTTTTTTTCAGATTCGAGTAGATCTTCAATATGCGTTACCTTACCCTCCCAAAGTACACGTGTATACCCTTTTTGGAGCAAGAGATCTAATTGTTGCGCAATGCTTCGATCTTGATAAGCATTTGGAATTGGGAAAAATAGTTGTAGTTTGCTTCCCTTGTCTAAAGAGACTATGTGATCTACTACATCACTTACTGTTTGCTTAGTAACTAGTTCGCCAGAAATTGGACTATAGGTCTTACCTATCCTAGCAAATAAAAGTCGTAAATAATCATAGATCTCAGTTAATGACCCAACTGTTGACCTGCTATTACTTGTTGTAACTTTTTGCTCAATGGCTATGGCTGGACAGATTCCCTTTATAAAATCAACCTGTGGTTTCTTCATTCTTGATAGAAACTGCCGTGCATAAGAAGATAGACTTTCTACATAACGTCGTTGTCCTTCTGCATATAAGGTGTCCATAATCAGCGAGGACTTCCCGGAGCCGGACAAACCCGTTACAACTATTAGTTGATTTTTAGGGATTTTTATCTCTATATCCTTCAGGTTATTAGCACTAGCACCTTTAATATGGATGTGCTTTCGGATGTCCTCTTCCTCTTTGGAGATTTTGTTTTTTAGCTTAGTTGCTGGCGTCATAAACGATCTAAAAAGCGTGTAAAATACGGCTTTATAACAAGATTTAGTCTCGAAAGTTGGATGCTTAGAAGGGTCAATTTAATATTCTTTTCTTTAGCTATTGACTTCAAAAGAATAAATACATAACTTCGTTAAACTATTGTTAACTCAAAATAAGATATGGCATAACTAAAGTTTTTTAACTTTTTTTGATGTCATAATTAAAATTTAGTCTGCCTATAAGACCCGTACATCTACACTAACGTATTACTATTTACTAGATTACTGAACCCTAAACGTGTTAGTTATGGATGTACTGAAGCTTTCTGACCAGGAATTAATCATCGCTTATTTAGATGGAAATGATAAAGCCTTTGAGGTTTTATTAAACAGACATAGAGAGAAAATCTACACCTCTATTTATTTATTTGTAAAAGATCGAGATCTTGCTGAAGATATCTTTCAAGATGTATTTATTAAGATCATTCGCACCTTACGTAATGGAAAATATAACCATGAAGGTAAATTCTTACAATGGGCCATGCGGATTTCATACAATATGTGTGTAGATCACTTTAGGAAAAACAAGAAAAGAACAAAAGTATCCCCTTCAGAAACCTTTGACATTTTTGATGTCTTAGAGTCAAAAGAAGATAATGAAGAAGTAACCATCATAAAAAGCCAATTGCATAAGAAAGTGAGAGAGCTGGTAGACCAGTTACCAGAGGAGCAAAGAGAAGTGGTAATCTTACGTCATTATGCTGATATGAGTTTTAAAGAAATCAGTCAATTGACAAGAGTGAGCATTAATACGGCTTTGGGTCGAATGCGATATGCATTGATCAATATGCGTAAGATGGTTAATGAGAAAGAATTAATGATGTATTAATAATTGAGTTTTTAGTGTACAGGGGGGTCTTTTGTTCAGGAAGATCCCTTTTTTTATAGCCTAAATTCCATTCCTTCTCTAGCTAACGAATACCCTTCTTTCGTAATCTTATTACTGGCTTCCGAAGTATCAAACATAGCCTCATTAGTGTGGTTGAAATGAATAAAGTGCACTTTACTTCTGTCTTCTTTTGATAGCTCTGAAAAAAGAGACAGACTTTCTTCAATAAATGGGTGAGGAATTTCAGACATATCGCGATTGGGTAATTCTCCATTTTCGTAAAAGGTCCCATCCAAAAAAGCAATGTCAACTTCTTTTATCATAGAAACAATACTTCGATCCCATTTTTCCCACTTATCAATATCCGGAATAAATAATGCCTGCTTATTGGGCCCACTAATTATAAAACCGGCTGTTTCGGAAAACTCATCTCTATGCGGCACTGATATTGGCGTTAGCTGTAATGATGGACTCACTTTTCTTGGAATATCAAACTGGAGTGAATCGAGTTTTATGTTGTCCAATGTCACTAGTTGGCTCCATGGACCATTTTGTTCCAAAAAATTAAACATTCTAGGCATGCAATGAACAGGAATCTTTTGGGCACCCATGGCCTCTCGACCCAGGTACATTAAACCGGTATAATGACCAATATGCGCATGTGATATGAATATCCCTGCTGCATCTGGTTTTTGTTCATTCAAGCTTTCCATAAATGCCCACTGTTCTACAAGATTGGGGCTTGCCTCTACAATCCAAAAGCGATTCTCATTTTCATCAAGGATACCTAACGAGCAAACCTTCTGAGGCTTTCTTTCACCAGATAATACTTTTTGACAACATGTTTTTCTACAGCCAATTTGCGGATAACCGGCGTCTTGGGCTATACCTAAGACGAATAAAGAAATATCTGATTCGATTGAATTACTATCAATCTGACCAAGTAGTTGAGTACTTATAAATATAAACGCTACTAGTATTTGATATTTAGAACTTAGCATTCCCAGGGGTTCTTGGAAAAGGTATTACATCTCTAATATTCCCCATTCCAGTAATGAATTGAACAAGTCTTCCAAAGCCAAGACCAAAACCAGCATGCTCACAAGTTCCGAAGCGTCTTGTATCTAGGTACCATGACATCTCCTCTGCTGGTATATGCATCTCTTCCATTCTACTTTTAAGTATTTCTAATCGCTCTTCTCTTTGTGATCCACCCACAATTTCTCCAATTCCAGGAAATAAAATATCCATGGCTCTCACTGTTTTACCATCATCATTCATCCGCATATAAAATGCCTTGATGTCTTTCGGATAATCAATAAGGATGACGGGCTTTTTAAAGTGTTTTTCAACAAGAAAACGTTCGTGTTCTGATTGCAAGTCAGCCCCCCATTCTTCAATTAGATATTGAAATTTCTTTTTCTTATTTGGTTTGCAATTCTTAAGTATATCAATAGCTTCAGTATAGCTTAAACGAACAAAATCATTATCTACGCAAAATGCTAATTTATCTCGAAGATTCATCTCACTTCGCAAATGCTGGGGCTTTGACTTTTCTTCTTGCAATAGTCGATTCTCTAGGAAGATTAGATCTTCCTCATTATTCTTCATTACGTAAGCAATAACATACTTAAGCATTTCTTCTGCTAAATCCATATCTCCTTCCAGATCACAAAATGCCATTTCAGGTTCAATCATCCAAAATTCAGCTAAGTGTCTAGTGGTATTTGAGTTTTCCGCTCTAAATGTTGGTCCGAACGTATATACATCTGATAATGCCAATGCAGCTAGTTCTGCTTCGAGTTGACCAGAAACCGTTAAGTTAGTTTCAGAACCAAAAAAGTCCTGACCATAGTCAACAGCACCCTCTTCTGTGGTGGGTGGGTTTTGGGGTGGCAAGGTAGTCACCCTAAACATTTCCCCAGCGCCTTCAGCATCTGAACCTGTAATTATAGGGCTATGTAAATAGACAAAACCTTTTTCTGTAAAGAATTTATGTATTGCATATGCCGCTGTACTCCTAACTCGGAAGACCGCTGAAAATGTATTAGTTCTGAAACGCAAATGTGCTATATCCCTTAAAAACTCCATGCTATGGCGTTTCGGTTGTAAAGGATAAACCTCTGGATCCGAAGTTCCAACCACCTCTAATTTTTCGCATTTCATTTCATGCGTTTGTCCTCGACCTTGAGAAGGAACTATTGTACCTTCAGCTATTATGGCAGCTCCTGTGGTGATGTTCTTTATTAGCTCTTTATCCATTGATTCAAAGTCTACCACAAGCTGCAGGCTTGTTAAAACAGAGCCATCGTTTAAAGCAATAAATTGATTATTTCTAAACGTTCTCACCCAACCAGCCACTTTAGCTTTATACTCAAAGGAATCGGTTGAAAGAATCTCTTTTATTTTACTTCGCTTCATCTCCAAAATTGAATTGCAAAAATACGTCTTTTCAAATGCTATTTGCCTGTTGAATAGCCAGACTATTTCAAAATTTCAACATATCACATATAACATTGGACTAAAAAAAGAAGCAAATATAACACATAACATACCTATTACTAGTTATATATGGGTGCAAACACCTACATTTCCCGTCTTTGTCATGGTTTTTGAGTATACATATTATGAATTGTCTTAATGTGTAAGGGGCTTTAAGACAATGGCTCATACAATTTGAGCCAGGGTATTGAACATTAAATGGGTATTGAAATGAGTTTACGAGCACTGCGCTTTGTTGCGTGGTCAAGAGTAACAACAGTCTTCGTTTGTCTGTGGCTCGTGCCTGCACTCTACGGACAATCAAGCCTAAACATTGAGAGTGATCTCTTCATGTTGTCTCGAGACCGTGACGCCTTGAACGATTTTGATGATTTTTTGCATGAAGGGATCATTCTCACTATTAATGAAGTTCTTATAGAGAACATCTTAGCTGAACGACCTGCTGAGTTACACGTGAATATACCTTTGAGTAATGACACTTCAATTAAGCTTGATTTAACAAAAGTTGATTTATTTAAACATGATGGGGTTTCTCATTTGGTAAGTGATCCAGAATGTGACATTTGGTTTGATCACCAGACGCATTATTGGGGTCAGATAGAAGGAAAAGGAAACTCATTAACAGCCATATCTTTTTCAGAAAGTGGCCTTAGAGGACTCATCCAATTCAATGGTGACCTCTACAATATATCCAAACATAGAACTAAGCAATATTACTTATTATACAAAGAACAAGACATCTTATACCCTAAAGAAACACATTGTGAAACCAATGATAACATTCATTGGATAGGCAAAGAAAGTGATGCTATTGTAACACGTACTGAAAATCAATGTGTAGGTGTTTATATAGAACTGGACCATGACCTTGTCTTGTCCTTAGGCTCTGTAATGGAAGCTTTTGATCATTTTGCAGCTGTATTTAATCAAGTTGCTCTTTTGTATGCAAATGAAGGTATTGATATCTTTTTGAGTGAAGTGCTAATTTGGGATACTGAAGATCCATACATGGGCAGTTCTGCTCTCAATAATTTATACACATTTAGAGATAGAATATCGGGTGATTATAATGGGGATATTGCACACCTAGTAGGTAAAAAAGGGAGCGGTGGTGTTGCCTATATTGATGCACTTTGCAACAAATTCTATGCGGTTGGGTATTCCGATATTAAATCAGGATATCAAGAAATCCCTGTGTATAGTTGGGCTGTTGAAGTGTTGACCCATGAGATCGGACATACCTTAGGTTCTAAGCATACTCATGCGTGTGCCTGGAATGGTAACAATACTGCTATTGATGGGTGTGGTCATGAAGCCGGATATTCTGAAGGATGCGAAGCACCTATTCCTACAAAAGGAACTATCATGAGTTATTGTCATCTATTGGATGATGTTGGGATTGACTTTTCCTTAGGTTTTGGATTACAGCCTGGTAACTTACTTCGAGAAAAAGTAGCGGAAGCTGGATGTCTTTCTTCTTGTAGTGATAATCCTTGTGTAATAACTGGGCAACCGTGCAATGATGGTGATGTATGCACTATTGGTGAAAGTTATGATGAGAATTGTGATTGTATTGGTGGCGTTTCTACTGACTATGACGGTGATGGATTCTGTACAGAAATAGATCCTGACGACAATGACATTTGCGTCCCTGATTTTACACAAGGCGATTGCGATGAAATATACGGTTGTGAAACGCATTCAATGAATGATTTAGAAGAAACGACAGGTATATGGAAAGACGGGGGCTTAGATGCATCACATGGCGTTTATAGTCAGGCAAGCTCTGGAACTCACTGCATACGACTGCGAGATAACTCTGGTAAAAAATCTTCGTTTTATTCAGAACGTTTGTTTTTACAAGGGCGACAATCCTTAGAAGTTCATTTTAATGTGGAGTTTGTAAGTATGGAATCTGGGGAGGATCTACTCTTAGAGTATTCTAATGATCTAGGAATAAGTTGGACCACTTTAGATAGATGGATATCCAATGAAAATATAATAAACAAACAACCTTTGTTTGTTCAAGAGGTTTATGATCAGCTCGAGCTTACTAATGAAATCATTGTGCGGTTACGGTGTGATGCCTCTTCTAATGCAGATCTCGTTTATATAGATGATTTATTTCTAGAGGCTTGTGCAGCCAATGAAGGATGCCCTGTTGAAGGACTTCCTTGTGATGATGGTGACATATGCACGGAGGGTGAAGTATATGATCAAGATTGTCAGTGCACCGGAGGTGCTTTACAAGATATAGATGAAGATGGAATATGCGATCCTTTGGATGACTGCCCGAACCTTCACCAAGGTTTAATAGGACTTCCTTGTGATGATGGTGACATATGTACTGTTGATGATATCTTCCACGAAGATTGCCTTTGCTATGGTGAATATCAAGATGCTGATGGTGACGGATTTTGTGTATTTGATGATACAGACGATACTGATCCTTGCATTCCAGACCCAACGTCCCCAGCTTGCTTTGAAACTAATGGTGATTGCTTCGCTTTGGATATTTCAGATTTGGAATTTGGTTGGGGTATATGGAAGGACGGAGGCGTGGACGCACACCGCTACTCTAGCAATTCTTCTTATAACTCAAGCGGCGATTTTTGTGTTAGACTGCGTGATAACTCAGGTAAGCATTCCTCAATATATACTGATGAACTAGACTTAGAGGCCTATCAAGAAATAGAGATAAAGTTTCACCTCTATCCTATCAGCATGGAAAATGGCGAATCATTGTTGTTTGAGATATCGTATGATGGCGGAGCTACATTTATTACCATTGATGAATGGTATTCAGGTACGGATTTCAATAATCACGAACCAATGTATTTAGAGTCTGCAACTGTGTTATCCAGTAATAATGAACGATGTGTATTACGATTACAATGTGATGCTTCTTCAAATGCGGACTTCTTATACATAGATGACATAGAAATTTCGGCCTGCCTACCCAGTCAAAACATAGCACATACGCCTTCAATCGAGAAACCCATAGAGTGCATTCTATTTCCAAATCCATTACGTGCTGAAAGCGATTTACACTTTCATTTTAGCGAAGTTCCTGGACATTTTTCGATCCAAATAATGGGTATAAATGGACAGCTTATCAGTAATACAAAATATAAAGAATACAATGAAAATCAATTAACTATAAGGGCTCCTAAAGAAGCTGGCACTTATTTTGCATTAATTGAATTCGAGTCTGGTTATAAACTACATAAACAGCTCGTTGTATACTAAGGATAAGTCAATAATTAGCATAGACAGGTCTCTTGAATGTTCAAGGGGCCTTTTTTTGTATTTCCTCTTCAATGCCATTAATGATTTGTTCCCATGAGTCTTTTAATCTATCTCTTTTATCAGCATTTGCGCCAGCATAAAGAATCATAGTAGATGAAGAGAAAAATTCTTTTGTTCTCTCGATTATTTCGATAGGCATGCCTTCATCCGATAATAATGAGACTATTTCTTGGTCTGTCAACTGAAGCTTTCGTTGACCAAATTTTTGATTTATGTATTTTCTAAAGCTCAATGAGAGCAATTCTATATATCGTTTATTTTGAGAATAATCCCCACTCGCCATTTCTGCTTCCAAATCCTGAATAATTTGCAGTTTAGCTTTTTTTCTACGTTGAATATCCTCATCGAAATACCCGTCACTTTCCAACTTCCTTCGATACAATAATAATCCTATTCCTAACAAGCCTGTTACGCCGAGTCCACCCAAATAAACACCTCTATTAAAACTCGCTTCCGTGTTTTGCCGAAGTCTTGTCTTAGCCATTATGGGTGCTAGTGCTAGGGTATCTTTAGTAAGTACTACTTCTTTCGAAGCATTTGTTCCTTGTGTGACTGCAATTCGGGCGTGTTCATTTTGTAGTGTGACATATGCATTACTATCCACATCAAAGTAACTAAAGGAAGGGGTAAATGAATAAACTCCGGGTCGTTTAGCCACTAGAATATATTCGTATACTTCTTTATTTCTTTTGAAAGAATTTTTGGTAACGATTTGTTCTTCTACAATGGTATTTGGTTCGTACCACTCAATGTTTTCTGGCACTTCCCATACTGGAGCATCGACCATTCGACTATCGCCATTACCTTCTATTATCATTTCAAAAGCAATAGCATCATCCGTTGTCAGTCTTCGTTTATTGATTCTGCTATTCATTTTGTATTTACCTACTGCACCAGAAAAAGAAATAGGTGCATTTGGTGGAAGGTCTTGTACAGTTATTAAAAAGCCCTCTGCAAAAACAGTCATTTGTCGGTCTATCCTCGAGAAAAAACTATTTGAATTTTTATTACTGATTCCTAAACTAACATTTGTGTTTGGGATTTCATAGCTTCCCACTTGTTGTGGGAACAAGGCTACTTTTTGGAGGTCTCTAGTAAAGTACTCAACCCCATTTACGATCTCCTTTTTAAACCGTGTTTGCTGTTCTAAGCCTTCCACATAAAACCCATCATAGTCTGGTTCATTGAAAATATTAAACTGTCTAACATTGAGTCTAGTGTATAACTTGTATTGAAGCCATATTTGTTGACCTACATAGGCTGTGGTATCAGAGGCAATAATTTTTACAAAGGCCTCCTTATCGTTGTCACTTACTTTTCTGCCTTTCAACACTTCGATAACAAAGGGCTTGGTTTTATATTCTTTACCATTGATAGTAGCCGTGGCAGAACCTATCTGATACGTACCTACTTTATTTGCTAAAAGCGTATATGTGTATGATTTACTTTGCTTAGTTACTCCATTAATTATCGAAACACTACTAGACGTAGATGCGCCGCCTGCTTGAGAAAATCCCTTAAATTTTGGCGCTTCAAAAAAACTATCTTTTCCGTTGGCTATCTGAAAACTAACCTCTACATATGAGCCTTCAAGCACCGTATTACTTTCTGGCAATGCTCTGAACTCAACCTGAGAAAAAGCCAGACTAGGCAACAGAATTAACCATACGATATACCAATTACTCACCAATTATATTTTTTTTAATGGACGCTTTTTCTTGTCACTTTCCTCCGGTCTTTTCGAATCCTCCGTTTCAGAATCTTGAAAAAATGGATTAGAAGGGAAATTATCAAACTCCCAATTAAATAAAAAGTCATTTCCTAAATCATCTTGAGGGACCGGTTGAAATATATTTTCAGGATTGGGGTACACTTGTAAGGAAATAGGCATAGTTTCAAATGATCCTTCTTCTGACTCAATCAAAATAGGATTAATCCAAATTTCTCCTTCTTTCAGTGGCTCAATTGTGTAGCTAAATACTTGCTTGGACGTCTTTTCTCCATTGATTATACTTATAGACTGAGATTGCATTGGGCCGGATACGATAGAAATGTCTTCCATTTCTGGTAAAACTAGATTCGCTGAAATATTGACTAACTCAACTTTCAATTTACAAACGTTTCCAAGCAAAATTGAATCATGACTTACACTTGCTACTGCCACTTGGTCCTGCCCTGTTAATGAACCATGTACGAATATGGCAAGAAATATATATAAGACTTTAATCATAAATCAAGACTTTACCACTCCTTATCTGAGCGCTTTCTATTCGAATTAAATTTCTTTAATTTTTCTTGAACTTTCTGTTCTTCATTTTCTATGATGTCCAATAGCTTTATTGCATCCAAACTATCTAATACTGACTTATCTAATCGACTTGAATCAAATGCACTTTCCTGAATATCTTCTTCACTTAACGAATCTTGTTGAGGCTGTTGTTGCTCTGTAGAGTCTTGCTGTTCTTCACTTCCTTCTTGAGGGTTTTGTTCTTCATTTGGTTCACCGTCTTGCTGCTCTTCACTTTCGTTTTGTTCTTGTTCTTGCTGTTGTTGTTGCTGCTGCTGTTGCTGTTGCTGAGCTTGTTGCAAGGCGTTTTTGACCATGGTCAAATTATATTTAGCCTCAATATTTCCAGGATCTTCTTTTATTGTTTTTTTATAATACAGCATCGCATCTTCTAGTTTTTGAGCAAAAACAAAAGAATTAGCCAAATTATAATTGGCCACTGATCTTTCTAAGCTATTCGTTGCTTTAGATAAAGCTTCATTGTATTGTTCAGCAGCCTCTTCGAATCGTTGTTGTTTGTATAATGCATTTCCCAAATTATAAGGACCTTTAAAAGCCGCATCAAAATCATTGGCTTTTCTATATTCTTGTTCTGCCAATGCAAAAGACTCACTCCCATAGAAAAAATCACCTTGTCGTAAATGATGGTGTGCATTTTGACTTTGAGATAAGGCTGGAAGAAGCACTAAGCAAATTATCCATATGTATTGATACCTATCTGTCATTTTTACCCTGCTCTTGATAATCCCATATATCGTGTTGAAAAAAGATATATAAATAGCAATATAGAAACCGCTAAGAAATATTGATAATAACTGACATAATCGGTGAATGATTGTTGCTGAACTTCTCTCTTTTGCATTCTATCTATCTCTCCTTTTATGTCATCAATAATATTGTTCGATTGCGTTAAAAAATAGGCATTTCCATTTCCTGCATCCGCTACCTTTTCTATCATCTCTTTATTGATCTTAGACGTCACAATATTCCCTTGTTTATCATTCAAATATCCCCTCCTACCCTGTCTACTTTCTGGAATATACGCTCCTTCTTCGGTACCTACTCCAATGGTATAAATCCGAGTTCCATTTTCTGTGGCCAATCTTGCTCTTTCTATTGCATCTGTATCATGATTCTCACCATCAGTAATAATGATCAATGCCCGTTGGTAAGGTCCTTCTTGATCAAACACTTCACCAGCTAAATCTATAGCATCTGCTATAGCAGTACCTTGTGTACCTGCCTGGTTAGGATTTGCGCTTTTAACAAATATTTCTGCGGCTGCATAATCGGCTGTTAATGGCATCTGGAGGTATGCACTTCCTGCAAAGGAAATGAGTCCAATCCGCTCGCCCTTCAAGGACCTGATCAATCGTTCTGTAAACTTTTTGGCTCGTTCCATCCTATTTGGCAAAACATCATCAGCCAGCATACTTTTGGAAATATCCAATGCTATAACAATATCCGAGCTTTTAGCCTTTACTCGTTCCATCTTAGTTCCCCATTGAGGGTTGGCCAAGCTAATAATTCCAAGACCTAATGCTAACAAGAACCATATAAAATATACCCAGGCGCTTCGCTTGTCAAAGCCTTTAAATAAGGCTTTAAATAAAGATGGTTCCGCCAATTTCTTCAAATCACGCTCCTTCTTTTGTATCAAGAAGTAGAATAAAACCAAAAGTAATGGGATCACCAGGACCCAAGACAAATACATTATATGTTCTATCCTAAACATCTATGGCAGTGTTCTTAAAATTGTATTTGATAACAACCATCTAAGTAATAATAATCCTAGACCAAAAAGTAAAAAGCCTCTATATAAGTCTTTATACCGTTTGAAGACATTTACTTCTATTTCGGTTTTTTCCAATTGGTCGATATAATCATATATCTGAGCAAGCTGAGCTTGATTTACCGCTCTGAAATACTGCCCACCCGTATAACTGGAAATTTCATTCAATAACTCTTCATCAATCTGGACCCGGGTCGGCCCATATACAAATTGACCATTAGCCTTCTTACTGATTGGAGCTCTGGCCGTTCCTCTCGTACCAACCCCAATGCAATACACTTTTACACCGACTTCTTTTGCTATCTCTGCAGCGGTTAAAGGCTTTATGTAACCGCTATTATTAACACCATCTGTAAGCAAAATCACAATTTTACTTTCGGCTTTGCTTTCCTTTAATCGGTTTACAGCCGAAGCTAAGCCCATCCCAATGGCTGTCCCATCTTCTAATAATCCGCATTGTAAATTATTTAGAAATGCATTAAGCACTTGGTGATCCGTTGTCAATGGACATTGTGTATAACTTTCTCCTGCAAACACTACCAATCCAATTCTGTCATATTCCCTTTTCTCCACAAACTCTATAGCCACTCGCTTGCTTGCCGAAAGCCTATCTGGGGCAAAGTCCTGGGCTAGCATACTGCTTGACAAATCAGTCACCAACATTATATCGATTCCTTCTGCTTTTACTTCTTCTTCCTGTAACACTTTTTGTGGCCTAGCTAAGGCAATAAACAAGGAAGCAATGCCCAAGAAAAAAAAGATGGGTAAGCATTTGCGAGCCCAAGTCTTCCATGATGTAGACCCTTTAAATTTTGCCGCATGAGGTAAGGCAATAGTGTTCTTTACCCGCTGATTCCTGGCATAATACAGGTACATCATTATTGGGACGAGCAATAAAAAAAGTAGCAACCAGGGATTATTAAATTCGTAATTACTCAGCATCATCCTCTGTTTCTAATTCTACTTTTTTTGTCTTCATAACAAAATCCTCTGCCGTATCTAGAAAGCCCTCGTTCATTTCGCTAGGTGGTTCTGCTTTAGCAAATTTTACTAAATCTGCTATTTGCAAGAGATTCTTCAATGGAGGAACATAATCCTGATCAAAAGACATTTTTTTCAATTCCGACAGAATCTCAGGGGTTGTAGATTCTAAAGCCTGAACATTATATCGATTCTCCAAATATTCTCTTACTATAAAGCTCAATTCTGTTTGGAAGTCTTTACCATCACCTTCTTTCCATTTTTCTGATTGACGCAATGCCTTTAATTTATGTAATGCTTTTATATGTGCCGGTACTGGTGGTTTTGTAATGATCGGTTCTTGATATTCACTAGGTTTCAAACGCCGTTTCATACCATAAAAAACAGCGAAGGAAACTAAGATCAAGAAAGCCAACGGCAATATCCAGTATAAGTGATCTTGCCAGTTCCGTTCCTCCAGCATTATAGGCGCAATGTCATGAATCATTTGTGTTGTATCCAAAGGCGCATTGTCAATGGGTGCATTAGCCAGTATTCTTGGAGGTCTACCTTTAATGGCATTTATAGGATTTTTCCGACTGTCATACACATCTGGCAAGGCGACATCAAAAACACCTAAATCCCAAAAAATAACTGTAAAGGCACTTTCCCAAGTATAAAAACCGGACGCATCCTTAGTGTCACTTAAACTGATGGGCAGGTTTTTGTCAGCATCCCAATGATGATCTAGCCATTCCATATCTATGGAAAAATTAGGCAGTGGCGGGTCTTGGAACGCTAAATTATCAAGTGTGTCTATAGTGCTGAAATCCAGGATATAATCCTTTTGGTTACTCCGGCTCTTTACAAAAATTTGTAACTCCACTTCATCTCCAATCATCACAGAATCTGCAGACAGCGTCATAACACATTGTACCTGTCCAGTTAGGACATTGGACCACATAAAAATTATAGCTATAATATGGAAAACACCTTTTTTCACTACCGACTTCTACTCTTAAAAAATTGCAATAGTTTTTTCACATAATCTTCTCCTGTTCTAATACTTACAATATCAGCTCGAGTTTTCTTAAACTGAGTTTTAAAGTAGTTTACATTATTCTGAAACCAACTTTGATATTGTTCTCGAAAGGCTTTGTTCGAGCTATCCAAAATGACCTCTTCTCCTGTTTCTGCATCAATGGTATGAATCAATCCTATTTTAGGTAGACGCTCTTCTGCGCTGTCAACCACATGCATTCCAATTAAATCATGTCTCCGTGCAGCTACGTTTAATGCCGTTTCATAATCGTCATCCATAAAGTCAGAAAGTAAAAAAGCAATACTTCGTTTCTTTTGAATATTATTAAAGTATTCCAGCGCTTCTTTAATATTGGTGTCTGTATGGCTGCCTTCGTGATATAAGATCTCTCGAATAATCCGTAGAATGTGTTTTTTTCCTTTCTTAGGCGGTATATACTTTTCTACATCTTTTGAAAACAAGATAGCGCCAACCTTATCATTATTCTGAATCGCAGAAAATGCAAGAACCGCACTTAGTTCAGTAATCAACTCGCTTTTAAATTGAGCCCGGGTACCAAAGACGGTCGATTTACTTATATCAACGATTAGCATTAAGGTAAGCTCTCGTTCTTCTTCAAAAACCTTTACATATGGATCGCCTGTTCGAGCGGTGACATTCCAATCAATGTTCCTAACATCATCTCCATATTGATAGTCTCTTACCTCAGAAAAAGACATACCTCGACCTTTAAAGGCGCTATTATACTCACCGGAGAAAATGTGCTTGCTCAAGCCCTTAGTCTTGATCTCAATCTGTCGTACTTTTTTTAGTATTTCAGCTGTATCCATTTACGGGACTTGAACCGTGTTTAGAATTTTAGTGATGATATCCTCTTGGGTTATATTCTCCGCTTCTGCTTCATAACTCAATCCTATTCTGTGCCTCAAAACATCTGAACAAACACTCCGAACATCATCTGGAATAACATATCCTCTTCGATTGATAAAAGCAAAGGCTTTTGCTGCCTTAGCTAAATTTATACTCGCTCTTGGAGATGCACCAAAACTGAGAAGATTTTTAATTTCTGCCAATCCACTATCCTCTTGTTCCCTTGTCGCAAAAACAATATCCAAAATGTAATTTTTGATATTATCATCCATATACACTTTATTCACCATTTCTCTGGCCTTCAAAATTTGAGCCGGACTTACGACTGGTTTTACCTCTACCTCGGTAGCCCCTTCTAACACACGATCAATAATTATTCGTTCTTCATCTTTTGTAGGGTACTCAATGTTTACTTTAAGCATAAATCTATCCACTTGCGCTTCAGGGAGAGGGTACGTGCCTTCTTGTTCTATCGGGTTTTGTGTCGCCAATACCAAGAAGGGCTCTTCCAGTTTATACGTCTCACTACCAATGGTAACTTGTTTTTCAGCCATAGCCTCTAACAAAGCACTTTGGACTTTAGCTGGAGCTCTATTGATTTCGTCTGCTAAAATAAAGTTTGAAAAGATGGGTCCTTTTCGAACGTTAAATTCATTTTTGTTCGGATTATAAATCATGGTACCGACAATATCTGCTGGTAGTAGATCGGGTGTGAATTGGATCCGTTGAAATCCAGCATCCACTGAGGACGCTAATGTTTTTATCGCTAATGTTTTAGCCAATCCGGGCAATCCTTCTAATAAGATATGTCCTTTTGATAACAAGCCGAGCAATAATCGTTCAATCATATTCTCTTGTCCGACTATAATAGAGGCTGTTGATTCCTTTATTTTGTCAACAAAAGCACTTTCTAGTTGAATTTGTTGATTCAGCAATTCAATATCTACAGATGCTTGTGTCATAGTGTGTAACTTTGGTTATGCGCTTTATAAAATCCCTGCAAAATTTAAAAATTTATGCAACTTCAACAATATAGATTAGCAATTTCAAGCCGTAAAAATAACAGCATTTTGGCCTTTTTCATTTTGAGTCTTTCTCTTCTTTCGATAAAACCATTGCAAGGACAGATGTTTGTCGGTAAAGAAACTACTGAATTAGCTTATAACTCTATAGATAAGCTGAAAGAAGGGCTGCTTGTTGTCCGATTATATACTAACCATAATGCATTAGATACACTTCACGCAATGTTAGCGAGGGGGTCTGCTAACAAAGCAGGAATACGACATAAAATAAATCAGATTAAAGAAGTTCGGGATTATGAAAATAGAATGATCATAAAAGCGATGAAACAAGAGTATCAGTTTTCTGACATAGCCTTTATCCCTGATTATAATTATGAGGCGTATCTCAATGGAGAAAGAAAAAATATATGCTGGAACGAGTCATTGGAAGAAACGGATATGGATTTGTATACTGAACCGTCCCTTGTTTTATCCAGAGCACAAGGAGCCAATTATGATTGGGCCGTAATTTTACCTCAAGGTCAAGCATTAGATGATCCGTTCCCTAATTTCTTTAAGATGAACCCTACACTTATTCAATTTATGAAAGGGGCATTTCAACCAAAGGCTAAGGAACCCTACGAAAAATATCAGGCTTTAGCCGCAAAAATCAATGAAAAGTTAAGCACTTTTTATGCTACTTTACATTAGTAGAAAAGGTATCAATGGTGCCCAAAATATGAGGTGGGCTAGAAGGTCTTATTGGCTTAGTTGGGATTTTAATCGTATCAATCAATTGATCTGCTACCCAAATAGATATGAGTGAATCTACATATTGCTCAGCTGCAAAGTGGACGTCTTCATTGCAACGAGCTATTTCTGTCCGCTTGTAGTTTTCTGTTTTTAGTTCCAATGCCATTTCGATTTCCGCTTGCATATTTCTTGGTTCCTCACAAGAATAAAAAAGAAGACAAAATACTATTCCGATCCACCCTTTCTCTATCATCTATCTAATATATGTTGGATCTCACTAATTTGTTTTTGCTTAATGGAATCTATTGCCGCTTGATAAACACTATCATATCGAAGTTGGCAAAGGCTATCTATTTCTTTTCGCAAGCTGGCTCGTTTTACCGAAAAAAGAGAATCGGTTCTCTTTTGTAGTTTTTGATCAAACTCCAAATCTCCATAACCTCCGCAACTAATACTTAGGCAGGCGAGAACTAATATGACTGCTATCTTATTCATCTCTTGGCTCAATGACCTTTTTCTTCAATTCAAAATTTTGTCCCAGATACACCTTTCGAACCACTTCATCAGCAGCTAGTTCTTCGGCTGTTCCTGATCGCAGTATATTACCCTCAAACATCAGATAGGCTCGCTCTGTAATACTTAAGGTCTCTTGAACATTATGATCTGTGATCAATATGCCTATGTCTTTCTCTTTTAATTTTGACACAATAAACTGGATATCTTCTACAGCAATAGGATCGATACCTGCAAATGGTTCATCCAATAAAATGAAGCTTGGGTCTGAAGCCAAGGCTCGTGCAATTTCTGTTCTACGTCGCTCTCCTCCAGATAAACTATCTCCTGAGTTTTTGCGTACTTTCTCCAAACCAAATTCATCAATCAACTCCTCTAGCCTATCCTTTTGTTCCGCTTTTTTCAGGCTGGTCATTTCCAATATCCCAGCAATATTATCCTCCACCGACAGCTTTCTGAATACAGAAGGCTCTTGTGGTAAATAACCAATACCATTTCGAGCCCGTTGATACATTGGGTAATTCGTTATTTCCATATCATCAATATATACATTGCCTCCGTCAGGTTTTATAAACCCGACCACCATATAGAAGGTAGTGGTCTTACCCGCTCCATTAGGACCTAACAAACCTACTATCTCTCCTCTATTTACCTCTATGGAGACTTCGTTTACAACCCGTCTTTGGCCATATACTTTAACTAGCTTTTCGGCTCTTAATTTCATATTAATCTAAGTTATTCCAATCCACTAATACTTCAACATCCCAATTCGCTCTAACTTCTTCTATTGGTATTTTCCGAAAAGCTTCTGGCTGCTTTCGCTCTAACCAGTTTCCGGAATCCCAAATGCCATTTCCATTTACATCTTCAAAGATCACCATTTCATATTTACCTGGGTTCAAAGACAATAATGGACGTTGACCCTCACCGGTAAAAACAAAATTATCAATTTGTTCTTCTCCTAATTGTAAACTAAAATGGTATGATATAGAGTCAACTCCTCCCAAGAAATTGAAGTTAATATTGCCAAGTTCTTCTTTGGCTGCTGTCGTAACTGACGCTTGTATGGTATCAATCGTTTGTCCATATAAGTCTCTAACAAGGCCTGGAAAAAATCGGATCTCATACGTGCTCGTGTCTTTACCATGTAAGCTAAGAATCAGGTCTCTTCCGGTGGTCCTTAGCGTGCAGTTTTGAAAACTGCTATCTGGATTCATGATGGTGCAGTTGCTTGTATCAGCTAATGAAATTGGATTATTAAATCGAAAGGCTATTTCTGCCTTGGGCTTCATTTTAAAAAAGCTAGTCTTTGCCCCTCGTATTAATTGCAACGAATCTTTTTTGGATTGATAACGCCATTGGACCGTATCAAGAATCGTATCATGCCGATCTCGTAATACGATCGAACTATCCATTATAATAGAATCTCGCTCATACCATATATAAAGGCTATCGTTGACCCATTCCTGTAAAATGGGCCTCAGATGTTTATTCTCAATAAATAAAGAGTCCGCGGGTTCTGTGTATATCACATTTAATCGTTGAGCCCTTGGGTGAGTAACTTGTTGTATCCTTCTGTCGTTCATTCGGAATAGATCTAATTCCAAGGAAGTCGTAAAACTATCTGTAAGATAAATTAGGCTATCATAGAAGGCGATTCGCTCTCCAGGTGGATCGTACTTATAATTTAGATTATCCTCTAGTGCAAATAGTCTAAATGTATCTTCTCGCAAATTAGATAGCACAAATTCACCATTCTCATTGGTTTTGGATACGTATAAAGGACGTTCTTTTAGAATAGCCGAATCTTGTAAATTATCATAAAGAGCCACTAAGATATCCCCTAGCCATTCTCTAGTTTGGACGTCCTTTATTTTTCCTCTAATTTCTAAGGAATCTATCTCATCACCCGTAGAAAACACATATCTAAAATTTGATAAAGGATTGCCCTCGGTAAAATCTACTATGCTTTCGCCAAAGTTTATAACATAGGTTGCATCCTCAGCCAGCACTTCATCTTCATGGAACTCAAAGATTAATTCTTTTCCTTTTACTTCAATCGTTGGCTTTTTTAGAAGTGGTGGAGAAATTAGGATGCTATTTTTGTTTTTTAACTGAATCCATTCGTCAAAGGTGAAGGTCAAGGTCTGCTTCTCAAAATTCCGTTGCATTCCAGGACTAGATCCGAGTGTATCTAATTGGGGTGCAAAGGTGTCTCTAGGTCCACCCTCAATATTGCCTGTGATCCTTGCGCAGGACCAGCACAGGATAAGGACTAATGAGGAAACCAAAAAAATTCGGATCATGATGTAAAGATACTACAAAGTCAACGTGCCATTGGGTGATACCTGTATATGGTATCCTTAAGAAATTGAGTATCCAGATGCGTATATATCTCAGTGGTAAGAATCGATTCATGCCCAAGCATTTCTTGGACAGCTCTAAGGTCAGCCCCAGCTTCAATAAGATGAGTAGCAAAAGAATGTCGAAAACTGTGAGGACTTACTTTTTTTCCAATGCCAGACTTTATCACTAAGTCCTTTATGATTGTAAATATCATTACTCTAGTCAAACCAGCGCCTCGTCTGTTTAAGAAGACTACGTCTTCATGTCCAGGTTTTATTTTTTGAATCGCTCTATAATTATTTACATAGTAATCTATTTGATCCAATGTGTAGTCAGCTATAGGCACCAAGCGTTCTTTGTTATTTTTGCCAATGACCCTTACATATCCCAGCTCTCTAAAAATATTTGACAATTTCAGTTCGACTAATTCTGTTACTCGAAGGCCACAACCATACAGCGTTTCTAAAATAGCTTTATTGCGATGCCCTAAGGGATGACTTAGATCTATATTTGACACTAATACATCTATTTCTTCCTTTGATAATACGTCTGGAATCTTCTTAGGTAACTTAGGGCTTTCTATCAATTCAACTGGGTCATCCTCCACAATATCTTCCAAGATCAAAAACTTATAAAAAGCCCTGATCCCCGATAAAATACGGGCCTGTGAGCGCTCTTGCAAACCCAGATCGTGGAGACTAGATAAAAATAGCTCTACATCCTTATGCTCAATATCCTGCACCCCAAACTTAGAAAGGACTCCTTCCGAAAACACCCCTAACTTCTCTACATCTCTAAGATAAGCCTCTACTGAATTGCCGGACATGGCTCTCTCTAACATGAGATAGGCTTTAAAAGCACTTATAGCTGTAGACCAATTCATATTACAAAAATAAATAATATGTTTGAATCGTAGAGTTTTATTCGCTCGTCGTATTTTTTTATATTGCTTAAAATCCACTTTGATATGCGGGCACAGTCCATCATTCTTTCTTTGTTAGTAACCATAGGATTACTTATTCTTGGTTTTATAGTGAGCAGCTCTTGGTTTTGGGTTCTAGGAATATTAGCTCCTTTTATTGGTATTACCTTATATGATGCTTTCCAGAAAAAACACGCGATCTTACGGAATTTTCCCTTGTTAGGGAGATCTAGATATTTGGCGGAATGGATGCGTCCTAAAGTTTACCAATACTTTATTGAGCCGGATACAGATGGTCGGCCTTTTAGTCGAATCAATAGAAATATCATTTACCAACGAGCTAAAAACGAATTAGATACCGCACCCTTTGGGACGCAACTGAATGTATACAAAGAAGGATACGAATGGATGGCGCATTCTATCTCTCCTATAGATCATCATGATCTAGAAGAAGATCCTAGGGTGTTGATTGGGGGTACTGATTGCAGAAAGCCGTACAGTGCCAGTTTATTTAATGTAGCTGCTATGAGTTTTGGTTCACTGAGTAAAAATGCTGTGATGGCTCTTAATGGGGGTGCAGCCATTGGCCATTTTGCTCATAATACGGGAGAAGGCGGTATTTCTTCTTATCATGACAAGTTTGGCGGAGATTTAATTTATCAAATTGGGACAGGGTATTTTGGTTGCCGGACCAAAGACGGTAATTTTTCTCCTGAATTATTTGCTGAAAGAACGGCTGCTGACAATGTAAAGATGGTGGAAATAAAACTATCTCAAGGAGCTAAACCCGGTCATGGAGGAATTCTTCCAGCGAAGAAAGCAACGCCTGAGATCGCAAAAATTAGGAATATTGAACCCCACAAGGATGTTCTTTCGCCACCTTACCACCGTGCTTTTTCTACACCTACAGAATTATTACAATTTGTAAAGAAATGCCGTGATTTATCGGGTGGTAAGCCCATTGGTTTCAAATGTTGCATTGGACAAAAATCTGAATTTATTGCTATTTGTAAAGCAATGTTGCATACAGGCATTAAACCTGATTTTATATCTATTGACGGAGCCGAAGGCGGCACTGGCGCGGCTCCATTAGAATTTAGCAATTCAGTAGGTATGCCGTACAGAGAAGGGCTCGCTTTTGCTTATAATGCACTAGTCGGTTTTAACCTTAAAAAAGAAATTACATTAATCGCTTCCGGTAAAATTGTATCGGGTTTTGACATCGTTCGAGCCATTGCTTTGGGCGCAGATGCTACGTATTCTGCTAGGGCAATGATGATGGCTGTGGGATGTATCCAAGCATTAGAATGCAACACGAACACTTGTCCTACAGGAGTAGCAACACAGGATGCAGAACTGATGAAAGGACTTGTTGTTGATGACAAAAAGCATCGTGTAGCCAATTATCATAGAGAAACTATAATAAGCTTTGTAGAGCTGATGGCGGCAGCTGGTATAGATCATCCCGATAGAATCAATAGAAGCCATATTACAAGAAGAGTATCAGAAACAGCCGCTCATTCTTACATGAAATTATATCCATATATTCCAGAAGGGTGTTTACTCCAAGCAGAGAGTATACCTGAAGACTGGAAGGACATTCTAGCTATGGCTGATCCTTCCAGTTTCCGCCCGAGATTCGAGCAGGTATTTATCGAAGAAGATTAATAATCCAATTTAAATCGAATTACGAATCCTGTTTCAAAGGTTGTGGTAGGCCAACTGTTACTCACTTTTGGTCTAGTGTAACTATAATCTAGATAATATCGTAGTGCCAATTGTTGTGTAATTGTGTATTCTGCACTTGGACTAACAATGATATTAGTGGTACCTCTGGTTGACATATCCGTCGGCGTCTCCGTCAATATATCGTGAATAAGCGTTTCATTATCTCTGTAGGACATATCAAAGTTCAATGTTAAAGTCCTTGGCTTATTATTGTTTACACCTCTTCCTTGACGTCCTGAATTGCCCAATGTGTTTAATAGCTTATCGTCATCGTTTTCTTCATCTTCATTTTCTCTACCTGGCCGTTTTTTCCGTTTACCTTTTCGATCTCCTGTTAAGAAACCAATATTGATATCTTCTAGTACAGCACCTGTACCGAAAACAAATTCAGTGGAGTTACTTTCCCTAAGCTCACCTACTGAGGTTGACAATACTAAATCACGGGTACGTCTATATTGGAATTCAAGGGTATACTCTTTTTTAGTTTTCATTGAAAAACCAATAATCGGAGAGAACTGCTCTGAAATAGCGATCTCTGGAATTTCCCATCTAGTAAAATAGTTTCCATTGGCCTCTCTGATATCACCATATGGATCTGCAAAATCATATTCCGGGTTAAGATTATAGTTGTTAATGGTCAATGTCGATTTGTATCCATGATCTATACGGAAACTGGATAAACGATCTTTGAACCATGGTAACTTGCTCAATCCATTATATGAGATTGTCCAATTAGGCAATGGTAGGAAACGCCAATCATTTCTTGGATCAGTGACAAAATCTATTTGACTCGTTTCTCTTGGATCAGCATCAGTATACGCCGCAATGAAAGCTGGTATTATAACCTCATTATTTAATTTTCCAAGGCCGTAGGTATATCCACTGTTTACAGAATCTTGCGTATGCGGATCACCTATGTTTGGAATACTAAAACCTGTATCATAATCAAATTCATCAGACACTGTTTTAGTGTTAGCAATGAACTGATCAAATAACTCTTGTGAGTCTCTACCAAATAAGGTGTTCATTGCAAAGTAAGACATCGTAAATGATCCATTCTCGATTTGTGCCAATTGGATCCAATCTTCTGTTGTCGTACCTGTATTCCCTTTCTTCCTAAATTCTTCGTTATGTCGATAGTTAAATTTCTTTGAGAAGTTTACATCAACATCAAAGTCTTTCCACGGCTCTAGCTCCACATTTAAATCCATGTTTTGACCCCGTTGCGTTTGTATCTGCTGGTTCAAGGATAAACTTGGATTAATCCATCCATTATCAGCTGCACCATATAACCAATTACTTCTATCCCTATAGGTCAGATCGGGTTGAATACCCGCTACAAAATCCCAACCTGGAGCTGTAAAGTTTTGATTCATACCTAAAATGGAATTGTTAGGTAAGAAACCAGGGATCAAGGTGCTGAAATCCTCTTTATACTGGAATTTGATATTCTTCAGCATGAACAGTGGCCTGACAGCAATTTTCTCAAAGGTGCCTGGTTCTCGCTTTTTGCTCTTTTTCCGATCTTCCTTGGTTTTCGAGGCATCATCCCCTTTGTCATCATCCTTGTCGTCATCTCTACTCCTGCTTCCGCTACTCCTAGATGATTTACTCTTTGGTTTATCCAAAGCTGATATGTACTTAGATTTTCTATACAGTTTGGAAAAGTCAAAACCTGCCGTGATAGATCTGTTTTGCCCATTTTGAATCATAGCACCCGGTAGTACTAATTCGTCATTACCTGGTTCTATATCAATCAACGGACCACTGATCCAACTATAATCCAATTTGTATTGTGTCTTTATTGAAATGAAATCCAAATATGGAATCTGCTTCATTGGCACATTATAGCTTAAGGTAGCTTGATGATTGTATTTTGTATTTCTACCCCCTTCTCTAACATTATCTTGCCAATAATCCATTACCGAATTTTCATTGGCTCGTACAATGTCACTCACTGTGTCCCCAACTTCATTTACCCATTCTCTATCTGAGGGATCTGGTCGAACACCTGTTTGTCGATATTCATCGATAAAAGACATATTAGTCGCATTAAACTTCAATTTCAATGCTCTAGCAAAATCCCAATTCAAATTATATCGTCGTTCCCAAGTAAAGAACCGCTCATCAAACTCAAACACGGGTGTTTCTGGCAACCTGAACCGTCTGGTTTTTAGTCTACGGTTCATATCTGTTGAGAAACTAAAACTATTTGGAATTGGATTAAAATTAAACTCCTTAACCAAATCCAAATAATCCGATTTAATCACCTTTTTAAATGGTGTTATGGGCTTATTCTTTGGCTTATAGGTATAATCCAATCCAGCTTTATATTCCTTTGTATTATCAAATTCAATAATTGGGTCTCGTTTATCGGTTTCCGTGTATGCATAACTCACACTAAAGTTCGAAACGTCCCAAGGGTAGTTCCGTTGTTTTTTCTCTTCTTGGACATTAGCCCCTCCACTTTGCGCACCAAGTGAACCTGCTCTACCTCCAATTTTGTTAGGCCCTCCAACACTGCCGCTACCGCCTCCTCTATCTCGAGGACCCGATTTTTCCTTTCTTACATTGATAAAGTTGATCGTTTTAATCGTGGTAACATCTTGGGCCGTCCGCTTTATAGAATCTTGTTTTGCTGGATTAGCCGCTAGTTTTTCTTCCAATAATAGATCTAAATCAAACGGGTCAAACTGCGGATTACTTATGCTCTTTGCATACTGGGCATAGAACGGTACTCGTACCTTCCAGTGCTTAGGGAAGAATTTTCCTAATTCCAAATTTGTGGCTACATCATACTCTATGATTTCTTCCTTTAGACGCTCGTTCAGCTTTTGGTCCAATGCCCCCCATGCAATACTATTGTATTTACCTGAAGCTGTAAGATTTCCAAGGTCCGCTAATTTCCAATCTAACCTAGCCACTGAAGCTACACCTCCTTGCTCAATAAATCCAGCTGCTCGCAACTCATTCACCCATACTTCCCCACAGAAGTTTTTACCATCATTTCCATTCTTACGCAAACCTATAGCAATACCCTTTATAAAACCTAGATTCGGGTTACCAAGGATTTTCACTTTATGATTAGGCTTAATGGTAGCTTGCCCTTCGTAAGGATCGGTTACGGATGCACCGACTGCATTCCGTTCTAATTTAAGATTGGTTAAATCCTTTAGATCCAGATCCATAAAGTTGTCCACTGGCCACACTATATCCGATGTCTGTGTTGGTGTTGGATTGGGGATAGTATCTTCCGATAAGAGCAACGGAATTTCATACTCATAATAGTTCTGGAAAAAGTCCTTTCCTATCCTCACAAAAACGGAAATATCCCCATTATTTATCGGGTCTGACAGCAGCGTGTCAAATTCACCATGTACAAATAACTGCAAGCGCTCAAATACCCTAAGGTCGATCTCTGTCAACTTGTACATAAATGGCTCGCATTCACTTGAAAACCACTCACAGAAGTTGAGGGAAACCGCTCGTTCATCTTGCTGTATGTTCGCGAGATTAGTAAATAATTGCTCCCGTTGTATTCCTTGAGGTAACACATAGCCAAACGGCTTTTTACTTTGATTTTCTTCGATACTTCTAATATCTAGGTCGAAATCTGGTGGCTGGGCATCCGTTCTACAAATTTGATTGTGTCTACGCCATTGCGATCTAACCAACTCATATTCAGCCATTCTCAAGGTTTTTTGATCTTCAAAACCTTGTACGATCATCCGCATAAATTGGATAGATCTAAAACCGGCTATGCCATTAATATTTTGGGAATGAACACTAGATGTATCTCTAATAGGAATCTGAAATCGATACCACGTTTCATCTACACCATTTCGGCTAATCACCTTTTCATCGGTAACAAAAACCGCTTGTTCTTTATCAATTTTAAAATCGTCATTCACTAGATTTACTTGATACTTATAGTAGCTTTCTCCCTGATCTAATGAACTATTACCATTTAATTCTTCTTTTTCTGGATTAGGATTTCCTCTTTCTACTTGATCTCCATCAGGTGTATTTCCTTCTGGGCCATTAAATCTAGAATATCGTTGTAGGAGATCATTTTCTGTTGCATAGGTTTGCTGATCCAAGAAGTAAACAAAGTCGTCATTGGCTGGGTCCGCAGCCACATCAACGTTGTCATTGGTCAAGGTCTGCATTTCAGCTACATAATCACTAAAGAATACCGCTTCTTCATTATTATTCAAGCCATCAAAACCTACATCCTGCGCTTCTCTATTATCTAAATCAAAAGCATTTAGGTTGTTTGGAACCACTAAAGGAACTCTACCAAATGCTGTTTCTTTAATAGGTGTCTGGGCGTCCGGATCAGTGGGAATTGTATTTTCATAAAACTGAATATTATCCCCTAATACATCTTCCGATACATTTCCAATATGGAAGGTTAAGCTTCCGGCTTCGCCATCAAAGGTTCTTGTAGTATCCATAAATGGATTCAATAACCAAAAGTCAATAAACTCATAATTCGTCGCTTCGAAGTCAGAGTTATTAATGTAGGTCATGATCCCTGCCCAACGTGTATTTGGTTCTGAAAGCTCAATCGCATTTTCATCTTCATTGTAATCTACCCCTGCTGAAAATGAACCTCCTAAATCTGTATCAAAGTTATATGGTCCTCTACGTCTTGGATTATAGGTTAAATCGAATGTCCGTAGATCTTGTATTTCTGTAGGTTGTAATTGCCTTTGGAAAAGTTCTGTAGGATTAACCAACCTTGTATACGGTGATTGTATATCCGTAGATCTTCGAGCAAACTGGTCAATAACATACCAACTTAACTGCGCACGGTTATACCCAGACTCAAGGCCCGGTGCATTATATTCTGGAAATTCAGCCGGAACCGAAGCTAGTATCCAACGCAAGGGTTGTGTCCCTAATGGTAATCCACTTACAGCTCCCTCAAAATCATCTATATTAACAACGCCCCCATTATCATCGCCATTTAAGTTGATCGCTTTACTGTGACCCGGAATAAGCACTGCAGCCTCTACTGAGGCATTTAGTTGAGACACCTCATTAGTACTATATAATGGCAGTGCATCTAAGGCTTTAGTCATAAATGGCGTTTCCGTCGTATAGTTTAGATCTACCCCGAATATTCTGTTATTTATTGGGTCATCACCTAAGTTTACTTTTTGGGTAAAAGGTCTTTCGAATAATCGTAAGTAGGTGGCCCCAATATTTAATTTCTCGCTTGCTGCATAATCAGCTCGCCAACCCAACATTGTTTTTTGTTGGACATTAAAGAAGGAGTTATCCTCAAAGTCTACGGTTATCGGTACTCCTTGTTGTAGATACGCTTCATTCAATATTCGTAATCGACCTATCCCATATTCTATTTCATAATCGACGCCTTCACGCAGTCGCTTACCCCCAGCACGTACGATTACCGAGTTTTCTCCTTGTGGTATATTCCAGGATCCAAGCGATATTTCCGCAGAAACATCAGATTTGTACTTACCAATCATTACAAACTTATTACGCTCGAGCTGTTCTCGCGCATTCGTAATAGACAAGTCATATAATTGATTAAACTTTAATGTGTCAACTGCTGAACATGGCACCCCTGGTGGTAGCGCTGCACAAAGTCCTTCACCAAATGGTTCAAGAACGGGGAAAATTATGGTTCCATTTCTTGGTAATACCGTAATGCCTGGAGCAAAATCAAATACCCCATCTGGCTGTGGATCATTTTGAGAATTCAATCTATCTAAATTGAAAATATTTAGGATAGGTGTATTCTCTAGACCTGGTATCGGTAAGAACTTTTTAATGGTTGCTGTTCGGTCATCTTCATAGAAGATATCAAATACAAAGTCCTGTGGAGTTAATTGACTAGTACGAAGTGGATATACGTTTTTCATCATCAGATCCCACTGGTTGGATTCTGGTTTTTGATTTGTGCTCTTGAGCATTTTTACGTATAATACAGACTCCGTTTGTTGTTCTCCTTCTTCGTTCGTATTCGGAGCTAAGGCATCAGTGGCCATTTCTCCTACTTTGTATACTTCATCACAATTCTGAGTATAATAATACTGATAGGCGACCCCTAATACCTGATTAGGCTGTAATCGAACATTAAGGGATAAATAACCTAGTTCTGCGTTGAAGGTATATTCTCCAGGATTTAATAAACGACCTCTATATATTTCATACCCTTGGGTCTGTTTCATGTTATAGACACTCGTCAATCTCGTATTGGTAAATTCGGATCGTCTTGCCTCACCATCTATTTCTAGTCTATTTGTATATAGATCATTAGTTCTGTTATCTGGAAGGACTTGTCCATTAGCATCGACTAATAATGGATCTAATGGCATGGAAACAGCATAATCCGCATCTGGGTCATCAAATAAACTATCAACACCCTCTCCCAAATCCGCAATGGCTACAATCTTTGTACTGTTTTCCTGGTAATTTTGTTGATCATCCGAAATCCATACCTGGATATTAGCTACTCTAAAGTTGTTTCTTATCTGAGGAAGGTTGCTCAATGCTTTTTCGTATGCATTACGGTGGTAGTGAGAGATAAAGAAGTGTCGGTTCTCATCATATTCATCAGGTCTAATCTCAAATTCTTGAATAGACGCCCCATTTTGAATACTTAATTGTTTTCGTTCGGATCGCTGCTGTGAAGCGATACCTGTCAACTTCAAGTGCCCAAATTGAAGTTCTGTTTTTAATCCAAACAGCGATTCTGCTCCTTGGATCAAGGTTCCCCGCAGAGGTAGACTAACATTACCTGCTTCAACCTTTTTAAGTATATCGTCTTCTGTAAACTCTTCCGAGTCGTAGGCTAGTTTTATTTTTCGGTCAAAATCAAAGGTGGCTTGGGTATCATAATTAAATCCAAGATTCATTTTATCCCCAATGTTACCATCAACATTGATCTTAATATCTTCATCGAAAACGAAACCATAGTTTCGTTGATTTCTGAGTGGTATCGAAGGGTTCTCTATGTACTGATAATCCATACCCACTTTCACGTCGATATTACCTTGGGGTTTTATAGATATACCATTACCTCCAAATAACCGATCGATTAATTGATCTTCTACATTTATTTTGGACATTGGGTCTATGAGACCACTATTCCCACGCTTACCAGATCCTATACCCGATAGTCGTTCAAAATATTCTTTTTGATCTTGTTTTGCTTTCCACTCTAAGTACTCTTCGAAGGTTAAATAGCTAGGACTTCTGAAGTATTCATCACCGATTTTTTCAATGATAATATACTGGTCAGTGTCAGGATCGTATTCGATAGTCTGCTCTAGGTCAGATGGAAAGATATCAAAAGGGTTCGTGATAGGGTCGTTCACGAAATCACCAAACCTTTCTTCGATCGGAATAGTATCGATCTGAGATTCATATGTAATGTATGGGTTATCGAGACCTTCAACATGTGCTGCATTCACTTGAAAAGCGAATCCAATCATCAACAAGATCCCCCACACTAGCTTCATTTGATTCATTTACTAAATCTGCATTATAAATTCAAGGAAGAGACTTAATTACATTACCATCAAAGCGGCGCAAATGTATTGAAATTATCTAGACCTTAGTTATGTAAAGAGTAATAGTAATTTATCTGTAAATGGGTTAATCGCTACATTAACGCAATTGGCGTCCTTACATTATGTATAAACTAGGATAATTGTCTTAATACCGATTTTATTAACGCTTCAACGGTGATTTCATTATCTAATTCCTTCAATGTTTTTTCTACTGTCTTGGAAACTTTTGCTTTTTGGAAGCCTAATGATACTAAGGCAGATACCGCCTCTTCTTTTATTGATGGATCAGTAGGAAGTAAAATTTCGAGCTTTCCATCTGATTCTTTAAACATTTTATCCTTTAGATCTAGAATGATCCTCTTGGCTGTTTTCGGTCCAATGCCCTTAATTTTACTTACAGCCTGTGCATTTTCTGATATGATCGCTTGGCGCAATTCTAATGGAGCCATGTATGAGGTCGCCATTCGAGCTGTGCTAGGACCAACACCTGAAACCGAAATAAGGTGTTTGAAAACAGATTTCTCTTCATCTTCAAAAAACCCAAAAAGACTTTGATCGTTTTCCGTAATATGATGATGAATCTGCAGTGTTACCTCCTTCAATGATTCAATTCGTTCATAGGTATACAAACTTATATTCACATGATAGCCTACACCATTGACATTTATGTGTACGTGTGTAGGGCTCACAAATGTCAAGCCACCTGTTAAAAATGCAATCATCTGGCAAAGGTAAGCATTGGAAACTACATATTATAATTTATTTTAATATGTCATACCCTATCAAAATGTATCTTTGAAATCAAAAAGTGCATCGGATATTATTATTAGGTGGTGGTGGAAGGGAACATGCTTTAGCTAGTGCCATTGTAAACAGCCCTTCATGTGATCAATTATTTGTAGCTCCTGGTAATGCGGGCACCGCTGCTATCGCTAGAAATGTCTCTATTTCCAACACCGACTTTCCGGCTATAGACCAGTTTTGTAAGGACCAATCTATTCGTCAAATTATCGTCGGACCTGAGCTACCATTGGTTGAAGGTATCTATGACTATTTTAAAGAGTCAGATATTCGGGTGTTGGGGCCTTCAAAAAAAGCTTCGCAATTAGAAGGAAGTAAAGATTTTGCAAACGCTTTCATGGCAAAGTACAATATACCCACCGCTGCAAGTCGATCATTTACCGCCGATCAAGAAAGTGAAGGGCTAGCTTATATAAAAGAACATAGCTTACCTATTGTGCTCAAGGCAGATGGTTTGGCCGCTGGAAAGGGGGTTTTAATAATAGATGATCATATAGCCGCTAGCACTGCTTTTTCAGAAATGCTCCATGGTAAATTTGGCAAGGCTTCAGAAACCGTAGTTATTGAAAAATTCCTTAGCGGCATTGAGTTTTCTGTATTTATCTTGACGGATGGTAAGGACTATGTATTATTACCTGAGGCCAAAGATTATAAACGCATTGGTGAGGGTGATACTGGGCTAAATACGGGTGGAATGGGTTCCATTTCACCGGTCCCTTTCTTTGATGATGTATTACGACAAAAAGTGCTTGATCAAATTATAGAACCCACCTTAACAGGCATCCAACAGGAAGGCTTAGATTATAAGGGGTTTATCTTTTTTGGATTGATACTCGTTGATAATGAACCTTATGTAATTGAATATAATTGCAGGATGGGAGATCCAGAAACTGAGTCGGTATTTCCTAGGATTGAGTCTGACTTTTTATCCTTGGTTGACTCCGTCTACAATGGGACATTGGACCAACAAAATATACGAATTTCACAAGATTACTGTACTACCGTTTTTCTAGTTTCAGGAGGCTATCCCGAAGCCTATAAAAAAGGTTTACCCATGCAGATTCCGTCTTTAACAAGTCAGAATCAATTTGTTTTTCATGCCGGGACTCGAAGTACAGATTCGGGTGAAATTTTGACTAATGGCGGTCGGGTTATTGCTTGTACTTCTAGAGGGCAAAGCATGGAGGATGCATTGGCTCTCTGCTACGATAGTGCTGCAAAAATTGACTTCACAGGAAAATTCTATAGAAGAGATATTGGTTTTGATTTAAAATAAGTGATATCAAATATGCATTAAGTCATATTGAAGAAATTCTAGGTCTGGATTGTGTCCAATCATTTGGTGCTGCCATGATACAGGAGATGGCTTTTGATAGCCGTCGCATTCGACCCAATAAAGGGTGTTGTTTTATTGCATTACCTGGGGTGATTCGTGATGGCCATAATTATATATCACATGCCATCAGCAATGGTGCTCTTTCCTTTATTTGTGATGAAAACTATCAAAATCCTACTCAACATAAAATCCCGTTCTTACAAGTCAAGAACACCTTGCTTGCCTATCAAAAAGTAGCTTCGTATCATAGAAAGTCCTTTGATATACCCTTGTTAGGCATTACAGGAAGTAATGGAAAAACGATCCTAAAAGAATGGTTGAGTGGAGCGCTAGAAAAAAAGTATTCCCTTCTTAAAACACCAAAAAGTTATAATTCACAAATAGGCGTTCCCTATACATTATTGACATTGGGCCAACATCATTCAATGGCTGTCATCGAAACTGGCATTAGTAAGAAAGGGGATATGGATAGCCTGGAATCAATGATAAAACCCAGTTCGGTATTATTTACCAATATTGGGGAAGCCCACGCTAGGGGTTTTTCGTCCATTTCAGAAAAAGTAGCTGAAAAACTACGGTTGGCCAAAGAAGCTAGTACAATTTATTATTGTCGAGATCATTCAGATATTCATGAGGGTATTAGCCAATTCGTGACTACTCAACAAGTAAAACATTGGGGCAAACATGAAGATGCTATGTTTCGTGTAATGGAAGATGGGTCTGATGAAAACACTATCGTGTTACATTCAAAAATTTTGGCTACACCTGTTTCATTTACTATTCCTTTTTCTAATGTTGGTTTAGTTGAAAACGTACTTCATTTATGTGTATATCTGCTTGACAATGGGTTTACGGAATCTGAAATCAACCAATACATCTCTGGGTTATCCTTGCCTAAAAATCGATTAGAAAAATTTGAAGGCAGGGCCAATACAACTATAATAAATGACAGCTATTCATCTGATCTGGCTGGTTTCCAGATTGCACTTGATTATCTGTCAGAACAAGCCAAACGAAAGACCAAAATAGTCATTACTAATGGTCTAAGTAATGAGCAAAACAACCAAGAGCTTCTCAGGCTTATCGCGCATCACCAGGTGGATCAAGTGTATTGGATTGGGACTTTACCAGAAGAAGCCAGCCCTATTTATACTAGTAGTGCTACTGTTTCACTTTTTTTGTCTAGTATTCACATTTCTGCTTTTGAAAATGCCGCTATATTAATTAAAGGGGCTCACCATGTAAAGTTGGGTAGCATCAGCGAATTCTTCCAATTTCGTACGCATACCGCTAGCTTGGAAGTTAATGTAAAAGCTATAGGAAACAACCTTCATTATTTTAAATCCAAATTAGACAGTTCCACGAAAATTATGGCAACGATCAAAGCGGGAGCCTATGGATCGGGCAGCTACGAAATCGCTCATTACTTAGAGTCAAAAGGCGTGGATTATTTGGCTGTCGCTTACTTAGATGAAGCTATAGAATTAAAAGAAAAAGGGATATTTACACCCATAATCGTGTTCAATTATTACCATTCTTTGAATTGGGAAACTCTGGTAGATAATGACATTGAAATCGTTGTTTTTTCATTTGAGCAATTAACGGCCTTACAATCTCAAAGTGAAGGGAAAGATCAGAAAATTTCAGTCCATATAGAATTTGATACGGGGATGCGGCGCTTAGGGTTTCAATACTCTGATGTTCCCTTGCTGATTGAAAAACTATCCAAAATACCTCAGCTGGTGGTTAAAGGGGTATTCTCACATTTAGCCGCTAGTGAAGATCCAAAAAAAGAATCGTTTACACGAGGTCAAGCCCAAGCATTTCAGCGTATAAAGGCTGCTTTTTTGGAAGCAGGATTTATAGAAGTACTCTTTCATCTATTAAACTCGAATGGTATTCAGTCCTTTCCTGAATATCAACATGACATGGTACGTTTAGGGATTGGCTTATATGGCGTGGGGATTTCAACTAAAAGCGACATTGAACAGGCACATACCTTACGAGCAAATATTATCCAAATTAAAAAGGTACAAAAAGGAGATGCCATTGGCTATGGTTCGGATGTTATCATGGCTGCTGATGGTCAAATTGGAATTGTAAATATTGGCTATGCCGATGGTGTTCCTAGAAACGCCGGTAGAGCTTGGCATGTGATTGTGAATGGCCGAAAAGCACCTATTGTTGGGAAGGTTTGTATGGATCTTCTCATGATAGATCTCAGTGATTTGGATAGTGTTTTTGTAGGTGACGATGTATTTATTTTCAGCCCAGAAAATGATTTAGATAGTCTAGCAGAAATGACCCAAACTATCCCTTATGTCATTCTGAGCAATATTTCTACTCGCATACGAAGAGTCTATTTAGAAAAATAAGGGTGTTCTTGTCTGGCTTACGCTTCTAAATGATTCAATTTAGTTAGTATTTTTGCGCGAACAAGAAAAAGCGTTATGAATTATTACAGCCCTATACTATTTGTTTTTTTATTCCTTTCTGCTTTCTGCGTACAGGCACAGGACGACCCTGTTCTGTTTACAGTTGAAGGAGATGAAGTTACCGTTTCAGAATTTCGGTATATCTATGAAAAAAACAATGGTGATAAAGCAGACTATGGTCGTGAAAGCCTTGAAGAATATCTAGAGTTATATAAGCGATTCAAGTTAAAAGTCCAACGAGCCAAGACTATGGGTCTAGATACCATTACTGCATTGCAAGATGAATTGGAAGGCTATCGCAAACAATTGGCTAATTCATACTTAACGGATAAAGAGGTATCGGGTCGATTAATGGAAGAAGCGGCTGAGCGAATGCTCACCGATGTAAGTGTAAGTCATATTTTTATACCTAACCCAAAGAAAGGAATGAAAGATGATGGTAGTGCTAAAAACACAATAGATCAAATTTACATCAAGCTGCAACAAGGCAAGTTTTTTGAAGATGTAGCTTTAAAAGAGTCAAAAGATGAAGCCTCTGCAGGAAAAGGAGGTAAACTAGGATATTATACTGCGCCACTACCTTCAGGCTTTTACAACTTTGAAAATGCAATGTATACTACAGAAGTCGGAACCTTCTCAAAGCCAATAGAAACCAAAATGGGTTGGCACATCTTGAAGGTAAATGACAAAAGGCCATCGAAAGGTGAACGAGAAATAGCACACCTGTTGATACGAAAGAAAGTGAAAGGAGAAGCGGTTACCAATGCACTAACAGTTATTGATTCTTTATATAACCTCTTGGCTAATGGTGCTGATTTTGATGAATTAACAAAAGCAAATTCTCAAGATCAAAATACAGCTTCCAAAGAGGGCTATTTAGGTTTTGTAAAAATCAATCAGTTTGAAAAAGCCTTTGAAGAGGCGGTTTTTGGATTGGAAAACGACGGGGATATTTCTTCACCTGTAGAATCGAAAATTGGATATCATATCGTAAAGCGAATTAGTGCGGTTGATTATTCAGATAAAGAGAAAAATAAGCGAAGAGTAAAGTCTAAATTATCGAAGGATGACCGGCTTGAAATCGCAAAAAAATCACTGATAGAGAAGATTAAGGAAGAGGCTGGTTTAACAGAAGATGCGGCTGTATATGCAGCGTTTGTCCGTTCGCTCACTCCAGAATTCTATTCATATAAGTGGCAATTGCCTGATGTGGCTGAAAAGACATTATTGTCATTCAACAATGGGATGACTTATACAAATAAAGACTTTGCCCTTTTTTGTAAAAAGAATACCCGCGCCCGATTAAAGTATAATAAAGACGAAGATGTAAGCGTGGCTGCCCAGGATCTTTACAATAGCTATTTGGATGAAGTAACCATTAAATTTGAGGAAGCGAATCTTGAGAAAAAATATCCAGACTTTAAAGCCTTAATGCGCGAATATGAAGAAGGCATCCTTTTATTTGAAGCAACAAAGCAAGAAGTTTGGGACAAGGCTACAGAAGATACAATTGGTTTACAAAATTTCTACGCTTCAAATAAAGAGAATTATCGTTGGGATGAGCGAGCAGAATTAACCAGCTACAGCATTGCTAATAGAGATGCAAAAACTATGGCTAAATTAAAGAAGTGCTTAGCTAAAGGGGATACTGAAAAACTACTTTCGAAGTTCAATACTGAAGCTGCTGCGATTACAACAGAATCAAAAATTATAGAGAAAAGTGCCTTAGGGGGTATGGACTGGAAAAAAGGAGCACTTTCTGCTTGGGATGAAAGTGATCGAAATGTAACTAAAGTGAATCAAATTACGCGAATTATACCTTCATCACTTAAGAGTTTTGATGAAGCGCGTGGATACATAATAGCTGATTATCAAGATTTCCTTGAAAAGGAATGGGTTGCGAGTTTAAAAGAGAGTTATAAACTGCAGCTAAATGAGGATGTGTTTTCTAGTTTGATCAGAAAATGATAATGCACAAATTGACATATCTGGTTGTACTAGGGTGTCTTTTTTGTGCTTGCCAAACGCCATCTACAGGTGATAAAAGGGTGGTTGCTGAAGCGAATGGCAAGAAACTGTATCATAATGAACTAATGTCAATGTTCCCTGATAAGTATTCTGTTTCAGATAGCCTTGATATGGCTCAATCCTTTATCAACAATTGGATTAGGAAGGTTATTTTATTGGAGGAGGCCGAAAAGTATATCTCAAAAGATATAGATATTCAACGTTTAGTTGATGATTACAAAGCGTCGCTCATCTTAGATAATTTCGAAAAAAAGCTGGTCAATACCAGACTCGATACCTTTGTAACCCAAGAAGAGATCGAATTAAAATATGAAGAAACAAAGGAACAATTTTATTTGCGATCTGATATTGTAAGAGCTTTGTATGCAAAGGTGCCTGCAAAAAAAACTGGCTTAGATAAGTTTTTTGAAGAATGGAAATCTAAGGACTTAGATCAAATTAGAAGGTACTGTAGCACGAATTGTAGTGATAGCTTATTGCATCTAGATACCTGGTACTATAAAGAAGACTTAAAGAGTGTATTACCTTCTAAGCTTGCAAAAAAAGTGACGTGGAAAATGGATGAGATCAAGCAATTAAATGTGAATGATCATGAGTACTTTTTGTATGTCTTGGAAACGAAAAAAGCTCAAGAAGCGTCACCGCTTTCTTTTGTAAAAGACAAAATCGTGAAATTGATCATTCACGAACGGAAGAAAGCTATTTTGAAGAATTATCAGGACAAATTGTTTGATGAAAAAATCAACAGCAAACAAGTTATCCTGCACTAATAAAAAATAACTTTGCGCTCCTGAAATAAGTTAACTATAAATTACGCTTAGAACTATAGATTATAATCACTATGAATTCAGTAAAAGTTTCTTGCCTATTTGTTCTATTGTTTACTTCTGTCCTAGTAAACGCACAAAAAGTATTAATAGATAAGGTAGTAGCCAGAGTGGGTACAGAAACCGTATTGCTTTCCGATGTCGAAGGACAATACAATTATTTTTTAGAACAAGGGAATGTCCCCGATGATAATTTAAAGTGCCAAATTCTTGAATCGATTATCGGTCAAAAAATCATAGTTCATCAAGCCAAACTGGATAGTATCGAAGTATCAGATGCAGAAATAGATGCTCAATTGGATTTTAGAGTAAATGCTGTTTTGAGACAGATGGGTGGGGATGAATCCTTTTTCCAAGAGTACTATGGAATGACTGTTCCTGAGATGAGAGAAAACCTTAGAGAGGATCTTCGTTCCCAAATCCTAGCTGAGCGAATGCAACAAACCTTGATTGCTGATATTAACATTACCCCTGACGAAGTTCAAGAGTTCTACAATTCCATACCTCAGGATAGTTTACCTTATCTAAATGCTGAAGTAGAATTTGCGGAGATTGTATCGAAGCCCTTACCCAATGCAACATCCATTCAAGATGCTATTGACAAGGTTTTAGATATTAGGTCCCAAATTGAAGCAGGTACAAGCACATTTGAAGAAATGGCAAGTAAGTTTTCTGATGACCCGGGTTCGGCTGCTAATGGCGGAGATCTCGGTTTTGCAGAGAGAGGTACCTTTGTTCCAGCTTTTGAGGAAGCTGCTTTTAATTTAGAACAGGATGAAATTTCAGACCCAGTAGAAACAGAGTTCGGTATTCATATAATTAAGCTAATTGAGCGAAGAGGTACTAAGATTCGATTGAAACATGTGTTATTACGTCCTGAAGTATATAGTTCGGATATAGATAAGTGTCGTAATACATTGGATTCTATTCGTAATGAGATTAGTAACGGCAATCTCAGTTTTGCAGATGCCGTTAAAGATTACTCTATTGATGATATGCCTAGTTATCATAATAATGGTAGAGTACAAAACCCAGCCACTGGTAAGACCTTTTTCGAAACTAGTCAATTACCAACAGATGTATACTTTGCTATTGAAGATATGGATGTAGACGGTGTTTCTGAAGTGTTGAGTTATGACAATCAGAATGGTGAAACCTTTTTCAGAATCATTCAGTTGCAATCTAAATCAAAACCACATAAAGCTAATTTAGATCAGGACTATTCTAAGATTCAGGAACTGGCCAAAGAGAGCAAAAAGATGCAATACTTTCAAGGGTGGTTAAATGAGAAAATCACGGAAACGTATATCGAAGTAGATCCCATTTTAGAAGAATGTGATAACGTTCTAAATCTTCGATAGTCTTATATAGAGGAGGTCCTACTTTTTTACTGCTGCAAATAAGACGGTAGCTTGCTGTCATGCGAGCTATACCGATTCGAATATTATCGGATACATATAACTAAGTATCCATTCTTTTTCCTTGCTTGAATTGACAATCGAAACTCATCATCTGCAACATTAGCTACAGGATTGCCCATGCCTTCTGCATCAAAGATCAAGCTAAGGACATGTGCCACATCAATAATTGAATCCAAATTCCATATTGGGTAAAAAAGCTAGTAGAATTAAACAGGGTGAGCTTAGGATTAGGCAAAAAAAAAGACCGGTTCTTACCCCCTACGAACCGGTCGTGAAGAAAACTTAATCGCTTAAGTAATCTCCTTCTCTAATCTGAACATAGACATATGTGCATATTTCTTGCCAATCTGGTCAAAATGAGTAAATAAAAGGTGCAAAATTTACATTAAAGAAATATGTAAATTGTTTATCGCTGTCAATCAGCAATTTATATTCGTTGCAGGTGAAAATATATAGTGAATCTTTTTACTAATTTTTCAATCATAGGTTTAGTACAACACTATTTAGGGTTTAAATTTGACCCATTTTGGGTAGTAAGCCATAGGGTCAAGTACCGTTTTATGTAGCCTAGCCAATCTTACCATTGGGTATAAAAAAAGCCCCAAAGAACAACCTTGGGGCTACATATCAAATAAAGTTATTACTGCAATTTGAACTTAACTGGGAGCGTATACTTAACGTTCACTTTCTCACCTTCTACTTTACCGGGCTCCCATTCTAACTCTTCGCTCAAGAATTGTAGGACACGCATTACTTCTTTATCTATATCGGGATGAACCTCTTTAATGACTTTGTACGCTTCCATACCTCCCTCTTTATTTATTATAAACTCTGATACTACCATGCCTTCTACCCCATCATCTTTCGCAGACTTAGGATATTTAATATTCTTGTAAAGGCTTTGTAGCAGTTTTTGCTGGGAACAACTCATGCGTTCATCCTCTTCTTTAGCTGAATGAAAACACTCTTTTACCAAAGGCATAATCTCAGGCTCATTATAAACGGTTCTATCCGAAGTAACGATTCTCATTTCTTCTGTACCCGTCTCAGGATTGAAAACGAAGACCGTGTCTACTAGATTTTGTGTATAAAAAGTCTCTTTTTCCTGGATCGGTTGTGTACTTTTTTGTTCGCTTGTAGTTTCTGTAACAGACTCTTTTTGACAAGCCTGGAAAATGAATAAAGCTATCATGGCTACTCCTATAAGGCCATATATTTTAGCTCCTGAAGATTTTTTCTGATACATCATTTGAATTCTTTTTTTAATGAATGAATAAATTGTGTGTACCAGTAATAACTTTTGTGATTGATAAATTTGAGCAATTAAAAATTGCGAATAATCATAGGTTTTATGGCTTCGCTGCATTAATGCATCCACTTGATATTCATGGTTGAGTTTTGCCATTTTACTCCAAGAGTGAGAAATTGGGTTAAACCAGAATATGGTCTGATGAATGGCCAAAAAGACATTGTCTATAGAGTGTCTTAAAGTAACATGTTGCCTTTCATGTTCGATTATATATTGTAAATCTAGGGTCTCGTATTTCATCCCTTTAGGCAGTAAAATGTACGTAAAAAAAGAACATGGCTGTTGTATAAGACTTGAGTGGACCAATGTTATATCAGTATCCAATGCCTCTTTTTGTCCTTTCTTAATTATTTGATTCAAACGGATAAGGCCTATACATACTCGTACGCCAAAATATAAGAATCCTAAAAGGTATACGATGCTCAAGCAGGTAATTAAATTAAACGATGTAACCGTTACTGGCGCTGATTGTATTCCTGCATCTGCTATTACTTCCACCATATCTAGTCTGACAGTAAATATATCTGTGCTGATAGGCGTATTTAGATATACAAAAGGTAGAATGCACGATATAAGCACAGACGCATATATGAGCCATCGATTCCATGAAAATCGAGTGCCCTTTGCCAATATCCAGCGCATGCAAGCGTATAAAACGCATGAGTATAAAGTATAAAGCAATATGTAAATACCCATGTTCATTTTGATTCAAGTTGATCTAACCATTTCTTTAAGTCCTTGGTATCTATATCTTTTTCCTTAACCAAAAAAGAAACCATATTTTCCACGGAACCATCAAAATAACTCTTGATCATTTTTGACAAGGTACTCTTACTATACTCTGACTTGCTTACTAAAGGAAAGTATGCATGTGTACGGCCATAGGTTTCATGATCTACAAAGCCTTTCTTTTCCAGAATCCGTACCACTGAGGAAATAGTAGAATGAGGCGGCTTAGGATCCGGAAGCCTTTCTATCAAATTAGAAACGGTAGACTTGCCATGGTCCCATAACAATTTCATTAGCTGCTCTTCTGTCTTTGTAAGTGTCATTCAACGAATATTTCGATGTATAACGTAAATATACGTTATAAAACGTAAAAACCAAATAAAACCTTAGATACTCTTCTTAATCCGCAAGAAAAAAGCGGCAAAAGGAAGGTCATAACCACTTACTGAATCACTAAAACCTACTTGAGAAATAAAATCCAAATCCCAGCTTTGGCCAAAGTTCCAGGTGACTGAAGGATTTAGAAAGATAGGGTGACTATCCACAGGCGAATAAATAATGGCAAGTGACAAATTAACCAAAGGTCCTATTGGATATCCTGTTTGTAAAAACCCGGTGTGTTTATATGGATATAGGTTTTTCGCAGAGAGGTTAAAGCTTACGAGTTCAGTAATCGAGCCTTTACTTACGCCTAACTGGTTATATAAGTAGCCAATATTCCACATCCAGGATTTGGCGCTTATATAATCAAAGCCAAAGCTGGCGGCAAAACCTTGTCTGCCCGTTTCAATAGTTGGCAGAAAGTAGGACCACTCTCCTTTAAAGCCCAGATTTTTAATATTTCCTGTCCACCCTCCACCAAATACTATATCCTCATAGGCATATCCTGCCATCCATTGGAAATCATAATTCCACTTGTTCCACTTCCATAAAGCAGCAGCTGCAAATTCGGACACAGTATCAGCCACATTAACAGCCACTTCTACAGAAGAAGCAAAGCCAGTATAATATTTTATTCGCAACGCATCTGTTCCAGGTCGTTCTTCATAATCGAAATCCGTGAATGAATACGCATTGTAAATATCATTCGGATTCCAAAAAGTGCTTATTCCCCAATTTATACGCTGCCTTCCTAATCGAATCTCCCAATCGTTTTTTGACCACTCTAGGTACGCACGATCGATCATACTCTGAAAAGCAAAACCTTTATTACTTGCTTTCTCTATTGATAGATCAAAGAATGCATTCGCTTGATCCAAATTTAATTCATAGCTAGTCGGATCTATCAATCGTAATTGATCCCCCATAAATACTCTGTTTCTCAATTCGACATTTACCTTCCAATGGGACGCCGGATAATAATTAATATTGATACGGTTATGTATAAGGTTATCAAAATACCAGATATATTCATCAAAGATGTTAAGCCCAGATACTGTTTGTAGATTCTTTACATAAGCACTGATACTATAATTTTTTGGCTTCTCCACTTGCGCGAAGACCACAAAAGGAAGTATACCTAATAGCCAAGAAAGTAGGTTGCGCTTCATACTTATCTAGTTACATCAGAAACGATCAGGCCATCCTCTAAGGTGACTACGCGGCGTGCTCTATCAATGACTCGTTGATCATGGGTGCTAAAGACAAAGGTCACGCCTTCTTCTTTATTCAATGCCAACATCATATCCAACAAATTAGCGGTAGATTGACTATCCAAATTGGCTGTAGGTTCATCGGCTAAAATGAAGCTTGGTTTTGGAGCTAATGCTCTGGCTACAGCCACTCGTTGTTGTTGTCCCCCTGATAATTCGCCAGGTCTTTTATCTATTTTGTCTTCCAGACCTACTGCTTTAAGCAAGCTTTCGGTACGTGCATTTCTTTCCTTTTCGCTGGTCCCTTGCAATAGCATAACAAACTCCACATTCTCCTTTGCTGTGAGTACAGGTATTAAATTATACGCTTGGAAGACAAAGCCAATATTCTCTTTTCTGAAATCAATGAGCTTGTTTTCTGTGAGGCTTGTAATGTCCGTATTATTAACCATAATCTGTCCACTTGACGGTCTATCCAGTCCTCCTATGATATTAAGCAAGGTGGTCTTTCCAGAGCCTGAAGGCCCGACAATTGCCGTAAATTCTCCTTTATCTATGTTTAGGTCGACTCCTTTTAAGGCTTCAACTGCTATTCCTTTAGGGTTGTATGTTTTTTTTAATTGACTTGCCTTTATTACTCTCATAATTTTTACGCTTATAGTTTTCTAATGGCCTCTACTGGTCTCAATCGTATCGCTCTAAGAGCTGGATAAATAGAGGCAAGTATTGCTGTAATGATCACACCTAGACTTAGCTGGAAAAATAAGGTAGGTTCAATACTTGGATAGATGATACTTTCAATATTAAACTGCTTTAAACCATCCGCAAAAGCTGATAGATCAAAACCATTCTTAGCAAAATACTTGACCGTTAACCAACCGATGAATAAGCCAAATGGAGCGCCTATGCATGCCAAGAAAACAGTCTCCAACACAATCATGAAGAACAATCGAATCTTATTCATTCCTATGGACATAAGCATACCTAATTCTCGTGTACGTTCGAGAATAGCCATGAGCATAGTATTTATAATTCCAAAAATCAAAGCCAACATAAATATGGTTATGAATATCATGGAGGAGGTTCCTATTTGGGTTTCGTACAATTTTACATCGGGTGAAATCTCTCTATAGCTCTCCACCTGAAGATCTGGAAACGCGGCTGTTAATGCTTGCTGGACCGACCCCAGTTCATCAGGATCTGAAAGTAAGACCGCCATTTCATGAGTAGTTGCCGTTCCTATCAAATTTTCCAGATCCCCCTTTTTGATATAAATCTGTGCATCATCGATAAGACGATTCCCACTATCAAAAATGCCCACAACACGAAATGAACCTGCAATTACATTTCCCTCTTTATCCTGAAACTGAATGACTGCCTTTTTGCGCACTTTCAAGCCGAGTTTTTCAGCTAATGATGCGCCTAGTATAAGCTGATTTTTCTTGTCTTCCGTAAGATATTCTCCTTCCACAATCTCTGTATGCATTGTGGTAACTGCTTTTTCTTTTTCTGGTTCAATGGCCTTTATGGTTACACCTCGTGCTCCTTTTGTAGTCGAGATCATACCACTAACTACCGCTCGTTTGCTATATGAAAATCCACCCATTGAGCTCGAGCTATCCAGTGTACTGTTTTCAGGCAAGGTAAAGGCAATATCCATATCATCCCCAAATGATGGATGATGGATTTGAATATGAGAGGTTTGATTCGAGATGGCATTTTTCACATAGCCATTTACTACACCATACGAATAAGACAAAATAACCACCAAGGACCAAACCCCGACAATTACCGAGCCCATCACCACAAAACTTCGGATGGGACTTCGCCAGATATTTCGCCATGCTAATTTTACAATCATAGTATTTTGATTTAGCCTCGCATAGCCTTGACGGGCTCCAAACGACTAATTTTTAAAAGTGGATATATAGCTAGCAAGGTCGTGATGACTAATACGATCCATGCTTGATTCAAAAAAATAGGCCATTCAGCTGTTGTGTACATAAACGGTTCCATACCCATATTTTCATAGGTTGTAACAGCCTCCTCACCCATTGATGAAAGGTCAATCGGATTCTTAGCTAAAAACGAAACAATAGGTGCACTAAATAATACGCCTAGAATTACACCCAGGATGCCTATAAATAACGTTTCGAGCCAGATAATCAGCGATAATTGCCAGCGTTTCATACCAATTGAGGTTAGCACGCCAAACTCATACTCCCGTTCCTTGATCATCATAAGGATCGTTCCGAAAATACCGAAGGTGATTAAAAGATACAGGATACCTAATATGATCTTATTAGCTCCTTCGTCAAAAGCTCTTGCCTCTAAGATTTCTGGAATCATTTCTTTCCAATCCTGAACTTCGTAGCTATTGCCATCTATGCGTGCTGATAATTTAGCTAGACTAGGATCAATGTCCTTCTTGTTGTCAAAAGCGAGTACATAACTTGTGGCCATCTTGTCGGCCCCATAAAATTGTTGCGCTAGAGCGAGAGGTAGATATACCAAACGTTTATTTAAATCAGGCATACCATACTTAAAAATTCCTTTTATGGGGTACTTACCAGCCGCGTTTGCCCCTCTATACCCTTGGCTGATCAATACAATAGTATCTCCTTGAGATACACGTAATTTTTCTGCGAGCCCTTCTCCAATAATTACGGCATTATCTCCTGTAGTCAAATATTCGCCTTGAATCATTTTTGACTTGATATCAGCCATTTCATTCTCGGCTTCAGGATCAATGCCCAAAACCATAACGCCGGAAGATACATTGCCAACTGAAGCTAAAGCAAAACTTTCTATCCTTGGAATAATACCAGATATTCCTTGCGTTTCGACTACTTGTTTTCGTAAGCTTGGTGAATCTTCAAAACTTTTGTCCAAGACCTGATCTTCCCAATATCCCTTCGCATGTAATTGACCATAGCCAAAGAATTGACTTACCGAACTATCGACCACATTGTCCCAGGTTCCTTTTTGAATAGAGCGAAGCATAGATGCGAAGAAAACTGCCAGCATCACAGCTAGTGCCGTAATTAAGGTCCTGCGTTTATTTCGCCAGATATTTCGCCATGCTAGTTTTAGGATCATTGGCGAATTCTTTTCATATTTTGAACGGAGAAAAAGTTCTCTTCTAATGGAACATCAAACGCAATGTCCAAGTATTCTATGATCGTTTTATTATCGGGCTCATCCTCTGGTAAGACTTCCATGCGAGTCGGAATGGTCTTAGATCCAACTTGCTTAATATTCTTTCCTAACATAGTATTAAACAGATAGTCATCTTCATCATAGAACTCCGTCTTTAGTTGGATATAGTCTTGCTTATCCACCCACATATGAATCTTCCCCCAGACGACTGCTGTTTCCTCTTTAGGCACAAGTTTTATGATCCAACACTCTCTATCTTCTACCCTTTCTTCCCCAATTAATTCGTACACAAAGTCATCCACTATAGAGCTTTGCTGGATTAGATCATCATTAGTAAAATCGCTACCCATCCATGATTGGGACATCATACTTGGCGGTAGTTTTATAACTCTGTCTATGCTAGGTTGCCAGTTCCACATTTCTTTACCTCTCTTTAAAAAAGCCATCCCTTTTTCTCTGGCAGGCTCCGTGATTAATACTAAAGAAAATTCATCTGTTTTATTCCATGAACGCATCACAATTTCACGTTGCCAATCTGGTCTTATGATGCTCATTTTCATAGTAGCCACATTGGAAATACCTTCAGCATTATCATAAGAGCGTTGAATAATTTCTGATAATTCTTGGGTGTGGCCTAATGTAGCGCAAAGGATAAAAAGAGCCGTCCATAAAAAGGGTTTCATATTTCCGGACCAGTGGGATGGAAGGACTCGATACTTAGCTGAAGATTCAGCTAATTTCGGAGTGTCCGAAGGACCGAGCTTAGCGAAGCCTGGAATCACGCGATCCCCGTCGACCTGATATTTATCAGGTGACGCGGGAGGGCCCCAAGAAGAAATCATAGTACGTGTTGTCATCTATAGGAGATTATATTGTTTTAAAATGCTGTGCTTCATTGCCTCGAGTGGGTAGTCATCAAATGGGTAGCGGATGTAATGGAAAAACACGCCATCCATCAGTGCACCAAATTTTAACGATTCGACATGGGCATTTTCATAACCCAGGTCCGTGAACAGTTTTTTTCCAATTTTAATATTAGCGGTAATCATTTCTGACAAAATATCTTGTAGCGCAGCCATGGCATCTTCTTGGAAAGAAAGAGACGCGCCTAGCTTCCAATATTCTACATTGGAATATACATTCTGAAAAGAACCATTAATTATTGCACGTAATTTGTCTTTGGGGTCAGATAGACTCGCTAAAAATTCTTCTAATAATTTGTGCCCGTTTTCATACATAGTGAGCATGATCTGAACCAACAAATCTTCCTTGCCATCAAAATAATTGTACAACAAGCCTTTAGAAATACCTGCTTGTTTAGCAATGAGACTTATCGAAGTACTACCATAGCCTTTATGGGCAAAAAGCTCTAAGGCTACTTGAATAATCTTAGCTTTTGTTTGCTCCCGTATCTGTTTATTTTGCTCTTTTGTTTTTGGTGCCACTATTTATTGACTAAACGTTCAGTCAAAAATAAATCATTTCTAGTTAGCAAACAAGTCTCCATAAAAAATAAGCCTTTGCCAAATGAGTAGTTATGGATCAATACTAAAAGTGATCCTAAAGTCCTACCTTTAATTATATGAGAAAAGCAATCATCATAGCCCATCTTTTAGGTATGGTAATACTTCTATCGGCTTGCAAAACCAAAACAGCCGCCAAAACCGAAATGGATTCGAATTGTATGCCTGACATGGTAGTCGTCCAATTGCGAGGAGCTGTGAAATACAAACTAGTAGAACAAGCTTTTGGCGACAAATACGGTTTGGATTGGTTCAGTAATTTGGAGACAGGTGAGTCTTGTTATTATTTTGACCCAAAGAAAATTTCTTTAGACGCCTTGATCGCGTTTATGCAAGATGGGCAATATACTACTGCGGCTAGATGCATCACTTCACAAGAATATGATAATATATACTAAACGATAACTATGCGATTTACATCGGTACTACTTTTCTTTTTCTTACTCAGTGGTAGCCTTTTGGCTCAAGATTATTCACGAGTGAAAATAAATTTACAAAACCACGATATCCATGATGTGGCTGCATTAGGTGTAGAGGTAGAGCATGGTCATTTTAAGAAACATAAATACTTCATCAATGACTTTTCTCGTCAAGAGATCATCCTCTTTGAAGAAGCTGGCATTCCATATGAGATATTAATTCCTGATGTGAAAAAGTACTATGCTGATCAGGAAGTCGCAAGTCTTATTGAAGAGTATAGACCCGATTGTGGTCCGAGTGATGACATTGTGAATGTGGTGGAGAAATATGACACTCCTGAGAATTACGAATATGGAACAATGGGTGGGTATTTAACCTACGAGCAATTTCTTGAGCAATTAGATCTTATGTATGAAAAGTATCCCAACTTAATCACTCCTAAGATGCCTATAGGCGATTTCAAAACGCATGAGGGTCGGGATATTTATCATTTACGTATTTCTAACAATCCGATGGTTGATGAAAACAAGCCTGAGATTTTGTATACCTCTCTTCATCATGCTCGTGAGCCTAATAGTTTGTCTCAGCTGATTTTTTATATGTGGTATATTCTAGAGAATTATGAGACAGATGAACAGATTCAGTTTTTAATAAATAATACAGAAATGTATTTCATACCCATGATCAATCCTGATGGTTATGTATACAATCAAACGATAGATCCAAATGGAGGGGGTTTATGGCGAAAAAACAGAAGGGACAACGGAGATGGTTCTTTTGGTGTAGACTTAAATCGGAACTACGCCTATAATTGGGGACTGGATGATGTGGGCTCTTCTCCTAACCCTAGCTCTGATGTTTATCGAGGACCGGAGCCTTTTTCCGAACCGGAAACTCAAGCCGTACGTTCGTTGGTAAATGATCATGAATTTAGGATTACCCTAAACTACCATTCATTTAGTAATGTATTGATCCATCCTTGGGGTTATGCAGATGAGTACACAGAAGACGATCATGTTTTCAAAGGATTAGCCAATGTTATCACCCAAGAAAATGCCTATCCATATGGTACTGCTTTCGAAACGATCGGCTATAACGCTAATGGGAATAGTGATGATTGGTTTTACGCTGGAGACACAAAGCCCAAGGTTTTTGCTATGACTCCCGAAGTGGGGCCCGGTCTCTTTGGATTTTGGCCGGCAGAGACAGCCATTGATGAGCTAAATAAGTTTTGTGTACTTCAGAATATCTCAGCTGCTAATTTATTACACTACTATTTGGATCTTACATATGACGATGAAAAGAGCATTGAACCGGAAGGTAACATAGGTATTAATTTACATCGCTGGGGATTGCAAGATGGATCGGCTACCCTTCGACTAGAAGCCGTAACAGAAGGCTTAACTGTAGATAACACTATTTATACTGCCAATCTTTTGTTCTCCGAATTAGCCGAATACGATTTTGAATATGTATATGATTTAGACCCTGACGCTCCTAAAGCAGATGTTGTGTTTAACGCTATTCTTGATTATGGAGAATATGAAGTGATTACTGAAATAAAGAAGATCATTCAGAATGGTGATTTTGTTCCTGTTGTTTCTGATGTGACAAGCTCATTGGATGGGTGGTCGGCTACCGGAGCTTGGGATGTTACCGAAGAAGATTTCGTGTCAGCGCCTGTATCTATTACGGATAGTCCTAATGATGAATACGATAATAATCAAGAGACAGAGGTAATGCTTGATGCGGCTATTAACCTTTCTGGATTTGAAGATGCGCGCTTAGAATTTTATGCTAAGTGGGATATTGAAGATGAGTATGATTTTGTCCAAATTTTAGTGGCTGGAGACAATGGTAGTTTTGAAGCCCAATGTGGGCTTTATACTAACGATGGCTCTAATTTTCAAGAGCCTGGAGAGCCTTTATATGATGGCACTCAACTAAGTTGGGTTAAAGAGAGTATCGATCTTTCAGAATTTCTTGGACAGACCATTCAGATTAAGTTCCGATTTGTGTCGGATCAGTTTGTCCAAGGCGATGGTTTTTACTTTGACGATCTTCAGGTTGTTAGTTTACTGCCAGTAGGTACCGCAGAAGTAAATGGTGCGACTGTGTTAGATATGCATCCGGTTCCTGCTTCTGATCAATTACATATAAATTATAAAGGAAGCGCCACAGTAAATCAAGTATCCGTTGTTGATCCTATGGGTAAGGTGATATGGACCAGTGACGATTTTGAAAGCTCGGTACAACTAACTATTTCCGATTGGTCACAAGGTACGTATGTAACAATGTTACAGCTAGCTGATGGTTCCATTGTTCGAAAAAAATGGCTTAAAGTCCAATAGGCTGCGGCTTAAAATTAGAGATAATCTAATGCTGAAACTAGTTTGTACTTAGGGTTGCGGCTTAAAAAATCCCGAAAAAAAGCGGTGTGAGCGGCTCCCATAAGGATGAAGACCCTATCATCCTCAGTAAGCTTGAGTCTATTAAGATTGCTAAACATTCTTAAGTTCCGTTGGTAAAAAAGCGTAGCTTGGTCAGCGCCTTCAAAATTATTTTCTGAACCTGCATGTGTTAGAATATCCGCATTAACCATAAACATGTAATCTAGATACGAATCTGTATTTCTAATTTTCATTTTTTCGAGCAAGCTCAATGAATCTTGATTTTTTGGTACATCGTCAAATAGTTCTTCTCTATACTTATAGAAGGCCGTTACCATAGAGGAGTCAATAGTATTGTTTTCTATATCTCTGGCTATCCGATAATTGTAATTCATTTTGTGATCGATGCCATGAATACGTTGGGTATTTGCCAAACGCCCTAATTCGAAAGCTATGAGTTCTGTTTCAGTTGGGTTCTTCATAGGCATGTCAGGATCTGCCTTATACTCATCATAATATTCTTGCAAATCCTTATCGTACTTAGGTGGTACTTCGACTACGATGACGCTCGGTTTAAAAGCGGCTAATTTAGCGGCAATGGCATGGGCCGCTTTTTGATTTTCTAAATCATGCTCGTCAAATTCTGTTTTATTCTCATCTGTGGTCATTCCAAAATGGAAGCTACCCATGTTTAGGACAGGAATCTTTTTTAGCGGAGAAGATGCAGGTTTATCTGTTTGTTTGGATGTCTCTTTTTTCACCTCCACTTCAGCGCTGCATGCCCATAAACATACACAAAGAATAAAGAGGAAAATCCTGTATTCTCGAAAGTTATGCATTAATTGCAGGTTTGATTTGGGCACGTACTTCACCAAATCCGACTCGTATATTTCCCTGTTGACAATGGGCTCTCATCGTCACTGTATCGCCATCGGCAAGGAATGAACGAGTCGAACCATCATTCAAGGTAACCGGCTTTTTACCTGCCCAACTTAATTCGAGCATGGATCCAAAAGAGTTTTCATCCTTACCACTAATCGTTCCTGAAGCCATCATATCGCCCACTTTGACATTACAACCATTAACTGTATGGTGAGCCAATTGCTGAGACATATTCCAGTACATGTATTTAAAGTTGGAACGACAAACGATGTTTTCTTGTCCTCCATCTGGCGTAATACCTACTTCTAATTTGATATCAAAATTGCGTTGCCCATCATATTGCAAATAGGGCAAGACAGCAGGATCTTGAAGCGGTCCATGGGTTCTGAATGGTTCCAGGGCATCTAGAGTGACTACCCATGGTGAAATGGAAGAAGCAAAGTTCTTTCCTAAAAAAGGACCTAAGGGAACATATTCCCACTTTTGGATATCACGTGCTGACCAGTCATTAAAAATGACTTTTCCGAAAATATAATCTTCAGCATCATTAACGGGAACACCACTTCCCAAGTTTGAGTTTTTACCTATGATAAATCCCATTTCTAATTCATAATCCAAGCGTTTAGACGGACCAAAAACGGGTGCCCCTTCAGGTGGTTTAGTTTGACCTTTGGGTCTGATAATATCTTGACCACTGACTATGATCGAAGAGGCACGGCCATGATATCCTACTGGCAAATGTTTCCAGTTAGGCAGTAATGCATTCTCTGGATCTCTAAACAATTTCCCTACATTCGTCGCGTGTTCTATGCTTGAATAAAAGTCCGTGTAATCACCGACTTGTACTGGCATGTGCATTGTGCATTCTGACATGGGTACAAATAACTGATCATTCGAGCGAAGGACGGATTCTTCATTGCATAACTCTTCTTGTATTATTTGTCTAGCTCTACTGGTGACGGCTTTCCCTAAGCCTATAAAATTATTTAGCGTGTCTTCTTCCCAAATAGGTAAGGGAATGGCTAACTCATCAAAGATGCTTAGAATAGCCGCTACTTTAAGATCCATCACCTGATCACCGATCGCTGTTCCAATTCGCGGCGATCGACCTTCAGCGCTGAAAATACCAAAGGGAATATTGTGAATACTAAAATCTGTGTCTTCTGCGCCTTTTATCCAACAATTCATAATTTCTTTTTAATGCTCAATCCAAGATTTAAAATATTTGCCGTCATCTAATTTTAATGCAGCTTCTGTCAGTTTAAGGGGCTTAAATGTATCTATCATTACAGCCAACTCTTCTGTTTCTTTTTGTCCAATACTACGTTCGTAAGCACCGGGATGAGGTCCATGTGGGATCCCTCCAGGATGCAAGGTCATATATCCAGGTCCAATGTCATTTCTACTCATAAAGTCACCATCTACATAGTATAGCATTTCATCCGAATCAATATTTGAGTGATTGTAAGGTGCTGGTATAGAAAGTGGGTGGTAATCGTACAATCGTGGGCAGAAAGAACAGATCACAAAGGCACTCGTCTCGAATGTTTGGTGGACCGGTGGTGGCTGGTGTACCCTACCGGTTATGGGTTCAAAATTATGGATTGAAAACCCATAAGGGAAATTATATCCATCCCAACCTACCACATCAAATGGATGAGAGCTGTAGATAAGGCTGTGGAGCATCCCTTGCTTTTTAATTTTTATTTCGAATTCGCCTTGTTCATCATGTGTTTCCAAATCGCTTGGAAGCTTATAATCACGTTCACAATATGGCGAATGTTCTAGTAACTGTCCAAACCAATTTCGATATCGCTTAGGTGTATAAATCGGATGAAATGACTCGGCGTACAAGATGCGATTCTCTTCCGTATCGAAATCAATTTGATATATCATACCTCGTGGTATAATTAAGTAATCGCCATACTCAAAAGAAATGTTCCCTAGAAGGGTCCGTAGCGTGCCCGTTCCTTTGTGGATAAAGAGCATCTCATCTGCATCCGCGTTTTTGTAAAAGTAGGTGTTAAGTGATTTTCTAGGGGACGCTACACCGATGATAATATCATTGTTAAGCATAACAGGTACACGAGACTCAAGAAAGTCATCCGTTGCTTGTGCTTCGAATCCAATGAATTTTCGGGCTTTAATATTCTTCTCTACCGCAATTTTAGGTTGCAGATCAATGGCCTCACCAACCGCTGTAACCTTAGTGGGTCGCTCCAAATGGTATAATAGTGAAGACATACCATCAAAGCCTATAGTCCCAAACAATTGCTCATAGTATAATCCACCGTCTTCTTTTCTGAATTGAGTATGACGTTTTTGAGGGATCTTACCTAATCTATGATAAATCGGCATGATTTACTTGTTTTGACAACTAAATTAAACATTGTATTTTAAAAATTGCGTTAGGCCCATTCTAGCGCTCTATTCACTGCTTTCTTCCATGCATTTGTCTTCTCAGCACGTTCTTCTTCTGAATATGTCGGGCTAAGGCGCTCATCTATTTGTAATAAATCCGCCAGTGTTTTTCGGTCCCAAATACCTCTTGCTAACCCAGCCAACATAGCAGCTCCTAATGCGGTTGACTCTTGATATATGGGTTTTTCAATGTCCATATTGGAAATGTTGGCTTGAAACTGCATCAGGGCTTTATTAACAGAAATACCACCATCTACTTTCATGGATGGTATATCCCTTCCTAAATCTTTTTTCATGGATTGTAGTACATCATTAACTTGAAAAACGATGCCTTCCAAAGCGGCGGCAGCTATATGTCCTTTCTTTGTGCCTCTAGTAATTCCTAATAATGTGCCTCTAGCACTGGGGTCCCAATAAGGCGCTGCTAGTCCTGTCAATGCTGGAACAAAAACTACACCGTCGGTATCTTGCACTTCATGAACAGAAGCAAGCATATCTTCTAGATTAGAAAAAAGGCCTAATTCGTCTATCAACCATTGAACAACTGCCCCTGCTACAAATACACTACCTTCAATGGCATATTTACATTCATCGCCAATCTTCCAAGCTAAGGTTGATAACATATTATGTCTAGAGTGAATCATACTTTCCCCAGTGTTCAACATTATAAAACAACCTGTTCCATAGGTATTCTTTACATCACCTTCATTGAAACAACCTTGGCCAAATAAGGCCGATTGTTGATCACCAATCATACTACATATCGGAATAGAATTACCAAGAAGATCGGGGTCTGTATTACCTACATGAGCCGAGGAATCAAAGACTTCTGGTAAAATAGATGCAGGAATATCAAAAAGATCTAGTAAACTTTCATCCCATTTCAATTCATTGATATTGTACAGCATCGTACGACTGGCATTCGTTACATCTGTAGCATGCACCTTTCCTCCAGTCAATTTCCATACTAACCAGCTGTCTACTGTCCCAAAGGCTAGATGTCCTTCTTGGGCCAAAGATCTAGCTTCGGGCACTTCATTTAAAATGTACTGAATTTTAGTTGCTGAAAAATAAGCATCTAGAATAAGACCTGTTCGTTCTTGTATACCCTCCCCATAGCCGGCTTCCTTTAACTGATTGCATAAATCGGCGGTTCGTCTATCTTGCCATACTATGGCAGGATGAATGGCCTCACCCGTCCTTTTGTCCCACAGGATTGTGGTTTCTCTCTGGTTAGTGATTCCTATACAATCGATGTCATCTACTGAAGAACCACTGTTATCAATACATTCAAAGATGCTTAGTAAGGTACTCTTCCATATCTCTTCAGGGTCGTGTTCCACCCATGCCGCATTTGGGTAGTACTGCTTAAATGCCAACTGTCCGACCGATATCTTTTCAAGCTTTTCATTAAAAAGGATGGCTCTAGAACTGGTGGTGCCTTGGTCAATAGCTAGGATATGCATAATTAAATTTACTTCTTCTCAATTTATAAAATTAAGGGCACTTGATCTGCTCAGAATGAAGGAAGCTTATAGGCATAAATGAATACATAGCTACATTATTGCAGGTCTTTTAGATGAAAATCATACCAGAGTTTTTCTTGCCCCTTAATCGCTCGCTTTCCTAGTCCCGGTTTTGGAAGTTCTTTTGACCAGTTCAATAATTCTTTTCTCAGATAGACAGCAACATCGCTTCTTTCTTTAATTAGATTTTTTGTTTCATGATCCGTACTAGAAAGGTCAAATAAAAACTCTCGGCCATCGGTCAATCGCAAATACTTCCATCTATCATTTCTAATGGCCGACTGCTGCCAAAATCGCCAATATAAAAAAGGGTGAGGCGAATTCTTTTTTTCGCCCAATATATATGGAACCAAATCCACACCGTCAAACTCGCTTGGAATAGTGTCCGTTACTTGGCTCATAATAGTAGCTGCCACATCCAAGCTAATCACCGGTTTTTCAAATTCTTGACTTTCCTTTATACGATTTGGGTAACTAAAAATAAACGGGACTCTGATGCCTCCTTCGGTTAACATCCCCTTCTCGCCTAACCAAGGCTCATTTAAAGACCCATCCCAAGATGAATCATAAGCCAATAAGTCTGGTGTATCCTCTTTATCCAATGCCAATGGTGCTCCATTATCACTGATAAAGAAAATCATAGTGTTCTCATACACACCCTTTTCCTTCAGTAACTGTACGATAGCTCCCACACCATCATCCATAGCTGAAATTAACCCCAAAGCGTGTCTACGCCTTTCTGGCATTTTCCCTGGAAATCTATCTAAATATTTCTTTTGAGCACCTAAAGGTACATGAGGTGCGAAATAGGGCAAATAAAGAAAAAAAGGGGCTTCCGCATGATTTTCTAAAAAATGCAAGCTTGCTTGTGTTTGCAACTCTATCCGATCAGATCTATTTTGAATGGCTCTCGTCTCTTGAAATAAATTTCCCTCGAAATCATAATTCACAAAATAGTTATTTACTTCGCCCATCCACATAAAATCAAAGCCTTGATTAGTTGGCAGATAGCGTTCTCTCTCCTGCCAAGGAATATTTCTGATCTGCTTTTCATTCTCTTTCCCATAGGTCTCACGAATCCATGTTCGCGACAAAAGATGGGGCTCTAAGTGCCATTTCCCAACCATTGCGGTTGTATACCCTTGCTTTTTTAAGCGTTCAGCGATGGTTACAGATTCTAAATGCAAAGGGCCATCAACATTCGTTTCTAATCCAAAACGTTGTTGATATTGACCCGTCAAAATACCGGCTCTTGAAGGGGTGCATTGTGGCGCGGTAACATATGCCGTACGCATTAGTACACCGTTCTTTGCCAGAGCGTCTAAGTGAGGTGTTTTAATATCAGAAACCACCTGATGTGCGCCTAAATCACTATAACCTTGATCATCTGAAAATATAAGTATGACATTAGGCAATTTAGACACTTCTTTTTGAGCACAAGCACTCAATACCAGAATACTAAAAAGTATAAGGCGATAGCTATTAAACATGATTCAAGTTTAGAGATATTCGCCCGTAATTTGCAATGTTATCGCTATAATAACATTTACAAAACCTGAATTATTAAATATGTCTTCGGTGAAAAATATCCTCTAGTTCTCTATGCAAGGAAGGGTTTACTTCTTTCATTTTTTCTCCATGTGCAAAGAACGTACTGATCGTTACAGGCAATAAATCAATATGCTTTAAACCTAACACTCCTGTAATTTGATCTCTTGTAAACCCGGTAGATTTTTCGATAGTCTCCCAATTTAGATCTGAAGGGTAATCATAGGTATTGAATTGGTGAACAAAGGCTTCACCCATAATGTGATACCCTGTGTGGTAAAAATGAACACGGTCATTTACCGCTGCCGAAAAATAATCCATGGCTATGATGATTACACCATCTTCTGCATCTGTTTCTACAGTATGTAAAAATTGTAATCTAGGAGTGGGAAACGGGTGCTTGTAAAAAATAATATGGTCAAAATGATCCAACCGAAATTTCTCTTCTTCATTAAAGGTCATTTCGACAACTATAAGGCCGGTTACAAATTTTAAATCATGAGGCACGGACTCAGCCTCCATACCCATAGCCGTAAAATCCTTAGAAGAAAGGAATACATATAAGCGTTGCTCGAATCGCAACTTTTGTTCCTTGTTTAGACTGTTGTAAAAGGGCGAATACTTTTGAGCCAAGGTTAACTCCAAGTCATCAAATCGGATGGGAAATTTTTCTTGATACCATAGATCTATTTCCTTGTTAAAGATGTAAATGATAGCTAGAGCAATAACGGCTGGTGTAAGACCATATGTGAAATAGGCTTTTGATCCATCAAAACCAAAATACAAGGAAATTCCCGCTACGATAACAAATGGGATGGCAAGAATACGATGGAACATATGGATCTTCATAATGTCAAGTTTGTATTACTAACCCTTTTTTAATCAGTGTTAGTATGATTAGTTTGGGTAGGCAATGAAAACAAATTGGGCACCTAATTCAGAAACCACAAAAAAGCAAGCATGCTCCTCAGAGTTTTTATAGGTTTTTCTAAATTCATCCACCTTTGATTCCGTAATTAGTTTTTTTGCAACAAACTCTTCTAGCGTACTTGCTTCGATAGACCAATTAGACCTAGTGGAAAACCGATCAATGACATTGATTCCTATTTGAAGGTCTTCTTTATGGACCACATATATAGGATATTTTGAAATTTCGTTATCCAAAATAGACGCTGTTGTCTTTTTGAATATGGACAAATACTGTTTGAGCTCTTGCTCTATCAGAAATAATTTTTCAGTATTATCAGACATCTTTCAAAGTTAATAAAGCCACATTTTCAATATGGTGTGTATGTGGAAACATATCAACAGGTTGCATTTTTTCTACCCTATATTTTTCCTTTAATAATAGGACATCTCTAGCTTGTGTTGAAGGATTGCAACTCACATAAACGATTCGAGGTACTTCCATTTGCAGTAGCATCGTAATGATGTCTTTATGCATGCCAGCTCTTGGCGGATCTGTTATTATCAAATCAGCCTTGCCATGTTTGCTTGCAAAGGCAGGAGTCATTATCTCTTTTACATCTCCTGCATAAAAAATGGCATTATCGATACTATTTAATTCCGCGTTCAATTTTGCATCATCTATAGCTTCCGGAATTTCTTCAATACCCACTATCTGTTTTGCCTGATCTGCTAAATAAAATCCAATGCTGCCAATACCAGAATATAGGTCATAAATATTTTCACTTCCTTTCAAATCAGCAAATTCCTTAACAAGGTCAAAAAGCACTTTTGCTTGAAAGGTATTCGTTTGAAAAAAGCTTTTAGGTCCTAATTTGAATCGGAGATGTCCCAATGGTAATTCTAGATATTTGTTACCATTGACATGAATAGCTTCAAGATCAAAAATGCTATCATTACGTTTGTCATTGATCATGTAATACAAGCTCGTAATCTCTGGAAAGTGTAATGCGAGCTGTTTCAATACGTCTTTGTATAATTGACCGCGCTTTTCTTTGAATACCACATTGACCATCCAATCTCCTGTTGGATTGTTTCGCAAGTATACACTTCGCAAAAAGCCTTCATGATTTCTTGCATCATAAAATGTCCAATCATTTTCTAAAGATGCTTGCCTAATAAAGTTTCTAATCTTATTTCCCGTATCATCCTGTAGATGACATTGAGTTATATTAACCACTTTATCAAAAGCCCCTGCTCTATGAAAACCTACTGCAGGTTCTGGCAAAATTTCTTCCCCTGATTTTATCTCTTCATCCGTTAGCCATCGTTTTGTTGAAAAACTGTACTCCATTTTGTTTCGGTACTGAAATGTTTTTTCTGATCCTTTAATGGGAGCAATGATCGATGTAGAGATTTTGGCAATTCTACGCATTGCATCATGTACCACCTGAGACTTGTGTTCGAGTTGTTTTTCATACAACATGTGCTGCCATTTGCATCCTCCACAAATCCCAAAATGTTGACATGTTGCTGATATTCTATCTTCAGAATAGTGTAAATACTCTTTTACGATACCATGGTAGACTCCTTTTTTCTTTTTTATTCGTAAGAGTTTTACCACATCACCAGGAATAGCGTCTGGCATGAAATAAACAACACCTTCTTTATCTCTACCTACTGCTAAGCCTCGATCTGCAACGCCGCTTACGACCACTTCGTCTATGATTTTCTTCTTCCTACTCATATTTAATCAGCATCTCTGTTCTTCTATTTTTAGCTCTGCCTATTTCTGTATCATTGACATCGATCGGCTGTGATTCTCCTTTTCCTACTGCAAAAAGTCGAACAGAATCAATGCCTTGTGCCACAATTGCATTCTTTACTGCCTTAGCTCTATTTTCGGATAAAACTAGATTATCACTTTCTGAACCTACATTATCTGTATGCCCTATTATTGTAATGATGGTGTTAGGATTTTCATTCATAAAGTTGGCAATATTCTCTATCTCAAACATTGACTTTTCCAACAGAGAATAACTTCCGCTCTCAAAGAAAATATTGTTCAATATGATGGCCGTATTATCACTTTCCTCAAGTGTAAGGTCTTCTGGAATTTTTGATAAATAAATTTCATATGCGTAAGGCTCATACGATTTTGCAATTTCTTCAAATTTTACATATTCTGAATGAAAGATATATCCTGGATATTCTACAGTAAGGTTATACTCTTTTTGCGGATTCACTAATTGAATTAATTCACCTTCTAGGTTAGTCGTTCTCTTAAGTTGTTCGCCACTATCTAAGTCTATCAAGATTGATTCTGCTTTCAGTAGTGCCTTTGATTCCTGATCTCGAACAGATATTTTCACAAAACTTATTGGAGCTGGTTTAAACTTTTCTGGTAGTGGAAAGCTATAAAGATCTAATGAGCCCTCCGAATCATCGTATGAGTCCGAAGCAAAAAAAGCGGTATTTCCAGAGATATCGACAAACAGACCATATTCATCTCCTTTTTGATTTATTGGATAACCGAGATTCTGAGGGTCTTCCCAACCATCTGGACCCTTATGACTTAGAAAGATGTCTTTCTTTCCCATACCAGGATGGCCATTGGAAATAAAGTACATAGACTTTCCATCAGGATGGATATAGGGTGATTCTTCTTGGTTCTTTGTATTTATTGTGGGTCCCATGTTTTGAGGCTTGGTCCAAGCTCCATTCAAATATTCGGACCAATATATATCGGAGCCACCATAGCCTCCTTCTCTATTGGATACAAAATATAAGGTGTTACCATCAGCCGAAATACACGGTTGTGTCTCCCAAGCATCCGTATTTATATTGGGTCCAATGTTCTTAGGTGTACTCCAGCCGTTCTCCGTTCTAAACGATACATAAATATCGCACCAACCATAGCTGTCTCTGCGCTCACAACCAGTAAGAAAAATAAAATTGCCATCAGGGCTAATACATTGAGACCCTTCATTAGCATCTGTATTCAAGGCTTTGACCGGTTCAGCAACAGTAAAACCGGTATCTGTTTTAGTAGACATATAAAGATCCTCTTGATTGCCTATTATTCGTGAAAATAGAATATTTCCTTCCACTGTAAAATAAGGAAGGTTCTCTGGATGCTTAGTATTGATCGAAGGCCCTAGGTTTACAAATTGAATATCCAAGGGATTGTTCATCAAAGAGTCAGCAAAAATGAGTTGCTTCATTTCTTTTTCTGCTTGATCTCTGTAAGGGCCCGGTTTTTGTTGATTTATATATTGTTCCAATGTCCTCTTTGCTCCTTCACGATCATCGATCTCTAATAAACAAATGTATAGGGTATATAGACCATTAGGGCTAGCCTCAAGCATATTCCTTTTTTCCAAAAAGGGAATCGCTTTTTGGAAATTATTATCCTTTATTAGGTTTGTTATATGTGCATCTAACAAAGCAAGATTCTGAGGATAGGCTTGGATTTGACTTTCTAAATACTCACTTGCCCTTTCGGCCTTACCCTCTATTCTAAGAGTCTGTTCTTTCTTGAGTATTTTTTTTAGCTTCTTGTCTGACTGACTCAAAAGTAAAGCTGGAACCATTGTAACCAGTAAGAGTAGTATATGACGATAATTTTTCATCGTTCAATATTTAAATAATAAACGACTTAATATCTAATTCTAATCTGTAAAAATTAGTTAAGAGAACGTCTTTAATAAGGCTGCTGCTTCTTTGTCTCCTAAGTCTGCCGCTTCTTTAAAATCCTTTACATGCCCGTTCTTTCCTGATTTCTGTCTAGCTTTTCCTCTATTCTTATACAGTTCAGCTAGTTCAATATTATCTTTTGAATCTTCAATCTCCAGTGCTTTGTCAAACATTTCAAAAGCTAATTCATAATCCTCTAGCTCCATCAATGTTTTTCCATAATCAAAATGAGCTTCCCTTTGTCTGTAATAGTTAGGATTTGATGTAGGAAAGATTTTCTTAGTAAAAAGCTTCAGGTCAAATGCCGCCTTTTCATACTCTTTTAAAATATTGTGGCATTTAGATTTTAGCAATCGAGCTTTCCAATAAATAGCCTGCAATGCTACAGACTTTTTTAAAGCATGTTCAAGGTCATCAACCGCCAGTTGATAATCTTCGTTGTGGAAATGCACTTTTGCACGACCATAAAAGGAATTTGGATTTGTTTCATCCAGATTCACACTTTTAGTATAATCGCGCATTGCATCATGATACTTCTTTAATATGAAATTTACTTTCGCTCTTTTTTGATACGCTTGAGCATGTCGGTCATATTTCTCTATAGCTTTGGTGAGCATTGCAATAGCCGCTTCTTCTTTTCCTTCCTCATTAATTAGCTCTGTACCTTTAATATAGTTTTGAACAGCGATTTTCTCGCTATCCGGTTCCATGTGGGTATAATTAATGATTTTACCTTCATTAAGAAGCCAAGCATTAATTTCTCCAGATAAGCCAAATTGAGTACAGTATTTTAACAAGCTTACTGTATTCCGGTAGGCCTTATCATATGTTTGTTTAACAAAGCGAGGAATAGATAGTGTGAAACCATCTTCAAAAAATATTTCCTCTGATTCGAAAAGTGTTTCAGATTTGTGATAGTTCTCTGCACGATAATCGTACATTTTCAAAGCCTTGCCAAAGCTTTTCTCCGTCCCAAACTCTATTTTCCCTTGTATTATCGTTTTGAAAAGCATATTAGCTTAATTGAAAAAACTATTCCAAAAATTAGATCTAGAAATATAAAAAAGGATTACCCATCAAAAGTAAAGAACTTGGATAGAAATTATACCACCAATAAATACATATAATTTATTGTAATGTTTTAATTATCAATGAGTTACACTAACCCCATACTTTGCAGCCTTCAGTACAATTCGTACAAATATCAATTTTATCTCTACCCTCTTTTATTTGTTGTCTAAATACTTGACTATTCTCATTGGTCCAAATATGCTCAAAACTCTCTGTGCTTAAGCTACCGAATACATGGTTTGCGTCTTTGTCAAAGCAACATGGAACTACCTTTCCATCCCATGTAATTACGCATGAGTTCCACATTTTCCAACATTGGTTCAGAATATCTCCTTTTACTTTATACTTGCCATCTGAGCCCTTTGTATATCTTGAGTATTTTTCATTCGTTGGAATGAGAGGATTACCCTCCTCATAATCATAGATTTGCGCTGTCTTTAATTTCACTTCATCAATTCCTATTTCTTCCGCTAATGCATATACCTCATCAATTTGGTGTTCATTTGGCTTGACTACTAAGAATTGGAATATTAAATGGGGTGTTTTACTTCCTAATTTTTTGCGCCATTTTACCATATTTTTTGCACCTTCAATCACTTTTGCTAACTCGCCTTCTTTTCGATATTGCTCGTAAACTTCTTGTGTGGTTCCATCTATAGAAATAATCATCCGATCAAGGCCTGATTCTACCGTTCGTTTGGCAATATCATCTGAGATAAAGTGTGCATTTGTAGATGTTATTGTATAAATGTTTTTTTGCGATGCATAGGTAACCATTTCTAAAAAATCTGGATTTATAAATGGCTCACCTTGAAAATAAAATATTAGATATGTTAGCGTATCAGAAATCTGATCTATTGATTTTCTAAAAAAGTCTGATTTTAAATTTCCAGTATTTCGTGTAAATGATCGTAAACCACTTGGGCATTCAGGACAACGCAAATTACAGGCTGTAGTAGGCTCAAATGAAACGGTCATTGGATTCCCCCAGTGTAAGGGCCTTGAACGATATTTGCTAATAAAAAACGACACGTAAAGACGCAGCATATTTACTAGCTTACGCAATGTCAATTTTGAAATAAACCTGGATGTATCCCTCCAATGAAGCTTCATGAGATCAAATATCGAGAATTAATTATGTTTAAATGATGGTCTAAATGTCCTGCCATCGCATAAATAAAAGCACTCATTTGAAATTCGAAGCCGGACGCTTTTCCTTTAAGCATCCATTGATCTGCAGAGAGCCCTTGACAAAAGTATATATTGGAATCTCTAAGTGAACTAAACTCATTTATTAATTGAGATACCTTAATTTCCTTATGAGGCCTAATATATTCGTTTTGATCAAACCCATTTAAATTTTGCTTTTCACCACGACTAACACATAAGGCTCGATAAGCGAATATGCGTTCGACATCATTAATATGCTGCATAACTTGTGCTAATGACCATTTACCTTTCTCATAGGCGAAGGCATATTGATCGTCATCAAGATGAGTCACCGTTTTTAAATACACTTTCTTCTGCTCTTCTAAATAAGGTATAATTTCATTCGGTAAATCAACTAGAAATCCATCATAATATGAGGGGTAGGTCCCTGGCTCTGGCTTAATCATGTTGCTTTTGTTTTCCATTCGAAACTAGTGTAAAATAAAAATAGAATGACTAATATAACTAAGGCTTCTAAAGGTCTAATGACATGATAAACGACATCGAAATTGAGAAAGCTCCAAAACCCTTCTTCAGGCTGGCGAATCAAAACCCAAAAATTATGGTTTTCAGATGCATACACTTGCCATACATTCAAAATATATAAAATGGCAAAAAAACCCGCCGTAGCCGCTATTGCCATATAGGCATATTTTCTTGATTGTAAAGCAGTAGAATTATTACCGTATACGCCTAAAGAGAGTGTTGCTGATCCAGCTCCAACAAGATCAAGAATTATATCATTAAAGTCAAAGTAATTTGTTCGTTCAGGAGATAGATAAAAATATTGGTACCCTTCATCAATAAGTGCCCCAAATAAAACCAATATGAGCGTTGAAGGGATGTCTTTAGTAATCGTGAATAATAACATCGTTAGTACAAAATATTGGACAAAATGAATGCTTTCAATATTGACTATTATTAAGTAATAAAAGCAAGCCCAAATGATGATTCCTTGCAATAAAACATATAAAGCCTGTTTTATTGTTTGTATTTGTTTTACTAGATCCAATAGCAAAAATAAAGACAACGCTAAAAAACAAACTAGTATTATAGCATTATAAGAAGCTCTTGAAACAGATGAGAATAGAGTACTTATCCAAAGGCCTACTTGCTCATGTGGTAAAACAACCAATAAATAATAAAGGATGGTGATACAAATAGTTAGGTATCTCCGCTTTTCTAGCATAGAAAGTAAGGTCCTAATCATTACTTAATTATACCTAAAGTATCTACAAATTTATCAATGTCTGATTCCTCTAAAAAAACATTAGTAGATACTCGAATGTAAGAAGCATCTTTCCTCTTAACCAATTTAGTGTTAATCTTAAAGTCATTGTACAAGGAATTCACTAGTAGCCCTTCTTTTGTATTTGAACTTCTAAATGTAAATGAACTGATACCTGCATATTGACCTGTATCTGGCACGCTAAATAAAACATCGTCTCCCAATTTGTTTCTGAGGTAATCACTCAAAAAACGCAACCGCTTTTGCTTTTGCTTACTGTGCAAATGGTTGTTGTTAAAAACTAAGCTAGCAGCTAAGCCTAGCCATTGGTAATAAGCGCTGGTACCTATATTTTCGAATTGTTCGAATGCGTCTTCTGACTCAGGAAAATAAGGATGTTGCAAACTGGATCGTTTGTCATTCTTTACAAAAAGCCCACCACAGCCTAATGGACTATTAAACCATTTATGAAAACTAGTGGCAAAAAAATCTGGATTCAAATCTGATAGACTTATATGAATATGACCATAACTTTGAGCCCCATCTAGTAATACTAAACAACCCTTTTCTTTGGCTATTTTAATGATTTGTTTCACAGGCATAATTCTCCCTTCCCTGTGGGTAATATGCGTTAATACTACTAAGCCTGTTCTTTCAGTTATGGCATTTTCATACACCTTAACAAGCTCAGTATCTTCCAGTGTACTCAAATTTTCTGATAAGATTTGGATGGGTCGATTTTCTTTTTCACATCTATACTTACAATCATGACAAACATTTGGATAATCCCAATCAGCGATTAGAATACTTTTGCCTGCTTCTATTCTGGATTGATAAATAACTTGTTTCAAAGATTCGGTGGCATTCCGACTCAGGGCAATAGAATGATTATCAGCATTGATATACTCCAATAAGCCTCGCTTTATTTCTAAAACCTGCTCCTTCCAACCGCCCCAAACTTTATAAACGGGTCTCCTGTTTAGTTCAGTGAGTACATCAATTAACGATTGTTCCACTAGATTAGGCATCACACCAGCACTGCCACTATTCAAGTTTAAAACATCACTTTTAGGAAAAAGAGACTTTACTTTTATCCAGTCTACTTCTTTATCAAAAGAAATAGTTTCCATCATCTTATCGCCAAGAAGGGACAAGATTGGTAAAGTTCCCATAAATTTGCGTCGATCCATAAATGATCGTTAATCTGTATGTAATGTACGATTTTATAAAAAGACTCTTTCGTAAAAAGGTAGAAGAAGAACTAATAGATCCAGAAATGAAATTCTTACTGGTCGGCTTAGGTAATATAGGCAATAAATACGCAGGTACCCGCCATAATATTGGCTTTGAGGTAATAGATCACATTGCACAAGAAAAAGATATTTCACTTTCTCTAGAAACCTTAGGTGAGATTGGCCAATGTAAGCATAAGGGTAAACAAGTTTACTTGCTAAAACCCAATACGTACATGAATTTATCGGGAAAGTCAGTGAGATATTGGATGCAAAAGCACAAAATTCCTTTGGAAAATATTCTTATCCTTGTCGATGATATTCATCTTCCATTAGGAAAACTGCGGTTGCGTACCAAAGGTAAAGATGCTGGACATAATGGATTAAAAGACATTGAAGCTAAACTTGCCACGCAATCATATGCCCGATTAAAAATTGGGATTGGTGACGATTTTGGCAAAGGTCAACAAGTTAAATATGTGCTTGGTAAATGGACTCAAAAAGAAATTGAGGAATTACAATTTACCATCCCAAATGCTGGAGAAATGGCATTAAGTTTTGTTGGGATTGGGGCCAAGTATACCATGGATAAGTTTAACAACTGATCATTCGCCTACGCAAATGCTAGCGCTTATGGGGAAGTGATCAGAAAAAGACTGCTTCAACACTTGGTGATCTATAATGTCCATATTCTTACTTGCCCATACATAATCAATACGTAAACCTGGAATAAGACCAGAGAACGTTGAACCTATCCCAGAACCCTTTTCCTTAAAGCTATCCTTAAATTTTTTAATTTGTTTTTGATAGATGTAAGATTGTGGAACATCATTGAAATCCCCTGCAAAGACAATGTACTCAGGTCCTGATGCCATATGCTCATATAATAAAGCTAGTTGCTTTTTCCTAGCAATACTATTTCTACCATAGCTTCGAATCATTTTTTTAATTCTATCCCAGGTTTTAGTATCACGCAAATTATGATCCTGAGCAACATCTTTAGCCTTATCTGAGATCATGTTTGAACTTAAGTGAACACTATATACTCTTACCGTTTGGCCTTCTAGGTCTAAATCAGCCCATGCCGCATATTTAGTATTCCCCCCAATATTCAAAAACCCCTTTTCTTTCATTGGAAAACTAGAAAAAATACTGGTGCCAATAGTATCGACCGCATGCTTATTATATCCTATAAGATGCTTACTTAGAAGCTCATTTGCATGGTAGCGTTGTTCCTGAAAACAAAGAATATCAATATTCTTTATTGTTTCAACCCATTTGGTAAATTCAAGCACTTTGCTTTCATCTAGTTCTCTCTTATTTCTCTTAAAATATTTAGCTGCTTGTAGATTTTGACTTAGAATTTGTATCTCAGTTCCACATTCCATGCCTGTTGAATTTCCACCAATATTGTAATGTCTAGGAATCACCTTCCATCCTAACAACAATGCTATTATGGATGCCATAGCAAACCTTGGCTTTGCGATTAACCAATAGATAACAAAACAGATGTTCGTAAATAAAATAACAGGGAATAGCAAGCTTATGGTTGGAAGATATAAACCATATTCTGCAGATACATAGGGGCTCATGTAACCCAAAAGCAGCAGGGTAATTAGGAGCGCGTTAAGTAAAAACAGTAGTTTGTGCAATGCTATTTTTTGCTAGCGTTATACAGAATTTCCTTTTCTTCTTTGCTTAGACTGTCGTACCCATGATCATTGATTTTATCTAGGATAGCATCAATCTTTTTCTGATCATAAATATAACGCTGTTTATGATTGGATTTAGATTTTGGTTTACTGAGATCTTTGTGAACCACTTTTATATATTCCGATCGCTTTGGTTCTGAGGGGTATTCTTTTTTAAAAAACCCAAAAAATTGTTGGAGTGGGTTTGTCAAATCTGTTCCTTGTCTTAAAAAATATACATACGACATACCAAATAGGGCACCACCTATATGGGCAATAGCCCCTCCTGAATTATTGCCGACTGTTCCTACGATATCCATAAATAATAAAACAAGTGCTATGTATTTAATTTTAACTGGACCCAATAATATCAGATTCATAGAATAGTCTGGAGATAATGCAGCAGCTGTAAAAACAAACGCCATTACAGCAGCCGATGCCCCCAAAGCATATGATCCAATCATACTACTACCTGGTAATAAACTAGCTGATAACATGTAAAATAAGGCACCCGTTAAACCTCCCAACAAATACAAAGAAAGAAAGCGTTTATCTCCAAGAAAATCCCCGACTATTCTTCCGAACCAATACAGCAAAAGCATATTGAAGAAAATGTGGAAGAAACCCACATGCAAAAACATGTGTGTGATCAAACTCCATGGCTGTTTCAAGAAGGTGATTGGGCTACCTGGAATACTTAATCCATTTTTTACCGCAGTGAAAAAATCTCCTTGAAAACCACCCGAAAAAACACCTATTAAATTAATAAGAACAAAGAGTGCCACATTGACAAGAATTATTCGAGTCAAGGTGTTGCCTGACCTAAATGCCTGCTTTATATCATCAATGATTGACTCGAACATACTGAGATAACGAAATTTTAGCGTATTCGGTTTATAAAGTATCGTATATAGATATATCCAACTATCGCGCCACCCGCATGAGCCAGATGAGCTACATTGCCTCCCATTGGCATAATCATACCTAATCCAATGGCTAATAGCGCTAAGTACTTTCCTTTGACTGGCATAGGAGGAAAAAGTAACATTAATCGGGCCTCTGGGAATAAAGCACCAAAAGCAGCAATTACACCAAAAATAGCGCCTGAAGCACCCAACATGGGTATAACTTTAAACGTCTCCGGCGAGCTAAAGTATTGATAATAGTCAAACCCTAAATGTAAAGCAAAAGCCCCTATTGCACTAGCGAAGTACAAGATCAAGAATCGTTTTAGACCTATTCTACTTTCAACCATAGGTCCCAAGAAATATAAGGCCAACATATTAAATATCAAGTGCCCTGCATCTGCATGCATAAAGAAATGAGAAACTAATTGATAGGGTTCGAAATAGTCTGATTCTGGAAAATAAAGCATCAGTTTTCTAAAAAACATTCGCAAACCATCGGTTCTATTTTCCAATGTAACTTTAGCAAAAAAGATAATCACATTAATGATCATCAAATTTTTAACTCCGTCTGTTATTCGATTCATGCCCGTTTATTCGCTTTATCAACAAACCAACACTAAAACTGTTTTTCTAGTTGATTAAGTTCAACTTCTATAAAGCATTTTCGACCAGATGGGCTAATAAAAGGTACCTCACAGGCAAATAACTCACTTATAAGGGTAAGCATTTCTTCTTGGTTCAGCAATTTTCCTTTTCGTATAGATGCACTTTTAGCGATGCTTCTTGCCACATTTTCTTCTAAGCCTACTTTTAGTTCTAGATTAGACTCATATTGATGAACCGCCTGTATTAATATTTCTTCAATATTGACATTAGTCATAATTGCAGGTACACCTTGAATAACAAAGGTTTGATCCCCAAAATGATGTATATCCAATCCTAAAGATTGAACGATTGGTAACATCTCTAATAAAGTATTCGCTTGATCTGGTTCAAAACTTATCTGAATAGGAAACAATTGTTGTTGTGTACTTTTCTCATTAGCTGCAATTTGCTTTATATAACGTTCAAACAATATTCGTTCATGAGCAAACTGTTGATGTATGACGAGGTACCCAGATTGAATAGGTGTAATTATATAACTGCCATGAATTTGATAGGCTTCTCTTTGTTCTTCATCAGGGATTTGGTGAGAATGATTATCAGTTTCGCTACCCATTCGACTACTTAATCGAATAACTTGTTGTTCCTCTGATTGCTCAGCGTCCGTTGAAATATTCTCGTAAAAATGAGACCAGTCATCAATGTCTTTACGACTAGGTCTGCTAAAATTACCCCCAGCATTTGGCATGCTAAATCGGGATCCTTCCTTCTGTGGCGTTGGATTTATAAACCCATTTTGTTGTTGAAAATCTAAGGTTGGTACCACTGAGTATTTACCTAATGCATGCTGTGTGGTTACCTTTAAGTATTGATAAATCAATCGCTCTTCCTCAAATTTTATTTCTGTTTTTGTTGGATGAATATTTATATCAATCTTCGATGGGTCTATTTGTAAATTGATCACATAGAATGCATAATGCTCCTTACTGATAAGTTCACCAAAGGCCGTTTTAATAGCATGGTTTAAATAGTTACTCTTTATAAATCGGCTATTTACAAAAAAGTATTGATCGCCTCGTTGTCGTTTGGCAGCTTCTGGCTTTCCTATAAAACCATCAATAGTTAAAATATCTGTTTCTTCATGAACAGGAACCAACTTTTCATTCTGGTTCTTTCCAAATATCCCTACTATTCGCTTTCTTAAATTCCCAGCAGGTAGATGGTATACCTCATTATCATTGTGAATCAATGTAAATCGCACCCCAGGATTGGCTAAAGCAACCCGTTTGAACTCTTCAAGGATATGCTTGTACTCAACACTATCAGTCTTTAAAAATTTACGTCTTGCCGGAACATTGTAAAAAAGTTGTTTAACTGCAATGGATGTCCCTTTATTAGCTTGGGTGTACTCTTGTTTTTTGATTTCAGAGCCTTGCATAACTATATGCGTGGCCAACTCAGACTCTTCTTGTCTTGTTGTCATTTCTACCTGGGCAATAGAAGCAATACTCGCTAACGCTTCTCCTCTAAATCCCATAGTCTTAATAGCAAATAATTCGGCCGCCTCCTTGATCTTAGATGTGGCGTGTCTTTCAAAACTCATCCGTGCATCTATATCAGACATACCTATGCCATCATCAATCAGCTGGATCAATGATTTACCTGCATCTTTTATTATTAATTGAATAAAACTACTCTTTGCATCAATAGCATTTTCCATCAGCTCCTTGACAACAGAGGCAGGACGCTGGATTACTTCTCCGGCTGCGATTTGGTTAGCTACAGATTCGGGCAAAAGCTGAATTATATCAGCCATATTCAGTATCGGTTTTAATCTAAAATTTGAGTTTTTGTTTCAGAAAGGGATTGCTCTTTCTAACAATCAAAGATAGCATTCAGAAGTGGACATCGTAAGGTATTTTTCCACAATCGACTAACGATTTAAAGACTCAACAAAACCGAGAAATGCGTCGGATTTAAGCATAAGGTAACTAACCAAGCAGAGAACACCTATAATCATAAATAATCGAATATTTGATCGCATACGCATTCCTGAAATTTGCGATTGTGGCACTCTTGACTTTCGTTGAAATCCACTACGTATACTGCTTTTTAATCGATCCACATCCTTCTTCTCTTCATCGTATGGAGAAAGTCTGGCGTCAAGATCCTCCTTTACAGGGTCGTAAAATCGAGGGATATAATCAAATTGTTTATTCTTTACTCGCTTCCTGAACATAACTAAGGTTTATAGCTTTACTCTTAGATGATACTTTACAGCTTTTTGGTCAATACAAAGATAGTTTATTGCAAAATGCGAGACTTACTTCTAAATTAATTTACATTTGCAACTCACAAAGGACCTAAGGACCCTTATCCATGAGTGACCAGATAAAGCATGAGTGCGGATTAGCTTTTATTAGGCTAAAACAACCGCTCGAATACTACGAGGAAAAATATGGCACACCTCTGTATGGCTTATATAAGCTGCAATTTCTTATGCAAAAGCAGCGAAACCGGGGCCAAGATGGAGCTGGTATTGCCACTATTAAACTAGACCCCAGACCTGGGACCAGATATATCAGCAGAAAAAGATCAAATGCCCCTCAATACCTAAAAGAGGTTTTTGAACAGGTCTATAGCCATTTTATTGATGTAACTGAAGATCAAATTCATGATGCTGCTTGGTTAAAAGAGAATAAGCCATACACCGGAGAAGTTTTGTTGGGCCATTTAAGATATGGGACGCATGGCTCAAATACCATAGAAACAGTGCATCCTTTTCTTCGCCAAAATAATTGGATCACTCGAAATCTAGTACTTGCTGGTAATTTCAACATGACCAACATTGACGAATTATTTGCAGAACTGATATCCTTTGGTCAGCATCCTAAAGAACAATCGGATACCATAACCATTTTAGAAAAAATTGGACACTTTTTAGATTTAGAAGTAGAACGACTTTTTAAATGGTTCAAAGCCAAAGGAATCAGTAATTCAGATATTACACCTTTAATAGCAGAAAATTTAGATTTACAACGTATCCTTCAGAGGTCAGCCAGAAAAATCGATGGGGGATATGTAATTGCTGGCATGCTAGGGCATGGTGATGCATTTATAATGAGAGACCCTGCAGGCATAAGACCCGCCTATTATTATGAAGATGATGAAGTGGTAGTTGCTGCATCTGAAAGACCAGCAATTCAAACCGCATTTAATGTCAGATTTAAAAATATAAAAGAGTTACAAAGAGGTCATGCCCTAATCATTAAAAAAGATGGCAGTGTAGAGGAAAAACATTTTAAGGATCAAATTCCTAGAAAAGCTTGCTCTTTTGAACGTATCTACTTTTCTAGAGGTACTGATAGAGAAATCTATACAGAGCGGAAAGACCTAGGTAAAAAACTAACAAAAAGAATTCTTGAAGAAGTTAATTATGACTTTAAGAATACCGTTTTCTCCTATATACCTAATACAGCAGAAGTCGCCTTTTATGGTTTAGTCGAAGAACTGCATAGAGTAAATGACCAACGAAGAAAAGATCAAATTGCTGCCTTAGGTAACTCCATGACGCAACAAGATTTGGATGAAATCATGAATGTTTCTCCACGCATCGAAAAATTAGCCGTAAAAGATGCGAAGATGAGAACCTTTATTGCTGATGATGTATCCAGAAGGGAAATGGTTAAGATGGTGTATGATGTTACCTATGGCATTGTAAATAATGACAAAGACACACTTGTTGTCATTGATGATTCCATTGTTCGGGGAACCACCCTGCGCGATAGTATTCTGACAATTTTAAATAGATTACACCCTAAGCGTATTATTGTTGTTTCTTCTGCCCCACAAATTAGGTATCCAGATTGCTATGGTATCGATATGTCAAGAATGTATAACTTAATAGCTTTCAGGGCATTGGTCGAACTCTTAAAAGATGATGGAAAAGAGTCTTTACTTAAAGAAACGTATGATAAATGTAAAGCTGCCAATGAATTACCTATAGGACAAATTCAGAACGAAGTCAAGCCGCTTTATGATAGGTACACACAAGCTGAGATCTCGAAAAAAATCAGTGCTTTACTCAAACCAAAAGAACTAGATATCGACGTAACAGTAATGTACCAAACTATCGAAGACCTGCATGAAGCCTGTCCAGAAAATACCGGGGATTGGTACTTCTCTGGAAATTATCCAACCTTAGGTGGAAATCGAATCGTTAATAAAGCATATATCAACTTCTACGAAAACAAGAAGGAACGGGCCTATTAACTACAGCTTAAGTATATATTCAAAGAATAATTAATTTGTAATTTTAGACCACAAAGCAATTGTCATGTCTAAAACGATAAGAATCATAATCTACTTACTTCTTATGCTTGCGTTATTTGTATGGTTAAGTAGAAGTATTCAAGGCTGTAATTCTAATGAACAGACCGAAGACAACACAGAAGTAGTCGCTAATGAAGAAGATCTTTTCGAAGAAGAGGTTGATGAAGAAGAAGGTCTTTTTGAGGAAGAAAATGAACCTATCGATTATGAAGCATTAGATGAGGCCATAGAAAAAAGCTTTGAGAAGCAAACAGATGATTCTGATTTTCAATCTGAAACACAAACCCAAGAAGATACTTACCAAGCGTATGAGGAGCCCGTTTATTCACCACCTGCAACAAGTTCAAGTAGTAGCGGAGACTATCTAGTAATTGCAGGAAGCTTTCTTCAAGATGCCAATGCAAATAAAATGGTTACAAAACTTCAGAACATGGGCTACTCCGGTGCTGAAAAACTAAACTTCGATGGCTCTGCCTATCAAACAGTGATTGCAGGGAGGTATAATGACAATGGACAAGCAGTAGACATTACTTACCAATTAAAGAATAGAGGTATAGACTGTTACGTCCATAAGAGAAAGTATTAACATGTGTGGTCGATCTTCATTGACTAAAACCGAAAAGGAAATTGAACAACGATTTAATGCTTCCTTTTATTCAGAAGATCTTGTACGGTATAATCCTCTTCCCAATTACAACGTTGCTCCAACGCAACTTCATCCGGTTATAACAAGCGATGACTCTCGCTCCATTCAGCTTTTTAAATGGGGCCTAATTCCATTTTGGGCAAAAGATAGTAAGATCGCATTTAAAATGATTAATGCAAGGAAAGAAACAGTATTAGAAAAACCGAGTTTTAAGCAGGCCGTGGAACGAAGGCGTTGTATAGTACCTTTTGATGGTTTCTACGAATGGAAAAAAGAAGGAAAACAAAAAATACCCTATCGATTTCAAACGACAAATGAAGATATATTTAGCATCGCTGGGATGTGGGAAAAGTGGGTCTCACCCGAAGGAGATGATATCTATACGTTTACCTTAATCACACAAAATGCAAATGATCTTGTAGCAAAGGTACATGACCGAATGCCTGCCATATTGTTACCCGAACAAGAGAAACTTTGGTTGGATCAGGAAATACCTGTCAAAGATCTCATTGATATGATACAACCTTATCCGAGTACATTAATGCGCTCATACGAAGTATCAACCGAGGTTAATAACGTGCGAAATAATTCACCTAAAAATATTGAACCAAAAAATAATCAAGAAGGGAAATCGCTTTCCCTTTTTGATTAATTGATTACTATCATATATCTCGTTTTGGTGTTTGTACCTGCCATTATGGTATATGCATAAACACCCGGTGATGCCATAAAATTATTCAAGTTAATACTATGCGTTCCCTCTGTATAAAAATCAGAAAACTGATGAACTAGTTTTCCATCCATATCTACTATACGTAATGTTACCTCCGATGCTTCAATAATTTTAAATCCTATCTCCGTATAATCTGTGAATGGATTTGGCGAATTCTGGAACACATCAAATCCATCACTCAGATGGTCAGATTTAAAATGCAGCTTGATGTCTCCTATGTCTAGTGCTGAATTATAATGCTCCGCCTGAATTCGTTTTGAATTTATAGAAAGTAGATTTGACAAGGTTCCTGATTGTGAAGCCTGCCCCTTGATATAGAATAAAATTTCATTTTCACGTAGCTCTGTTCCAAATACATTATCCCAACTAACGGTAAGTATACCTTCATCTTTTTTACTATAGCCAACATGGGATGAAGAAATGTTTATCGCCTCTCCAACGATCTCCAATTCCGAGAGTATATCTGGATTGTATTGGAGCGTAAATTGAAGACCGGTTACATCTTTGTGCTTATTGGATAAATAAACAGGTATTTGATAAACGCTATTTTCTTCTAGTCCAATGTCCTCTATGTGTAATTCCAAATTCTCAATACTTCTATTTTCAACTCTATCTCCATCTAAACTAGCAGAGGCATTATTCGTCACATCACCAATTTTTATAGCCGTCAAGTCAAGGTTAGTTGTATCCTGTGTCAAATGTGAAATTGTAATCCATTCATCAAAAGGGAAAGGATTTGATTTATCATTCCATTCTTGATATGAATCTACTAATCGCCAACTGCTTTGATCATTTGGAAACTCATCGATTAAATCCAAAATGGCCCTTCGAATAGTGACTAAATCTCCAGCCGTTATATTTTGAGAATTATCTGCATCAGCTGCTATGACTTTGTAGGGTGAATCAAGATCTTCAATTCCCAAAATATGCCGCTGAATAAATACAATATCTAAGGTGCTTACTCCATTCAAAATATGAGAAAAAGCTTGGCCTTTAATAACATAATCTTCCTCTGTTTTCAGCTCGGAGAATTCAAAGCTCCCGTTTGATTCACTAAGGGCTAACATTGGAAATTCAGCTTGATCGCTGTCCAATGTAATTACAGCTTCTTCCACAGGAACATTGGTAGCAGTACGTACTGAACCGGATATTCTAGAAGCACCATTTGGCACAGGACAAGCCCCATTATGTTGGACAACAATCTGGACATTACAACTCGAGCTATTCCCAGCATTATCTAAAATATATACGGTGAGCGTTTCTGTATAAACGTAAAAGTCCTTTTCAAAAACACTACAATCAAAATACTTGACCTCAACCAAATTATCTTCCTCAAAAGAATAAAATAGTTGTTCTCCATCACAATCGTAACATGGGTCCTCACTCTTCTGGTTGAAGTCTTCAGCCCAAATCTCTGCCTCTCCT